>JAPOYG010000005.1 GCA_026706755.1 Acidobacteriota bacterium
CTCCGCTCGGCGCCCAACCCAATCCTTCAGGAGTCCGCGCCGTTCTACGGCGCAGACTCCTAGGGAATCGGGACTTCCCCCGGAGGACGCGCGAAGGTGTAGTGCGTGCGCGACCGCACCTCGGCTCCCTCCCGGTTCACCGTGACGCTCAGCCGCCGCGTGCGGGCGGTCGGGTCGGCGTTGCTGGAATAGAACCCCAGCACGTAGTAGTCGCTCGTCTCGGCGTCGATCTCCCGGAACGCGCCCTCGAAGTCGTTGCGGTTGACCACGGCAATCCCGCCCGTCAGCTCGGCCAGTGCGCGCAGGCTGCTCTGCGTCTGCATCCGCCACTCGTTCCACGGCTGCGCGGGACCGTTGTAGTCGACGTCCGGCCCGGCCAGCAGCCCCCGGGGGTCCACGGTGTAGAAGCTCGCGTTGGCCCGATTGGCGGCCTGCGCCAGCTCCATGACCTCCATCGCGAGGTCGGCGTCGCTGAACACCTCACCCTGCCGGTCCATGCGCGTGAAGGGGTCGAAGCCCGGGTCGAAGTCCTCGTAGATGTTGCCGTACGTGCGGCCCTCCTGGAAGTCGCGGGCCAACGGGTTGCGCGCGAAGTAGCGCTCGAACTCGAACGGGTTGAAGTCGTAGCCGCTGCTGAAGTAGATGACCGCCTTGCGCCGGTTCTGCACCTGCTCGAGCCCCAGCACTGTGTCGCGAGCGGTCTTGAAGGCAACGTGGGCGCGCCACCGGAGCTCCTCCGGCCCGCGGGGCCCCGGCGCCACTTCGTTGATGAGCTCGTTGGCCGTGAAGCCGTCGCCCGTGAGCTTCTCCATGGCGGAGTAGAGGCGGTTGCGGTCGTAGGTCAGGTCGACGCGGATGGAAGAAGGGCCCGTGGAGACGATGCCGAACAGGTCGCCCTCGTGAACCAGCGTGTCCGCCAGCTTCTCGAAGACCTGCCGGGCCTTGGGCGTCTTGTTGGCCTCGATGTGCAGGTCGTCGACGAGGATGACGATGATGCGCCCGGCCGTGTCGTTCACCGGCCGTGTCGGCGGCAGGATGATCCCCTCCTGCACCGGAGGCGGCGGCAGGAGCTGGTTGTAGACGCGGCCCCCGTGCACCAGCACCAGCGACGCCACTTCCTGCGGAATCCCGTCCTCCAGGATGGTGAAGTCGTCCTGCGTCAGGTCGGGAATGAACAGGTCGTTCTCGTCGCGCACGATGACGTCGGTCGTCACCAGCGTGATCCCGGAACGGAACACGGCCAGCGGATCGTCGCTCGGGGCGATTCCGGTCGGCATCCCGGGGCGCGGAGGCTGCTGCTCCTGCGCGCCGGCCAGGGCGCCGAAGGCAAACACACACGCCAGCACCACGGCCGCCCAAGCTCCACGCCGCCCGGGCCGGGTCGTTTCAGCCACCCTGCGGTCCCTCATGGGAGCCCTCCACTGCTGTGGACGCTCTCTCGCTCGCGTCCTCTCTGCGACTCCGGCCTGCGCCCGTCCCGGATCGGGACGAGCGTCCCCGGCCGGCTCTGGTCGAACGGCGCCGCGAGCGCCGCCCGAGCACCTTCCGGAACTCTTCCACGTCCGCCTCGAAGCGCTCGATCGCCGTGACGGCGGCCTCGCCCGCCGGCCAGGCGTCCGGATTCAGCGCCTCGACGCGCGCCTCGAGAGCCTCGCGGGCCCTCGGGGTCGCCTGCTTCTCGGCGACGCGCGCCCGCAACTCAGCATAGCGCGCCCGCAACCGGGCGAGACCGTCGTCACCGACGAGGGCCGCCACCGGATGCGCGGCGCCGGCGTCCTCGGCCTCCGACGCCTCGCCGGGATCGAAGCCTGCGATTCCCGCCGCATCGATGTCCGCGGCGTCGAAGCCCGTAACCTCCCTCTCGGCAGGCTCGCCGGTCGCGGCTCCCTCGGCCGCCGCACGCGGGGCCACCCCGTTCTCGACCGGCCCGGAGGCGCGGCCGGCCGGTGCAGGTCCCGCGGCCACCGCCGCGCGTCCCGCCCGGGAGCGCCGCGCCGGCGGTCGGGCCGACGGCGGCTCGAGCGGCGCCTTCGGCTTCACCCGGAGCATCTTCGTCCAGTCGAACGTCAGCTCGGGGTTGCTCTCCTCGATGGCGCGAATCGCCGTCTCGTCGAGCGGCAGGCGACCGACCTTCACGTTCGGCGGCGTACGGAACCAGTACAGCAGCCGCGGCCCGGCGCGCTCCCCGCCGCGAAAGCCATGCAGCACGTAAGTGTTCTCGTAGCCGCGCGCGTCACGTGCAAACCTGAGAAACGGCATCGCCCCGCCCGCCATCCTAGCACGGATCCCGGCTCCGGCCGGGGCCCGGCCCGCGGGTCCGCGGGCCCGCCCGTAGTACGATCGGCAGCGTGAACGACCGCTTTCTGCGCGCGTGCCGGCGGGAACCCGTCGACGCCACACCCGTCTGGTTCATGCGTCAGGCGGGCCGCTACATGGCGGAGTACCGCGACCTGCGCGAGCGCCATACGCTGCTCGACATCTGCCGGAATCCCGAGCTGGCGGTCGAGGTGACGCTCCAGCCGGTGAACCGCCTGGAGGTCGACGCGGCCATCCTCTTCTCGGACCTGCTGCTCCCGCTCGAGCCGATGGGCATCCCCTTCACGTTCGCGAAGGGCGAGGGCCCGGTGATCCACGAGCCGCTGCGATCGGCGGCGGACGTCGACCGGGTGCGACAGCTCGAGTCGCGGGAGACGCTCGGCCACGTGCTCGCGACCATTCGCATTCTGCGCCGCGAGCTCGAGGGCCGGGTGCCGCTGATCGGTTTCGCCGGCGCCCCCTTCACGCTCGCCTCCTACGCCATCGAAGGCGGCGCGTCCCGCAGCTACGCACGAACCAAGGCCCTGATGTACGGCGAGCCGACGGCCTGGCACCTGCTGTGCGACAAGTTCGCCGCCGCGATCGGCGACTACCTGGTGGCGCAGGTCGAGGCGGGCGCGCAGGCCGTGCAGCTTTTCGATTCGTGGATCGGAGCGCTCGGGCCGGGAGACTACCGGGAGTTCGCCCTGCCCCATACGCGGCGCATCCTCGAAGCCGCGGCGGCCACCGGCGTCCCCGTGCTCCACTTCGGCACCGGCACGGCGACGCTGCTGGAGGTGATGGCGGAGGCGGGGGGCGACGTCATCGGCGTCGACTGGCGCATCCCGCTCGACGAGGCCTGGGAACGGATCGGCCATGATCGCGCCATTCAGGGCAACCTGGACCCCACGCTGCTGCTGGGGCCGATCGACCGGCTCCTCGGGGGGGCGAGCGACGTGCTGCGGCGCGCCGCGAACCGACCGGGACACATCTTCAACCTGGGACACGGCATCCTGCCCGAGACCCCGGTCGACAAGGTCGAGATGCTCGCCCACATGGCGCACCGGCTCTGATCTGCGATGTCCCCGATGGACGAGGCGGCGGTCGCCGTCGTGGGCGGCGGGATCACCGGGCTCGCCGCCGCCCACGAGCTGCACCGCCGGCGCGTCCCGTTCGTGCTCTTCGAAGGCGCGCCGCGGCTCGGCGGGATGATCCGGACCGAGTCGGTGGGCGGCTTCACGATCGACGCCGGCCCCGACTCGCTGCTCGTGCACAAGCCGGCCGCCCTGGCCCTCTGCCGCGACGTGGGGCTCGGCCCGCGGCTCGTCCCGACCCTGCCGCCGCGCGCGGCATACGTGCTGCGGCGCGGACGGCTGCGGCCTCTTGCGCGCGGGTCGGTGCTCGGGATCCCGACGGGCCCGGTGCCGCTCGCCGGCAACGGACCGCTGAGCTGGCGGGGACGGCTGCGCATGGCGCTCGACCTGACGCTGCCCGCGCGCGACGCCGGCGACGAGTCGGTCGCGGCGTTCTTCCGGCGCCGCTTCGGGCAGGAGGCGGTCGACTTTCTGGCCGAGCCCCTCCTGGCCGGCATCCACGCCGGCGAGGTGGAGCGGCTGTCGGTCCGCGCACTGTTCCCGACGCTCGTCGAGGCAGAGCGGACCGCCGGCAGCGTCATTCGGGGGCTGCGGCGGCAGCGCGCCCGCCGCGCGCGCGGCGACCCCGACGAGGGGCCGTTCCGGTCGCTGCCGGGCGGGCTGGGCGAACTCGTGACGGCGGTCGCCGGCCGGCTTCCGCCGGCGTCGGTCCGGTGCGGAAGCCCGGTTCGGGCGATCGAGGGGAGCCGCCCGTTCCGGATGGCGCTCGACGGCGGGAGCGTGGCGGCGGGGCAGGTGATCCTGGCCGTGCCGGCGCGGGCCGCGGCGGCGCTCCTCGCCCCGCTCGACGCGCGGGCGGCGCAGCTCGGCGCCTCCATCCGGCACACGTCGTCCGCCACGGTGGCCCTGGCCTATCCGCGGAGCGCCGTCGGCCGCCCGATGCGTGGCAGCGGCTTCGTCGTCCCGTGGGTCGAGCGCGTCTCGCGCGGCCTCGCGATCCTGGCCGGCACTTCGATATCGTCCAAGTGGCCGGGCCGCTCGCCGGACGGGGAGGCGCTGTTTCGGGGCTTCGTGGGCGGCGCCCGCGATCCCCGCGTCCTCGCCCGCACGGACGAGGACCTCGTCGATGCCGTCCACCGCGACCTCGCCGGCGTGCTCGACATCACGGGCGCTCCGACCCTTGCGCGCGTCTACCGCTGGCCGGACGCGAATCCGCAGCACGAGGTCGGCCATCTCGAGACGGTGGCCGCCATCGACGCCCGGCTGGCGCGGCTGCCGCGTCTGCACCTGGTCGGTTCCGCCTTCCGCGGCGTCGGCATCCCCGACTGCATAGCCGCCGGGCGGGCCGCCGCGGCGTCGGCCGCCGAAGCGGTCCGCGGCGCGCCCCGCGACGTGGCCGCCGCCGTCCCGGCCGGATGAGCATGCGCCCGCCGATCCACATCATCGGCGTGCCGCTCGACCTCGGCG
>JAPOYG010000504.1 GCA_026706755.1 Acidobacteriota bacterium
AGTCGAGGTTCGGCCCGAAGTTGTCGCCCCGCCAGATCCAGGCGACCTCCAGGTCGGAGAAGTTGTCGCCGTTGATTTGGTCGAGGGCCGACGAGCGGGTGTGCCCGGCGTCGCCGCCGAGGTAGCGCCACTCGCCGTTCTCGGTCCCGGTCAGCCGCTGGGCCGCTGCCGGGGCCGCCGTCCCGAGCAGCACGACGGCGCCAATGGCCAGCACGAGGGCCGTCTGCGATGCGATCTGCGATCTGAGGATTCCGCGCATGATGGGACCATTCAATCACATCCCCCGCACGTCGCCCGGCCGGGCGGGGGGTCGGGTGCGGGGGATGCCAGGGCCGGCGATCGGCCCGGACCGAGCGAGGGCCGCGACGTCCCGGCGCCGCGACGCCCCGTGCGCTGCGGACGAGTCGGCCGGCGACGCCGCACGGGCTATGATGCCGGTGTCGACGAACCGGAGAAGCCGCCGAGCCGGTTGGCGCCGCCTCGCCTTGAGCTTCCGGGCGCTCGATCCGCAAAGGACGAAGGAGACGCCGTGAGCCAGATCGAGGACTACGAGAAGGTCGCCGACGCCTATGAAGAATCGATGGGGCTGCGGTTCCGGGACGCCGTCGAGCAGCACACCCTGCTGGGGATCCTCGGCGATGTCACGGGCATGAAGGCGGTCGACATGGCTTGCGGGGACGGGTTCTACGCGCGCCTGCTGAAGCGGGCGGGAGCGTCGGAGGTGACGGGCATCGACGTCTCGGCGGAGATGCTTCGGCGCGCGGAGGAGGCGGAGCGGCGGAATCCGCTCGGCTGCAAGTACCGGCGGGCGGAGGTCGTCGGGTTGCGGCTCGAGGAGCCGGCCGACCTCGTGGTCGGGATGTACCTGCTGGGCTACGCCCGGACCGGGGAGCAGCTCCGGGGTTTCTGCCAGGCCTGTCACGACGCGTTGCGCCCCGGCGGGCGGTTCGTCGGTGTGAATGACGACGTCCGGAATCCGGGCAGCGGCGACTGGAAGCAGTACGGCCTGGAGAGAACGTGCCCGACGCCCCCGGCGGAGGGCGACGCCGTCCGCTACCGGATCACCAACGCCGACGGCCGCCAGTTCGAGCTCCGAAACTTCTATCTCTCGCCGGACACCTATCGGAACGCCTTCCGCGAGGCGGGCTTCAGCGACTTCCGCTGGGTCGACGTCTCGCTGCAGCCGTCCGAGCGAGGCAATCCGTTCTGGGACAGCTTCCTGAAGCGGTCGCCCATCGTCGGTTTCGCGGCGACGCGGTAGCGGGTGAGCGCCGCCCTTTGGCCCCATGGGCGCGGAGCGGCCGGAGCAAGCGAGCGGAGGAGGCGATCATGGACAGAGCTGCAGCGGTGTCGAGCTCCGGTCGGGCGCGCGCGGCGAAGCACGCGGTGCGGATGCTGGGCATCCTCATCGCCCTGGCGCTGGGCTCCGCGCCCGCGGCGGCCCAGGAAGTTCCCGATACGCACGCCGCCTCGGACGCGGCGGCGGAGGTGCTCGCCCTGGAGCGGCAGATCGAGGCGGCGGTCCTGCGGGCCGACGTCGCGTTCCTGGACGGCGTCTGCGCGCCCGACTTCACCTACACGCACGGCGACGGGTGGATCACCGGCGGCCCCGTGCTCGGGGTCGACGAGCGGGACCCGTGGCTGGCGTCGCTCGCGGGGCGCTACAGCCAGCGCGAGGTCGACTCGCAGCAGATCGAGCTCCACGGCGACGTCGCCATCACGATGGGGCGCGTGCGGGCGCGCAGCGGCGCGGGCGACAGCCCGCCGCGTACCTTCAGCTTCTGGTACGTCCGGGTCTATGCGCACCGCGACGGCGGCTGGCAGTACCTGTCGCACCGCACCGTCCACGGCCCGGTGTACGAAGATTGACGCGAGCCGGCCGCGATTCGCCCCGGCGGACGAGCCGGCGTCACGCGGCGTGCACGGCGAGGCGACCCCGGTTTCGCCGGCATCACGCGCGCTCGACCTCGAAGGCCGCCACGTTGCGTGCATCCCGGCTGAACTCGACGGCGACGAGGTGGATCGGCTGCCCCGATGCGCGATACTTGTCCGCGTAGCGCCTCGCCTTCAACTGCGCCATGGCGGCCCCCTCGCCCGCCGTCTCCACCACCTTGAACTCGAACAGGTAGACGGCCTCGTTGAACCGCACCGCCATGTCCAGGCGACCGTGGCTGCTGTGGTCCTCCACCGCGACGTCTAGCCCCAGCGCCGCGAAGTACGAGTAGAACACGCTCGCGCAGTAGCCCTCGTAGCGCGCGATGTCGTTGTTCGTGTACCACTCGTAGGGAATGCTCGCGAAGAACGCCTCGAACAGCTTCCGCAGGCCGGTGACGTCGTTGGCCTCCAGCAGCCGGTACAGGCGGACGCCGTTGGCCGTTTGCGCCGACGCGTCCTGCACGAGGTGGCGCAGCAGGCTGCGGTTCAGGCTCTGCCGCACCTCCCGATTGGGATAGCCGAGGCGGTAGAGCTGCTCGTCGCCGAGGGTCTCCACGTCCCGGATGGTCAGATAGCCGGTCTGGAACAGCAGCGCTTCGGTGGCGATGGCTCCCACGTCGAACGCCGAGAGCAGGTCGCGGCTGGCAACCAGCTCGCCGAGCGCGGGGGAGCTGACGCCCCGCTCGTACAGCGTCCGAACCAGGAACGTCGGGGTGCCGGTCTCGAACCACCAGGCGTCGAAGCGGCGGCTGTCGAAGAGCAGCAGGATGTCGTAGGGGTTGTAGACGCGCTCCTCGCCCAGCCAGCCGTAGCCGTTGTACCAGTCGCGGATGGCCTGCCGGTCCAGGTCGAACAGCTCGGGCCCGAACACCGTGTCGACGTCGGCTTCGGTGTAGCCGCAGATCGCCGAGTAGCGGGGATCGAGCGTGATGTCGCGGAGGTTGTTGAGCCCGGAAAAGAGGCTCACCTTCGAGAACTTGCTGACCCCGGTCAGGAACGTGAACCGGACGTGGGCGTCGCTCGACTTGATCGCCGAGTACAGCGCCCCGAGGTAGTCGCGATTGGCCCGGGCCATCTCCGGTGCGTCCAGCGCATCCAGGATCGGCTTGTCGTACTCGTCGACCAGCACCACGACCGGTTGTCCGGCCTGCCGGCGGAGCGCGGCGATCAGATGCCGGAAGCGAACCGGGGCGGAGTCGTAGCGCGACTCGACGCCGGCCGTCTCCGCCGCGTCGTCGAGCTGCGCCATCACGTCCTCGTGCAGTCCTCCCGCCTGCCGGTAGCTCCCGCTGCCGAAGTCGAGCCGCAGCACGGGATGGCGTACGGACCAGTCCCAGCGATCGTGGACGGCGAGTCCCTCGAACAGCGGCCGGTTGCCTCCGAACAGCTCCCGCATCGTATCGAGGAGCAGGCTCTTGCCGAAGCGCCGCGGGCGCGAGAGGAAGTAGTGCTTCCCCTCGCCCAGGAGCCGCTCGACGTACGCCGTCTTGTCGACGTAGTAGCAGCCCCGTTCCCGAACGTCGCGGAACGTCTGAACGCCGATGGGGAGCCTGCGCCTGGTCATCGGCGCGGTACCGACATCCCGTGCTCCGCCCCACTCATGGCACAGCATCCGGAGTAACGCGATCGATGCCAGGCACCTCGTCGAAGTGCCGGTCGTAGCTCACGATGGTTCTGATGCCGGTGCGACGCATGACGGCGACATGGATGGCGTCGCGGGGCCGCAGGGCCTCGTGCCGTGCGAGAATCCGGCGGCATTCCCAGAGGTCCTCGAGCAGGATCGGATGGAACAGGCGAACGGCGGTGGCGAACGCGTCGAACACGACGGACCCGTCCTTCGCGCGACCCACCGCGCGGTACCGGTGCAGGATCTCCTGCAGCACCTCGACATCGCTCACCGCGTCGACGAGGCGCCGGCCCACCGCCATCATGAAGTCCGCGGACGGGTCCTTGAAGGTATGGCTCCGGCCCGCCGCGTACATCGGGACGTTGGCGTCGACGAACACCCTCACGGGTCGATGGCGCCCCGGATGATCTCATCCTCGAGCTGCTCGGGATCACCCACTTCGGCGTTCAGGCTCACGAGCCTCTCCACCGCTTCGATCCGCGCCGACTCCCCGCCGGCGCCGTAGCGGATCATGGCCGCCTCCCGCACCAGCTCTCCCACGGACCGTCCCTGGAGACGCGCCTCGTCCTCGATTTCCTTGTACAACGCAGGGGGGAAGAGGATGGTCGCCTTCTTTGTCATGCGCTCAGCCATATCCGTATCCTCATCAGGAGACAACTGACCCTAGCGCGGGTCGCCGGAGGCGGTCAACCCCGTGGCCGAGGGGGCCGCGTGCCGTGTCGGCAGGAGTCGAGGAGAGGATATCGAGCATGAGCATCCGGATCGTCCGATTCGGGGACCGGCGGCGGAGGGGCGAGGGGGTCCGTGTGGGAACGGTGAGGTTCCCGCCGCGTGGCCTGCCGAAGGGCAGCCTGTACGACACCTGGCTGCCCGAGCTGGCGCCCAGCCGGGAGCTGGTGCGTGGCGGGCGCGACGGGAGCATCCCCTGGCGGCAGTTCGCGCGGCGCTACCGGGCGGAGATGAAGGCACCGGGATGCCGGCACCTGCTGGCCCTGCTCGCGGCGCTCTCGCACCGGACCAACCTGTCCGTCGGATGCTACTGCGCCGACGAGCAGCAGTGCCATCGCTCGATACTTCGCGAGCTGTTGATGAAGGAGGGTGCTGACGTGGTCGCGTGATATGGTCAGCGACCTTGGGAACCTACGGGGCCGGCAACCTGGAAAATCGGACGCCGCGCGTCCAGTTTTCAAGGTGAGCGGGCAGCCCCAGACCGCCCGGACAACGCCACGGACAGCGCTCTACGGAGCTCTACGGATCAGACCATGCTGGACACG
>JAPOYG010000562.1 GCA_026706755.1 Acidobacteriota bacterium
GGGACGGTGGGGGCTGGGGCCGACCCGGAGCCTGCGACGGGTTGGCGGCGCTAGGCGGCGGGCTCCCCACCATGGATCCAGTGCAGGTCGGCGTGATCGGCGGCAGCGGCATCTACGAGATGGCCGGCTTGACGGACCGCGAGGAGCGCGTCGTCGAGACACCGTTCGGCCCGCCCTCGGCCCCCTACGTCCTCGGCCGGCTCGACGGCCGGCGGGTCGCGTTCCTGGCGCGGCACGGCGCGGGGCACCGGCTGCTCCCCACCGAGCTCAACTTCCGGGCGAACATCTACGGCTTCAAGGCGCTCGGCGTCGAGTGGATCGTCTCGGCGAGTGCGGTGGGCAGCCTGCAGGAGCGCTACCGGCCCGAGGACATCGTCGTGCCGGACCAGTTTCTCGACCGTACCCGGGGCCGCGTCAGCACCTTCTTCGGCAACGGGCTCGTAGCGCACGTGTCGTTCGCGCATCCGGTGTGCCCCACCCTCAGCGCGCTCGCGGCCGAGGCGGGGGAGGCGGCCGGGGCGAGCGTGCACCGCGGCGGTACCTACGTCTGCATGGAGGGTCCGCAGTTCTCGACGCTGGCCGAGTCGAAGCTCTACCGCTCCTGGGGCATGGACGTCATCGGAATGACGAACCTGCAGGAGGCGAAGCTGGCCCGGGAGGCCGAGATCTGCTTCGCCACCCTGGCCCTCGTGACCGACTACGACTGCTGGCACCCGGATCACGACAACGTGTCGGTGGAGATGGTGATCGAGACCCTGCAGCACAATGCCGAGACGGCGAGGCGCGTGATTCGCATGGTGGTGGACCGCCTCCCGGTCGAGCGTGGCTGCGAGTGCGCCACGGCCCTGGCGACCGCCATCATCACCCGGCCCGAGGCGGTCGCCGAGGAGACGCGGCGGCGGCTGGGGCCCATCGTCGGCAGGTACCTCGCGTGAGCATCGGGGGCGGCGCGGCGAACCCGATTCTGACCGTCGGCTCGGTGGCGCTCGACTCCGTGCGCACACCTTCCGGCGAGGTGTCGCGCATGGTCGGAGGGGCGGCGACGTTCTTCAGCGTCGCAGCGTCCTTCTTCACCGACGTGCGCCTCGTCGCCGTCGTGGGGGAGGACTTCGATGCCGAGCGGGCGTCCGTCTTCGAGGGGCGCCGAATCGACCTCGAGGGACTGCAGCGCGTCCCGGGCGAGACCTTTCGCTGGCGCGGCGAGTACGGCTCCAATCTCAACACGCGCGAGACGATCTACACCCACCTGAACGTGTTCGAGGCGTTCGAGCCGCGGATACCGGAGGGGTTCCGCTCGAGCCCCATCGTGTTCCTCGCCAACATCCACCCCGCGCTGCAGCTCGAGGTGCTCGAGCAGGTGCGCGACCCCGCGTTCGTCGCCCTTGATACGATGAACTACTGGATCGAGGGTACGCCGGCCGAGTTGAAGGCGGTCCTCGCCCGGGTCGACGCGGTGATCATCAACGACGAGGAGGCGCGGGAGTTGAGCGGCGAGGACAACCTCGTCGGCGCGGCGCGCGCGATCCGGGCGCTGGGCCCGTCCCACGTGGTCATCAAGCGGGGGGAGCACGGCGTGCTGGCGGCCCGCCGCGAGGAGTTCTTCGCGGCGCCGGCGCTGCCTCTCGCCGACGTGCGCGATCCCACCGGGGCGGGCGACACGTTCGCCGGAGGCCTCGTGGGCTACCTGGCCACCGTGCCGTCGCGGACGCACGACGCCTGGGCGCGTGCCGTCATCGCCGGCTCCACGATGGCGTCGTTCGCGGTCGAGGACTTCGGCCTCGGCCGGCTGCTGCGGCTGGCGGCCGACGACATTCGCGACCGGTTTCGGGAGTTCAAGAGGCTGACGCACTTCGATGCCCTCTAGGAGCTTGCGTCGCGGAACGTCGACAGCGTGGAGTGCCGCGGCGCAAGCTCCTAGGTCGGTGGGGGCTGGGGCCGAACACGGAGCCTGCGACGGGGTGGGCGGCGGTAGGAGCCTGCGCGGCCCGGCTCTCGTCGGCGGACTCGCCGTGGCCGCCTCGATCTGGGTCGCGGCCCTCGTCGCCGCTCCCTACGCCGTGACGCACCAGGCACCGGAGTCGGCGGCGTTTCGCGCCGCAAGCGGCGTGTACGTCGCAGGGGGGTTCGTCTGCCACCAGCAGGCGGCCCGCTCGTTCCACCTCTGGGACACGCAGTTGCCGGTCTGCGCACGGTGCGCGGGGCTGTACGCCGGGGCGCCGGGCGGGCTGCTCCTGGCCGTGCTCCTGCTGCCGGCGCCCGGCCGCCGGGGGCGCCGCTTCACACCGGAGGAGATCCGCGCTCTTCGGCGGCTGCTGATCGCCGCCGCGGTCCCGACGGCGCTCACCGTGGCCGTCGAGGTTCCGAACGCCGTGCGCGCGGTCTCGGCCGTGCCGCTGGGTCTCGCGGTAGCGTGGATCGCCGCTCGCGCGGCGCGCGAGGGGCTCGACGCATGAAGCGGCCTCCGGAGGCGGAGCCGGGGCTCGTCGCGGTCGCCGGCGCGCTTGCCTGGGCGCTGCCGGGGGCGGGGCACCTGTGGCTGGGCCGGGTGCGGAAGGGCACCGTCTTTCTCGTAGTTCTGACCCTGATGTTCGGGGTCGGGCTCTGGCTCGAGGGCAGCGTGTTCCCGCTCGACCCGGCGGATCCGGTCGTGACGCTGCTGGCGCTCGCCGACCTTGGCGCCGGGGGCCTATACCTCCTGGCGCGCCTCGCCGGATTCGGGGAGGGGGAGGTGGTGGCGGCGACGCACGAGTACGGCAACACCTTCATCCTCACCGCCGGCCTGCTGAACGTGCTCGTCGTCCTCGACGCTCTCGACACCGCGCGCGGGCGGAAGCCCTGACCGTGACCAGCCACTTCCTGCTCCTGGTGCTCTTCGCCGGCTGCGTGTCGGCCGTCTTCGCGGCGCTGATGCGGGACGAGCCGGCCGAGCAGCTCCGCCTCGGCGCCCGCATGTTCGCCGCTTTCGTGGGCGCGGCCGTCCTGCTGAGCTGGCTGATGTATCCCTTCCCGCTGTAATCCGCCCCGCCGGCCGGGCGAGCGGCGCGGGCAGGTCGCTCCCAGGCCGTGCGCTATAGTTCTCGGAGCCCCGGACCACATCGGATGACACCTGAACAGCTCGTCGTGGAACGCGCCGGCGCGGTGGCCGTCGTGACGGTGGACCGTCCCAAGGTCCTCAACGCGCTCAACGCGGCCACGGTCGTGGAGCTCCGGGAGGTGGTCGACGCGCTGGCCGCCGACGATGCGATCCGCGCCGTCGTCCTCACCGGCGCGGGTGACCGGGCCTTCATCGCCGGGGCCGACATCGCGGAGCTGGCCACGCTGTCGCCGGTGTCCGCGCAGGCGCTCGCGCGGCGCGGCCAGGCCCTGTGCGACGCCCTGGAGCGAATGGGCAAGCCGGTCATCGCGGCGATCAACGGCTATGCGCTGGGCGGGGGTTGCGAGATCGCGATGGCCTGCACGGTGCGGCTGGCCGCGGAGACGGCGCGCATCGGTCAGCCGGAGATTGGGCTCGGGCTGCTGCCCGGCTACGGCGGCACGCAGCGACTTCCCCGGCTGGTCGGGGTCGGGCGGGCGCTGGAGCTGATGCTGACCGGCGACCCGATACCGGCTGCCGAAGCGTGGCGCATCGGCCTCGTCAACCGTGTCGTGGCGCCGGCCGAGCTGGTCGCGGAGGCGCGGGCGCTGGCCGAACGGCTGGCGTCCCAGGCGCCGGTCGCGGTGCGGGCGATTCTCGACGCCGTCCGGGAGGGCATGCAGATGTCGCTGGCCGGCGGGTGCGAGCACGAGGCCGCGCTCTTCGGCGTCGCCGCGGCGACCGACGACTGGCGCGAGGGCACGCGCGCGTTCCTGGAGAAACGGCGGCCGACGTTCAGGGGCGCATGAGAGACAGCCCCCGCATCGAGGGTCGTGATGATGCATCGGCGCTGCGGCTGGCCATCGTGATGTCCGCCTACCACGCGCCGGTCACGGAGGGATTGCGGGACGGGGCGCTGGCGGCGCTGGCGCGGGCGAGCGCGGAGCCCGGCCAGGCCGTCCCCGTCATCACGGTCCCGGGCGCCTTCGAGCTGCCGCTGGCGGCGCGCCGGGCCGCGGAGTCGGGCGCCTTCGACGCGCTCGTCTGTCTCGGGTGCGTCGTTCGCGGCGAGACGCCGCACTTCGACTACATCGCCTCCGCGGTGGCCCACGGAATCATGGCCGCGTCCCAGGAGACGGGAGTGCCGATCTCGTTCGGGGTGCTGACCACCAACACGCTGGAGGAGGCGCAGGCTCGGGCCGGCGAGGGCTCGTCGAACAAGGGCTGGGAGGCCGCGATGGCCGCCGTTCAGCTCGCCAACACGCTGCGCGCGCTCCCCGGTGCCGCGGGAGGGGCCGCGGTGTGAGGAGCGGAGGAGAGCCGGCGTTCAATCCGGCGGAGCGCCACCGGGGCCGCGAGGCGGCGCTCCAGCTCCTGTACCAGTGGGAGATCGGGCGCATCGGAAAGCCGGGTCCCGATGCCGACGCGCTGTACTGGACGGCCCATCCGGCCCCCGAATCCCGGCAGGCGTTCGCCTCGGCGCTCGCCCGCGGCACCGCGGCCCGGGCGCCGGAGATCGACCCCCTGATTGCCATGCACGCCCGGAACTGGCGCCTCTCGCGCATGGCGGTGCTGGACCGGCTGATCCTGCGCATGGCCGTCTACGAGCTGCTGCGCGGGAGCACGCCGCCGCCGGTGGTGATCGACGAGGCCATCGAGCTGGCGAAGACCTTCAGCGGCGACCAGTCGGCCGGTTTCGTCAACGGGGTCCTCGACAGCGTGCGGCGCGAGATCGCCGGAGGGCACGAGGCGGACG
>JAPOYG010000624.1 GCA_026706755.1 Acidobacteriota bacterium
GCTCGCCGGTCACCGGCTTCCCGATCACCTACGCCGTCGACGGCCGCCAGTACGTGGCGGTGAGCACCGGCACCGCGGGCACGGCGTCGGGCTTCATTCGGCTGACGCCGGAGCTGCGGCCGAGCGCGGGGAACAACCTGTTCGTGTTCGGTTTGCCGTGAAACGGCGGCTCAGCGACCACACGGCCCGCAACGCGAGTGAACGCCGAGCAGGCCTCGAAACAGGTAATGCGGAAGCCGACCGCCCGAATACCGGGGAAGGCTGCCAGCGGTCGGGAAGCGAGCGACGCGATCTCCGGGATGCTCGCGATCCTGCAGGCGGTGACCTTCATCGTGCCGGCCGGCTGTTTCCTGGCTGCCTTCCGGGCCATCGTTCTGAAAGGCGCGGTCGTGGCGGCGTACTGGCCGAACCTCGCGGCGCTGGCCGTCTTCGCCGTCGCCGTGATCGCGCTCGTGTCGCTGCGGCTGCGCCGCCGGTGGGCCTGACGCCATGCGGTGGCTGCGCCTGATGCGGAAGGAGTTCCCGGAGCTCGCAGCACAGCGCTGTGTAGACATGCTACTCAATATAGGGTAGAGTGCCTACACAACATGTCACCAGCCGACCATCGCGTCGACCTTCTCTACGGCACGCTCGATCTCCTCATCCTGCGCACCCTCGTGTACGGTCCCTCGCATGGCCACGCCATCGCCAGATACGTCCGGCACGTGTCCGAGGACGCTCTCCGAATCGAAACGGGGTCGCTCTATCCGGCACTCCACAAGCTGGAAGGACGCGGCTGGATCGCGGCGGAATGGAAGAAATCGGATAAGGGCAAACGCGCGCGGTACTACCGGCTCACCCTTACGGGCCGCAAGCAGCTCGCCCTCCAGCAGTCGCGATGGGAACAGCTCGCTGTCGCCATGGCGCGCGTGTTGCGGCCCGCGGACTAGGAGGACCGGTCATGTGGCGGAGGATCTGCTCCCGGTTACGGTCGCTGCGGCATTGGAGACGGCGCGAAGCGGAGCTGGACGAGGAGATCCGCTTCCACCTGGCCGAGGAAACGGAAGAGCGCATGGCGGAGGGATTGTCTCCCGAGCGGGCTCTCGCCGCGGCACGTCGCGATTTCGGGAACGTCACCCGGCTCCGTGAGATCACGCGCGAGACCTGGGGTTGGGGACCGGCGGAACGTCTGTTCCAGGACCTCCGGCACGCAATCCGCGGCGTGCGCCGGCATCGCGGCTACGCATGCGCGGTGGTTCTTACCCTGGCGTTCGGTATCGGCCTCAATGCGGCGATATTCGGGCTGCTGTCCCGGCTGTTTCTCCAGGCCCCGCCGCATATCGAGGAACCGGGTGGAATTCACCGCGTGTGGGTGCAGGAAAGAGACCTCCGCATGGACTCGCTGGCGCCCACGGGCGCTCTCATCGCCAGCGACCGGATGGACTGGGCTGACTTCAGCCTACTCCGCGCCGACCCCACTCGGTTCGCCGCGGTGGGCGGCTATACGGCTCCGAGGCCCATCCGCCACGGCCGCGGCCAGAGCGCCGACGAGCTCCGGGTGTCGTGGGTAACCGGGAACCTCTTCGCGCTCCTGGGCGCACGGCCGGCCCTCGGACGGTCCATCCTGCCCGAGGACGACGATCTCGGGGCTCCACCGGTGGCGACGATCGGCCACGGCTACTGGAAGCGCCGCTTCGGTGGCGCAAGACCGGCCCTCGGCTCGACCGTCAGCTTCGACGACGTCACGTACGAGATCGTCGGGGTGATGCCGCGCGGCTTCGCGGGACCGGAGGCGAGCGCGGCGGATGTCTGGCTCCCGCTGCGGATTGCGGCGACCGGCTCCAGCGGCAACGGCTGGCAGCGAACCGGGACCGGGTTCTCCCTGACCCCACTCGTACGTCTCGCGCCCGGTGTCACGGCCGAGGCTGCGGGCGCTGCCGCAACCGCCGGATTGCGCGGGGCGCGCGCTGACCAGGACTCCTGGTGGAGGGACGCACAAGCGACCGTCGTGCTCGGTCCGATCCTCAAGGCCCGCGGGCCGGGCGCCCTGGGTGACGACATGAGGCTGCCGCTGGTCGTAGGGGGTGTCGCCCTGGCGGTGCTTCTCATCGCAACCGCGAACGTATCGAACCTGTTGATGTTGCGGGTCGCCACGAGACGACGCGAACTGGCCGTGCGCCACGCCCTCGGCGCCGGTCGATGGGGCGTTGGACGCCTGCTCGTGATCGAGAGCGTAGTGCTCGCTGCGCTCTCCGGCGCCGCCGCTCTGGCGCTGGCCGCCGTCGCGGGACGAGTGCTGCGCGACACGCTGCTCCCGCGATTCTGGTGGGCCGACGGGCCGCTGGACGTCACGGCGATCACGTTCGCCGGCGTTGCGGCGCTAGCGGTCGCCCTCGTGGCTGCACTGTTCCCGGCCGTGTACGCGGCGCGGAGCCGGGGGATCGCACGGCTCGACGGCTTGCGGGGCGCTCGCGCCCTGGGAGCGCCGGTCCGTACCGGCTTGATCGTCGTCCAGGCCGCGCTGTCGCTCGTCCTGCTCGACGGTGCAGCTCTCTTCTACCGCTCGTTCGAGGCGGCGCGCCAACTCGACATCGGCTACGCGAAGGAGCGACTGCTGACGGTGTGGCTGGGACGCGGGCTGGAGTCGCCGCCGCTCGATGAGAGTGTGGTCGACTCGCTGGAAGCCCACGTGCGCTCCCTGCCGGGAGTCCTGGACGTAGCGCAGGGAACGAATACGCCCCTGGGAACCGTGGGGGCCATGGGCGGGCTGCGCGCTGATGGGGCCGACCGCCTGCCCCGCATGAACGGCCCCTTCGTGAACTTCGTGACATCGAACTACTTCCGCGTTGCGGGCCAGGGTATTCGCGACGGCCGCGGCTTCACGCGGTGGGACCGCACGGGGACGCAGAAGGTCGCCGTCGTCAACACGACGTTCGCCGGCATCGTGTGGCCCGGCAGAACGGCCGTTGGCCGCTGTCTGTTCGTTGGACGCGAGGCTACAACCCGGCCATCGACTCCGACACCGTCGACCTCGGACTGCACGACGGTAGTCGGCGTGGCGGAATCCCCGCTTGAGTTCGGTCTCCACGAAACCGACCGCATCCCGCATTACTACCTGCCGCTGGAGCAGGGGCTGGCGGACTATGAGATTCCGGAGCGTTTCAGCAGGCAGCGCACGCTGGTCGTTCGTACGCAAGGAGACCCAGGCCGACTCGTCCCTCCCGTGCTCGCTGCGCTCGCCGAGCTGTTTCCGGATCTGCCGGCCGACCGCGTTCAGAGCCTGCCCGCCATCTACGCGACGCGGATCCGCTCGTGGACGGTTGGGACCGGACTGTTTGCAGCCGCGGCTCTGCTGGCGCTGCTGCTCGCCGCGCTCGGCCTCTACGCGATCATCGCGTTCGGCGTGCGCCAGCGAGAGCTCGAGTTCGGCATCCGGCGCGCCCTGGGTGCCCAGCCGTCGGACCTCCTGCGAATGGTCCTCTCGCGGGGGTGCGCCCTGACCCTGATCGGGATCGCGGCAGGCGCGGTCGCCGGACTCTGGATCGGGCGTTGGGTGGCGCCGCTGCTCTTCGAAGGCATCAGCCCGCGCGATCCGCTGGCCCTCGCCGCGGCGATCCTGGTGCTGGTGACGGCCGCTCTGGCTGCCTCCCTTCTCCCCGCGCGCCGAGCAGCCCGGGCCGATCCCCGCCAGGCACTGCAGGCGGAGTGACTGCCCCCGGAGGGAGACGGGTAGATCGCGTGGTCCACGATCGCTACCGGGCCTTCGACATCGAGACGGGCGAGGTCCTCTGGGAGACGCGCCTCGTCGCCGCGGCGCACGGCTACCCCACCACCTACGAGGCCGGCGGCCGGCTATTCGTCGCCGTCCCCGCCGCGCTGGGGGCGCGTTCCGCTACCTCACCACGCAGATGATCCCGGAGGTCTTCATCCCGGAGGGCGGCAACGCGCTCTACGCGTTCGCGGGTGAGCCCCTTTCCTCTCTCTTGGCGCACTGACCGTTAGAGGAGACAAGACCCGCCCGCGGCCTGCGCGGACGGGCAAGGGGTTCGGCGAGCCGCCGCCAGTCTCCGGAAGGGAACTCCGCCATGCGCCGTTCAGCCTTCCCGCTCGTCATTGCACTCGGCGTCATCGGCCCGTTCGTACAGGACGGGTTCGGACAGGCGCGCGCCGTGGATGTGCGCGCAACCTGGGGCTACAGCTACCTCCTGGACGATATCCCGCCTCACGCGCTCGTTGGGGGCGTGTCGGTAACGGCCGCGGTCGGCCCCCGCTTCCGGCTCGGCGGAGAACTGGTGCGGGCGAATCTGTTCGGCCCGGATGGTCGCTACAAGAGCCGCGCCAGAATCGGGCGCGGCCTGCTGGAGTACGAGCTGCGGCCGGGACGCCGCGTCAACCCGTACGGGGTCCTCGGCCTCGGCTTCACGGAGTACCGCGATCTGATCCCGGTCGGTTACGTCCACGTGCCCGGGGAGGGCTGGGTGCCGTCGGATGCAGCCGAATGGGAGGTGCAGGGCAGGCTCAATCTGACCGGCGGCATCGGCGTTCGGTTGCTTCTCACGGACCGCATCTTCATCGCTCCGGAAGCACGGATCGGCTTCGCCCCGCTCCTGCAACCCACGATTGCCCTGGGCTTCGCGTTCTGAACACGGCTCGATCCCGGCCGCGGGGGGCGCACCGCCGGTCAGGTCAGCGGCGTCTCGTCCCACCCGGCCTGTCCCTGCACGATCGGCACGGGCTCCGCGAAGACGAGCGGCGTCGGCAGCTCCGCGCGGGTGGGAGGGCACTCGACCAGCACCTGCGTGTCGCAGGCGATGCGGCCGGTGGCGGTGCAGGCGCCGGGCGCGG
>JAPOYG010000152.1 GCA_026706755.1 Acidobacteriota bacterium
GAACGCCGGGTACTGACACGCGGCCAGCGAGGCCGCCAGCCCGCAGGCGGCCAGCGAACGGACCCATCGCGGGCGATCCATCGCTGCGGTTCCCATCGGCTTCGTCGCACGCGCCGCGGACGACCCTGACAGCGATGATAGCTCCTGCCCTGGCCGCCGGCCGGTCGAGCGCGCCGCTCGCCGCGCAGCGTCGGCGGTCGGGAGCCGGAAGCGCCGCCAAGAAAACGTGCCGCCGGGGCGGCGATGGGCCTATACTGGGCGGATCAGGAGCACGGTGGCACGCTCCGGTCGTCCCGGCTCGGGAGGTCGCCAATGAGGGGGAGCGCTGCGGCGGCGCGGCTCGGCACGCGGTTCCGGCTGCCGTGCGGCGGGCTGGTGCTGACCGTCCTCGCGCACCTGGGTGCGGCCCCGGCGCCGGCCGCCCCGGTTCCGGCCGGGACCGCTCCGCCGGCGCAGGCCGCGTCCGCCGAATCCGTCGACCCGCGGGCGGTCCTCGACCGCTACTGCGTCGGTTGCCACAACGAGCGGCTGCGCACGGCGGGCCTCGCCCTGGACGCGACCGATCCCACGCGGCCGGCCGACGACCCGGAGCTCTGGGAGCGCGTCGTCGAGAAGCTGCGCGCGGAATCCATGCCGCCGCCCCGACGCCAGCGGCCCGATGCGGCGACCTACCGGGCCCTCGCCTCCAGGCTCGAGGCCGGGCTCGACGCGGCGTGGCTGGCCGATCCCGATCCGGGCCGCATCAACGCCGTCCATCGGCTCAACCGCACCGAGTACAACAACGCCATCCGGGATCTGTTCGCGCTCGACGTCGACGTCAAGCCGCTCCTGCCCGGCGACGAGACCGCCGACGGCAGCTTCGACAACTTCGCGGACGTGCTGACGGTGTCCCGGGCGCACCTCGAGCGCTACCTGTCGGTGGCCCGTCACGTCACGCGCCTCGCGACCGGCCTGCCGCCGCCGGCGCCGGGCATGGACGCCTTCGAGGTGTCGATCCACGTCGTGCAGGACGGCCGGCAGAGCGACGATCTCCCGCTCGGCTCGCGCGGCGGCGTGGCCGTGCCCTACACCTTCCCGGTCGACGGCGACTACCTGATCCGGGTGCGGCTGCGGCGGCAGTACCAGGACTACCTGATGGGGATGGGGTGGCCGCAGTCGCTCGACGTCCGCCTCGACGGCCGCCTGGTGAAGCGCTTCACCGTTGGCGGCGACGCCCCGGGCCGCCCTGCCGCGGCGAGCTACGCGGGCGACGGCGAGCCGGGTTTCGCGGGCGCGGTCGAATGGGAAGAGTTCATGCAGATGACCGGCGACGCGCACCTGGAGGTGCTCGTCCCGGTGGAGGCGGGGCCGCACGTCGTGGGCGTCTCGTTCGTGCGCGAGCAGTGGGAGCCCGAGGGGTTGCCGCAGCCGCTCCAGCGCGGGCGGGTGCTGACCAACGACCAGATCTACATGGGCTACGCGGCGGTCCGCTCGGTGGAGATCGGCGGCCCGTTCGGGACCGCGGACGCGGTGGCGGGCGATACGCCGAGCCGGCGCGCGATCTTCACCTGCCGTCCGACCGACCCCGACGAGGAACCGGCGTGCGCGGCCGAGATCCTGTCCTCGGTCGCCCGCCGCGCGTTCCGCCGCCCGGTCGGACCCGACGAGGTGGACGCCCTGCTCGGGTTCTTCGAGACGGGGCGGGCGGACGGCGGCAGCTTCGACGCCGGCATCCAGTTCGGCCTCGAGCGCATCCTGGTCGACCCCGATTTCCTGCTGCGCGTGTACCGGGATCCGGTCGACCTCGACGCGGGCGCCCCGCCCTACCGCCTCAGCGACGTCGAGCTCGCCTCGCGCCTCGCGTTCTTCCTCTGGAGCAGCGTGCCGGACGAGCGGCTGCTCGACCTGGCCGAGGCCGGCGTCCTCGGTGAGCCCGACGTGCTGGACGCCGAGGTGCGGCGGATGCTCGCGGACCCGCGCGCCACCGAGGCCCTCGTCCGCGACTTCGCGGCGCAATGGCTCAACCTGCGCCGCGTCGGCGAGGTGGTCGTCGACCCCCGGCAGTACCCGCACTACGACGAGAGCCTGCTGGAGGCCTTCGAGGAAGAGGTCGAGCGCTTCGTGGCGAGCACGCTCGAGGACGACCTGCCCGTGAGCGCGCTGCTGGACGCCGACTACACCTTCGTCAACGAGCGGCTGGCGCGGCACTACGGCATTGCGGGCATCTACGGCAACCGCTTTCGCCGCGTGACGCTCCCGGACCCCGAGCGCCGGGGCGGGCTGCTGGCGGCCGGGGCCCTGCTGGCAACGACTTCGTACCCCGACCGTACATCGCCCGTACTGCGCGGCAAGTGGCTGGTGGACAACATCCTGGGGCTTCCGGTGCCGCCGCCGCCGCCCGGGGTCAACACCGACCTCGAGGAGACGCCCGGCGAGGCGCCGGCGACGATGCGGGAGCGTCTGGCCCAGCACCGGCGGAACCCGTCGTGCGCGAGCTGCCACGCGGTCATCGATCCGCTCGGTTTCGCGCTCGAGAACTTCGACGTGATCGGCGGCTGGCGCTCCGTCGACCCGCAGGGCCGGCCGATCGACGCCACCGGGACGACCACCGGCGGCGAGCCCATCGAGGGCCTGCCGGGACTGCGCGCGCTGCTGCTCGACGACCCGGAGCGGTTCCCGCGCACCGTGACCGAGAAGCTGCTGAGCTATGCGCTCGGGAGGCGGCTGGAACATTACGATCGGCCCGCCATCCGGTACATCGTCCGGGAGGCCGCGGCCGAGGACTATCGGTGGTCGGCGCTCCTGCGCGGCATCGTCCGCAGCCCGCAGTTCACGATGCGGGCCGCGCCGGAGTCGCCGGACGCGGCACCATGAGACTGAGGAGACGGCCAAGATGACCTTCATCCACAAGGCGCTGCCGCGGCGGACCGTGCTCCGGGGGCTCGGCGCGACACTGGCCCTGCCGCTGCTGGACGCCATGGCGCCGGCATCGTCCACCGCGGCCGCGCGCGCGACGCGCAAGCCGGCCCACCGCTTCCAGGCGTTCTACGTCCCGAACGGCATGGCGATGCCGTACTGGACGCCGGCCACCGAGGGCGCCGGCTTCGAGTTGCCGCCGATCCTCGAGCCGTTGGCCCCGTACCGGGACCAGGTGATCGTGCTGTCGGGGCTGCGCTCGAGCTGGAACTACATCCACGCCGGCGCCTCCGGGTCGTTCCTGACCGGCATGACGCGCGGCGGGCGCAACGAGATCGAGATCATCGGCGACGTCTCGATGGACCAGCTCCTCGCGCGGCACTTCGCGCGGGAGACGCAGGTGGCATCACTCGAGGTCGCGATGGACCGGCCGAACAACGCCGGCGCCTGCACCGGCAACCTGAGCTGCGTCTACACGCACACGATCTCGTGGCGCAGCCCGACCCAACCGCTCCCGATGGAGTGGAACCCGCGGGCGGTCTTCGAGGCGATCTTCGGCGACAGCGGCAGCACGGAGCGCTCGGCCCGCGAGGCGCGGCTGCGCCAGCACAAGAGCCTGCTCGACGCCGTCAACGGGAAGCTCGCGGACCTCAAGCGCGAGCTCGGCCCCACGGACCAGTTGAAGCTCGACGAGTACACGGAGTCGGTGCGCGACGTCGAGCGCCGCATCCGGCGGGCGGAGGAGCAGAGCGATCTGGAGCTGCCGGAGATTCGCCAGCCGCAGGGCGCGCCGGCGCGCTTCGAGGATCACCTGGAGCTGATGCTCGACCTGCAGCTCCTCGCGTTCCAGTCGGACCTGACGCGCGTCATCACGTTCATGATCGGCAAGGAGCAGAGCGCGCGGGCCTACCCGCAGATCGGCGTTCCGGAGGCGCACCATCCGCTCTCGCACCACAACAACCGGCCCGAGCTCGTGGCGCACATGTCGAAGATCAACCGCTATCACGTCTCGCTGTTCGCGAGCTACGTGGACAAGCTGCGCGCGACGCCGGACGGGGACGGCACGCTGCTGGACCACACCACGATCCTCTACGGCTCCGGCCTCTCCAACAGCACGCGCCACTCGGGCGACAACGTGCCGTTGCTGCTCGTCGGGGGGGGCGCGGGGCGGCTGCCGAGCGGGCGGCACATCCGCTACGGCAACGAGCCGTCGCAGGCGAACCTGCTCGTCACGCTGATGGACAAGCTCGACGTGCCGGTCGACCGGGTGGGCGGGAGCACGGGGCGCCTGCCGCTCGACACGCTCGCGGACCTGTAGGCCCGCCGCCGGCAGCCGAGGAGTCGCAGGGGTTTGATGCAGGGAGATCGATGAGGATGCGCACCGCGCCGCGTCTGGTCGCCGCGCTGTCGGCCGTGGCCGTCGCGGGCTTGTCGGCGGCGGCCGTGCCCGGGGCCGAGGCGCCCGTTCCCGCGGCGGCGGCGCCGGTCGAGCTGAGCGGTCAGGCGCTGATGGACGCCGCGCGGCGCGGGGACGCGGCCGCGGTCGAAGCGTTGCTCGAAGCCGGCGCCGACGTCGGCGTCACCGGAGGCGACGGGTCGACGGCATTGCTGTGGGCAAGCCACCGCGACGACCTCGACACCGCGCGGCGGCTCCTGGAGGCGGGCGCCGCGGTCGACGCGGCGAACGATCTCGGGGCCACCCCGCTCTGGGCCGCGAGCCAGAACGGCAGCGGCCCCATGGTGGGCCTGCTGCTGGGGGCGGGAGCCGACCCCGACCTCGGCCTGCTGAGCGGCGAGACGCCGGCGATGGTGGCGGCGCGGGCCGGGAGCGCGGGTGTCGTCGGCCAGCTCGCCGGGGCCGGGGCGGATCTCGACCGGCGCGGCTCGCGCGGGCAGACGGCGCTCATGTGGGCCGTGGCCC
>JAPOYG010000065.1 GCA_026706755.1 Acidobacteriota bacterium
TGCATCCGCGGTACCTGGACGCCCGCGGCCTCGTCGCCGCCTGGCGCGAGGCGCTGCTGGCGCAGGCGGTCCTCGCGGCGCGGACGCGCGGCTACCGGAAGCATCCGCAGCTCGTCCGCTTCCGCGCGCACCCGGAGCCGGCCCGGGCGATCGCCGCCTACCTGCACGGCCTGCACGCCGAGTCGGTCGAGCGCGGCTACCGTTTCGATGCCGGCCGGATCGCCGGCGGCGACGCGGAGGGGATCGACGGTGCCGCTGCCCGCCGGATCGCGGGCTGCGACGCCTGCCGCGTGCCGGTGACGCGCGGGCAGATCGCGTTCGAGCGAACCCACCTGCTGGCCAAGCTGCGCGTCCGGGATCCGGGTCGAGCCGCCCGCCTGCGGAGGGTCCGGTCGCCCGCGGCGCACCCCCTGTTCCGCGTCGTTCCCGGTGGCATCGAGCCGTGGGAGCGCGCGGCAGGCGCTCTGCCCCCCTACCTGAGATGAAGCTGCTGCCGCCCGGTCCGACTCGCGAGGCGTTGCTGCGGGCGGGTCACTCGACCGCCCGCCAGAACCGCGCGGAGGGGGGATCGTGGATTGCGTCGCGGCCCACCGCGTAGCAGTAGACGCTGGTAGGCACCGCGCTCAGGGAGCCGGGGCCCGGCCATCGCGGTAGCGAGCGCAACTGGGTGCGCGTAGTGACAAGCACCCTGGCGCCAGGGTGGCGGCTCGCGAAATCGGCGAGGCCGGTAAGCTCATCCGGCTTCCGTGCGGGTCGGTCGGACCACTTGACGTCCAGGAACCAGCCGGGCTTCTGCCGCTTGTCGAGGTGGACCATGTCGACTTCGCGATCCACCCGTCCAGTGCGCCACCGTGCGTAGTGCAGGTCGACGCGGGCGTGGAACCACTGCGCGAAGACCGCGGTCTCCGCCAGTGCCCCGATCGCTTCGTCATCCGCCGCAACGGGCCCGAACAACGCACTTCGCAGCGCCGGGGTGGTGACGTACACCTTGAAGCGGGTCGCGCGCCGGAAGCTGCGCGCGCTGTGGTCGATCCGGTGAACCACCTTGATCAGGAACGCCGCCTCCAGGTATTCCAGGTAGCGTTTGAGCGTCGGTTTCGTGACGCCGGAATCCTGCGACAGAGCTTCCAGGGACACCTCATTGGCCGTGTTGTAGGCCAGCGTCATGAACAGCGCGTTGAGTTCCTGTACGTCCTGAATGCCGTACAGGCTCGGCAGGTCGCGCAACAGCACCTTGTCGACGATGTCGGCACCTATGTAGCGGCGCGGGTCGGCGCGCACAGCACTCGACAGTACGGCTTCAGGGTAGCCGCCGACGTTGATGTAGTCGACGAAATGCTCGTTCAGTTCTGCGACGTTCTCGGGCTCGATTACGGTGTGTTCGCCGGGGTAGTACTCGACCGTTCCGGCCTTGTCTTGCAAGTCGAGGTACTCGTAGAACGTCAGCGGCGGCAGCAGGAAGTCGGTGAACCGGCCGGCGCCGGATTCGACGCTCTTGAGGCGCAATGCGGCCGCGGCCGAGCCGGACGCCACGCAACGCACATCGGGGTGCGAGTCGACGAACACCTTGAGGTGGCGCTCCCAGTCTGCCAGGTACTGGATCTCGTCCACGAATAGCATCCGAGGGATGCGCGTGCCGCCACATGCTCCCTGGAGCCCCTGGGCGACTTCCTCGATGGACAGGCGCGTGTAGAGCGGCTGGTCGAGCGAAACGTATCCGATGTCTCGAGGCTCGTAGAGCCCGTCTTCCAGCAGCCGGGCGATTACATGATGCAGGAGGACGGTCTTGCCGACGCGACGCGGACCCATCAGTACAACGGCGCGCCGAACGTCGGTCTGCGACGCCAGTTGCAGGAATCGCTCGAAGTACGCACGCCGCTTCATGCGGGCGTAGTCATCGCGGATCCCCGTGCCGTCCCACCACGGGTTCTCGGCTCGCATCCTGCTCCGCACCTGCTCCTGGGGGATTCGGCGCACGGAGCCAGACTACCTGCGCGGGCGCCTGCCGATCAAGTAAAGAAAGCTGACTTTCTCTATCCGATCTAGCGGAGAGCATCAACGAAGCTTGGGTGCACGTGCCGTTCAGGGTGCCGGTCGCGCGAGCTCCAGGAAGCGGCAGAAGGCGTTGGCGAGGCGCATCTGCTCCGGGGTGCGGCAGTCCGGCGCGAGAAGCGCAGGGCTGGCGACGATGGCGGCGACGCAGCGGGCGCGCGAGGTGGCCACGTTCAGCCGGTGCAGGCTGTAGAGGAACTCCATCCCTCGCGGCGCGTCTGCCGCCGACGAGGTGGCCATCGAGTAGAGCACGATCGGCGCCTCCTGGCCCTGGAACTTGTCGACCGTCCCCACCCGCGCGCCGTCCGGCAGCGCCGCCCGGAGCGCTGCGACCTGTGCGTTGTAGGGTGCCACGACGAGCATGTCCTGCAGCGTGAGCGGATGCGGGGCGCCGCTCCTGTCGACCCAGGTCGCACCGGCGTCGAGGAGCTCGCGGATCAGAGCCGCGACGTATGCGGCCTCCTCTTCCGAGGCGTTGGTGTGGCCAGAGTGCTCGACCGGCAGGTAGCGCAGGCCGTGGCCGGCCAGCAGCCCCGGCCCGAGCACGGCCTGGCGGGCGAGGTCCGGGCGCGTGCCCAACCGGCCCTCGTAGAACTGCTCGCTCGTGAAGGCGCACACGTCCGGGTGCATGCGCCACGTCCGGTCGAGGAAGACCCCGCGGGAAGGATCGACCGTCGGCGACTCGCCGAGGAGATGTCCGAGGGCGGAGACGTCGGCGCCCGGCGGATGCACGCCCTGGATCGGTTGATCGAGCTGCCGGGGGTCGCCGAGGAGCACCAGGCTGCGCGCCGCCTGGCAGACCGCGAGCGTGTTGGCGAGGCTCATCTGTCCGGCCTCGTCGATGACGAGCACGTCCACGGTGTCGGCCATCTCCTCGCGCGCCCAGAGCCACGCCGTGCCGCCCGCGAGGTTCGCCTCGCCCGCCAGCGCCTCCGCCACGGCCTCGTTCGAGTCCGCCTGCCGGATGCGCTCGTCGGGGCAGCCGTCACCGGCGTTCACCTTCTGGATCCCCCGCACGGCCGTCGCGGCCGGGGCGGACGCGTCCGCGGCGCGGCACACGGCGTCGAGCAAGTTGGAGATCACCTTGTGGCTGTTGGCGGTCACTCCTACCCGCTTTCCATCGGCCAGCAGATCGAGGATCATCCGCGCGCCCGTGTACGTCTTGCCGCTGCCGGGCGGCCCCTGCACGGGCAGCACGGACCGGTCGAGGCGCGGGGCAATTCGCCGCACCGCGTCCAGCGGCGTCTCGCCTGGGGGCGATTCCGTGCCGCGGCGCGTGGTCGTGACGAGGCTGGCAGGCAGCGCGACGCGCGGCGACGCGCCGGCCTGCGCCGTCTCGTCGGGCGTCGACTTCGCGCCCGGTGGCGCCACTGCCCCGAGACGAAGTGGTACCCGAAGCAGCAGGTCGAATGCCGCACGGCGCGGGCTGTCCGATGAGAAGCCATCCGCTGCGACTCGTCGGGCCAGACGGATTACGCTCTCCCGTTGCGCGGTCGGGGGAACGCGGTCGAGCGGCACCAGCGCCCTCGGATGGGGGACGGGAGAAGTGCGCGAACGCTTCAGATCGACCGTCCGATCGGATTCGTCGAGCGCAACGACCTCGCCGCAGTAGCCCTTGCCTTGCTCTTCGGACTCCACCGTCACCGGATTCTGCACGGCCTTGCTCTTGCCCACCTTGATCTCGTGGGTCTGCTCCGGGAACCGATAGCGGTGGATCACGGAACGCTTCACCAGTCCGGCCTCGCCGACGTAGGTCAGCGCACCGAGCGTCGCGCGGTCCTGGACGTGCTCCTCTTCCGTGAAGCCGCAGCGATGGAAGAACTCCCACCACATTGACTTCTCTTCCCGCCGGTGGAACTCCAGCAGGTGGGCCAGCAGCAGCCGCGCCCGCCCTTCCGCGTCGAGGTCGTTCTCGTCCTCGGGAAGTCCCGCGACGAGCGCATCGAAGACGGCCTTGACCTCGGCCGCCGACTCCCGCTCCTGCTCGCGTTCCTCGTCCCGCAGCGCCGGCCGGGGCACGACGTCGCCCGTTCGGGCCTGTAGCTCGGCCCGGCACGACACCAGCCATTCGGCGAGGCGCAGCGTCGAGAGGCAGTCGTCCCGGTTGTAGCCCTCGACCTCCGCGCGCAGCTCGTCCGGCACCCCGGCGCCGTGCCTGGACTCGAGCCGCACCTCGAGGTCGATGAGCGAGCGCGTCGCCTCTCCGAGCTCCACGTCCCGCGCGAAGCCGTAGAACGGTTCCAGCTTCTTGATCGAGTAGCTCTCGACCGAGGCGCGGAGCCCCTGCCGCACGATGCGGTAGAGGTCGACGAAGACCCGGCCGCGCAGGAGCTTGTCGACCTCCTCCTCGCGGGTCGCGTAGCGGCTCATCAGGCGCTTGACCGCCGTCGTCTCGTAGGGGGCGTAGTGGTAGATGTGGAATCCCGGATGGCGTTCCCAGCGTTCCATGACCGAGTCGATGAAGCGCTCGAACTCGCGCTTCTCGGCCTGCGGGTCGAGCGCCCAGCGCGCCTCGTAGCTTCCGTCCCGGTGCGCGATGCCGAAGAGGTACTCCAGGCCGCCCTCGCTGGCGAAGGCGTCACCCTCGAGGTCGAAGAAGAGGTCGCCGTCCGACGGCTCCGGGAGGGCTGCGAGCCCCTTGTCCGGCTCCACCGGCTCGATCAGCTCGTGGAGGCGCCCGCCGCCCTTTCGCGCCGCGTCCTGCACGCGCGCCTGCTCCCGGATGCGGCCCAGGGCCGCGGGGC
>JAPOYG010000606.1:0-1371 GCA_026706755.1 Acidobacteriota bacterium
GACCACTCGCGGAGCGGCTCCGGCCGGTTGCCGCTCCAGTCGCCGCTCTTCATGTGGTAGTAGGCGCGCAGGAAGTCGTGCACGCCCTGCGGCGCCCGCCACAGGTCGTCGTTCGCCTCCCGCGTGGCGTAGAAACGCCGGTAGTGCCAGCGCGGCGGGTCGAGGCCGGCGAGCCCGGCATCGATGTCAGGGGCCGGGGCGGCGTCCGCGGCGGGCGGGACCGCGTCGGCGGTATCGAACGGCAGCGCCGCCGTTCCCCCGAACGGCGCGCTCATCAGGACGACGGAGCGGAAGACGTCCGGCCGCGCGACCGCGCACCACGACGCCACCAGCGATCCGAAGTCGTGCCCGGCGAGGTGGACCTCGCGGTAGCCGAAGGCGGACACCAGCGACAGCATGTCCCGGATCTCGTTCAGCATCCGGAACGGGCGCAGGTCGTCGTCGTAGCGCACTTGCGTGCCCTCGGTGCGGCCGTAGCCCCGCAGGTCCGGGGCCAGGACGTGGTAGCCCGCCTCGGCGAGAGCGGGCAGTAGCCGGCGCCAACTGTAGGCGAGTTCCGGGAAGCCGTGGAGCAGCAGGACGCCGGCCCGCGCCTCGGCCCTCGACCCGGCCTCCAGCACGTGCATCCGCAGGCCGTTCACGTTCGCGACGAAGCGCGAGCGGACGCCCGGCGGCAGCACGCCGTCGGCGTAGGGTCCGATATCGCCCGCAGGTTGCGTCATCGCGTGCAGGACGGTGCCGGCCTCGCGCGCGGGATGGGCGCCGGACCGCGCCGCCACCGTGGCAATCCCGGCCGTCGCACCCCGCAGGAGCTGCCGGCGCGTGAACCGGGGAAGCGGCATCGGCGGCATTATGTCATCCAACGAGGCGTCGTCGCGCCCCGGCAGGCCCGGGGCTTTGACTCGCGGCTCCAGTGCGTCGCCCCTCGCGGCGTGGTCTCCAGCGTTCCTCGACCTTCGGCGTCGAGCGGGTGGCGATCCCGACGACCGCCGCCGCCCTCAGGTGTTCAGCAGCCGGGTCAGCATCCGGCGGATCTGATCGTGCCCGCCGAAGAACACCGCCAGGACCCGGACCGTCCGGCGCTCCTCGTCGATGTCGAACCAGTAGGTTGCCCGCTCGATCGTCAGGCACCGGAGGCCGGGCAGAACGTCGTCACTCTTCTCGCCCCGGTGCGGTGCCGTGAGGATGCGGTCGGCGGCCGCGCGGATCTCCATCACCCGCGCTTCCGCGTGATCGAACGCGGCGGGCGCGTCCTCGCCGAAGCCGCGGTAGCTGTTGAACAGATGGTCGAAGATCAGCGCGAAGTCGCGCTCGGCGGCCGCGGAGAACTCAAGCCGAAGGGCCATGCGACCGGCGCTTCGCCGCAACCAT
>JAPOYG010000606.1:1489-4770 GCA_026706755.1 Acidobacteriota bacterium
AGATCGAGGCCCTGCTGCAGTACGGCGCTGACGCTCGCATACCGGCCCGTCTCCACAAGGGCCCTGGCGAAGGCGTGCTGCTCGTCGGAAAGGGAAACGGATGACTTGATGGTCACGCGGGCCTACCGTGCGACAGTAGCACTAGGTAGCACCTGCGGTCAACGAAGATGTGACTGAGACGCGGCATGGTACCACTACCTCGGTCCGGACGGTCGATGAGCCGATTCGCACCTTCACGCTGCGGTTCACGACCGCCGCCGTAGTCGCGATCGACGATCGGCTGAATGGGCCGGTGGTTCAGTGGTCGTGGATCGAAGCCCCGGCCGAACCCGGTGGTATGCTGTCGCGACCCTGGAGTACGGGAGGAGGACGTCATGACCGCGGCGAAGCTGGCAGCACTCGGGATGGGCGCGATGATGGCGGCAGGGTGCGGCGCTCCGGCGCCCGAACCGGAGCCGGCCGCCGAGGCCGCGCCGGAGATCCCGCAGTTCGCGGTCACCGGCGAGCACCCCTGCGACCCCGTCGGGGACGTGCAGTTCCTCTGCGACATGGTCAGCCCCGAAGACATCGCGGTGCTCCCCGGCGCCGAATGGGCCATTGCGTCGGGCGCCCGCGAGGGAGGCCGGCTGCACCTCGTCAACGTCGCCGACAAGACAGCGACGGTGCTGTTCCCGACGCCGGAGAGCGAGCCGCGGCTTGATGCCGACTCCTATCCCGAGTGCCCCGGCCCACTCGACCTTGCCAATCCCGACATCTCGCGGCTGCACGGCCTCTACCTCGATCCGGGAGCCGACGGCACCCACACGCTGCTCGTCGTCCACCACGGCCCGCGCGAGTCGATCGAGTTCTTCGAGGTCGATGCCGGAGACGGGCCGCCCAGCCTGACCTGGACCGGGTGCGCGGTGGCGCCCGAGGGCGCGACGCTCAACTCCGTGGTCGCCCTGCCGGGCGGCGGCTTCGCCACCACGAACGCCGGGATCGGCGTCTGGGAATGGCACGCCGATAGCGGCTGGGAGGTGCTGCCGGAGAGCGAGGACACCGCCGCCAACGGCATCGAGGTGTCGGCCGACGGGGAGCTCCTCTACATCGCCGGCTGGGCGGAGGAGAAGCTGACGCGGCTGTCGCGCGGCGTCACGCCCGTCCGGAAGGACGTCATCCAGCTCGGCTTCCGGCCCGACAACCTCCGCATGGCGCTCGACGGCTCCGTCATCTACGCCGCCGGCCACACCGACAGGGACGGCAACTCGATCACCGATCCGCGCGAGCCCACGCTGGAGACGAGCAACGTGGCGGAGATCGATCCGGAGACCCTCGAGTTCGAGCGCGTCTTCGTCCACCCCGCGATGCCGGGCTTCATCTCGTCGACGACCGCGATCCGCATCGGCGACGAGCTGTGGCTGGGGTCGTACCGCGGGGACCGGCTGGCCTACGTCCCGGTGCCGGAGTAGCCGGGACGGGCACGTCCACTTCCATCCGCACCCAGGAAGGTCGGTCCGGGTGCGGACGACCTGGGCGCGCCCGCGGCCGCCGGCACTCTGCCGCTACCGCGAGCGGCGCCCCCGTCACTGAGCCCGCCCTCCCGAAGAGCCGGCGCTGGCGACTCGCGTCTCCGCCGCGCCGCCGGCGCCCGCGATCAGCCGTTCCTTCAGGGACGTCAGCGTGCGCTCCATCGACTCGCGCGCCGCGCTCTCGATGAGCGGCTTCACCATCCAGCGCACGAGCGACGGGATGGAGCGGCTGAGAGTAATCGACTCGCACTCGACGATAACGCCGCCGGCGACCTCCTCGTAGCGCCAGTAGGAATTGAGGCGCCAGAGGAAGCCGCGGTCGACTCCGACGGGCTTCTCGCGCTCGTCCGGGGTCCCCGCGTCCTCCAGCTCCGCGATCCGCGTTGCGACGCTGCGGCTCGACGCGCGACCGACGCCGTGCTGCTCGTAGCGCATCTCGTGCTCGGTGTTGAAGTGCACGGTCACGAACTTCTTCCGGCGGAGCTTGAGGAAGACGCGAACGCGGTCGGAGTCGCGCGCGAGCACGCGCGACTCGATGACGTCCTCCTGCAGGTCCTCCTGCCGGAGAGGGCTCCGGACGCCGTCGAGCACGTGGTCGAGCGTGACGCCGGGAACGAAGATGCTGCCGCGCCAGTGATGGATCGCCCCCTTCGGCACGTCGATGGTCCGGCCGGCCGCACCGCGCGATCGCATGCGGGCCACGGGCACCTCGCCGTCGAGGACCGCGCGCCGCCCGGCCTCCGCGTCCGGGTCGAAGTCCTGCACCAGGAAGCCGCCGCCCGCAGAGAGCTCCCGCGCGATCCTCTGCTCGGTGGACGCGACGTAGTCGTTCCAGGCGGCCACCGTCCGGGGATGGAGCTCCGCCGCGATCGCGGGCGCGCCGGCCGAGGTGATGCCGCCCACGGTCAGCGCCAGGAGCGTCGCCGAAACGAGTGCCCGGGGCCGCATCCGCCGGCGGCCGGCCGCACGCTTGTCGGCTGTCGAGTCGCCGGCGGCCGGTGTGGGTCGCTCGCGCGGCTGCGGCCGATCCGCCCGCGGAACGGGCTCGGCGCGATAGAGGGCGAGCGTGTTGCGCACCGCCGAGAGCACGAACGCGCCGCACATCCCGGCCGTGGCCACGACGCCCCCGACGTCGAACAGCAGGTACTCGGAGCCGGCCAGCACCACCCTCGGCTTGTAGTAGAGATACAGCGTGCCGAAGGCCAGCAGGATCCGGAGCTCGGTCGGTCCGACCTTGAACATCGCCATCTGGAAGACGCCGCGGGCGTGGGTCGCGAGATAGGCCTCGGCGGAGATCATCAGGTAGGCGACGGTCAGCGCCAGCGCCACCTCGAGGGTCATGTACGGTGACAGGCCGAGCCCGCCGAAGAGCAGCACGGCCCCCGCGACGTCGATGACGTGGTCGACGTAGAAGCCGTACATCGGCCGCTGCTGGTTGCGCACCCGGGCGAGCGTGCCGTCGAGGCTGTCGCCGAACCAGTTCACGGCCAGCGCCAGGACGACGACGACCAGGGCGCCGTCGAACCAGTGCGACGCCCAGAACGCGCCGCCCGCGAGCGCCATGCCGCCGAGACCGAGGATGCTCAGGTGATCCGAGTTGACCGCGCGGGGCAGCCGCTCGGCGATCCATACGAGGGTCCGCTTCTCGACCCGTGCGAGAAGGCTCCCGTGCTCGCGGACGTGGCCGTGTGTGGTGTTCGCGCTCATTGCTCAAGTCCTCCTCCGGCGGCGGCCCCTGCCGCCAGCCACTGGAGAGTGCGCGCTTCGAACGAT
>JAPOYG010000067.1 GCA_026706755.1 Acidobacteriota bacterium
TTCCTGGTCGCGGGCCGCACGCTCCCGGCGCGCGTGCTGGTCTTCACGCTCCTCGCCACCTGGATCGGCTCGGGAAGCCTCTTCGGCGGGGCCGGCCTGGGCTACCGGGAGGGGTTCCCCGCGCTCTGGCAGTCGGCCGGCGCCTGGGCCGGCATCGCCCTCGTCTACTTCCTCGCGCCGCGCGTGCGGCGGATCGCGCAGTACACCGTCCCCGACATCCTGGAGCTGCGCTACGGTCCGGCGGCCCGCATCCTGGGCACGATCACGACCGTTCTCGCCTACGGCACGATCGCGGCGTACCAGTTCCGCGGAGGTGGCCGCCTGCTCAGTCTCATCGCAGGCGTCGATCCGGACACCGGCGCGCTCGTCACCGCCGCCGTCTGCATCCTGTTCACCGCGCTCGCCGGGATGCTGTCGATCGCCTACCTGGATGTGGGCAACGGCCTGCTGATGACGCTGGCGGTGATGCTCGGCGTCGGCTTCCTGATCGGGGAGGGCGGCGGCGTGGCGGCGTCGTTCGCGGCGCTCCGCCCGGAGCAGGTGTCGGTATTCGGCGCCCTCGGGCCGCAGGCGGCCTTCGCACTCTTCCTGCCGACCATGTTCCTGCTGCTCGGCGAAGCGAACATGTACCAGAAGTTCTTCTCGGCGCGCGACGAGCGGGCGGCGCGCCTCGCTGTGGTCGGCTGGATCGGCGGCACGATCGTCGTCGAGACGCTGATCGAGGCGACCGGGATCTTCGGCAGCCTGGCCGTCACCGGGCTCAGCATCGTCCAGTCCGAGGAGATCGTGCTCCGCGTCGCGACCGACGTGATGCCGCCGGTGCTCGGCGTGCTCCTGGTCTGCGGGGCCGCGGCCATCATCGTGTCGACCGCGAACAGCTTTCTGCTGACGCCGTCCACGAACCTGATCCGGGACGTCTACCAGCGGTTCATCAACCCGGGCGCGACGGATCGGCAGCTCGTGCTCTACACGCGCCTGGCGGTGGTCGGCGTCGGCGTCCTGGGCTACGTCGCGGGCAGCTTCTTCCCGACCATCCTGGCGATGGCGCTCTGGGCCTACACGATGTACGGGGCGGGCATCACGCCGGCGCTCCTCGGGGCGCTCATCTGGAAGCGGGCGACCCGCGCCGGCGGCGTTGCGTCGATCCTGGTGGGCATGGTGACTACGCTGGGCTGGGAGATCGCCGGCCTCGCCCGCGCCGCCGCCGACGGCACCGCCGCGTACCCCTTCGGCTGGCAGACCGCCTACCCGGCGCTGGCCCTCTCGATTGCGACGCTGGTCGTCGTGAGCCTCGCCACGCCGCCCCCGACGCAGTCCGAGGTGGACCTCCAGGCTCCGGCCGCGCCCCGATGACCGGCGACCGGCCGCGGGCGGCGCTCATCTCGACCTACGAGCTCGGACGCCAACCGTTCGCGCTGGCTTCGCCGGCGGCGTGGCTCGAGCGGGCCGGCGTCGAGGTGACGTGCCTGGACCTGTCGCGAGAGCCCTTCCGCCCCGAGGTGGCCCGCGCGGATCTCGTCGCCCTCCACCTGCCGATGCACACTGCGGCACGGCTTGCGATGCCGGTGATTCGGCGCATCCGGCGGCTGAACCCGGACGCCGATCTCTGCTGCTACGGGCTGTACGCGCCGCCCAACGCATCCGTTCTTCGCTCGCTCGGCGTGCGGCACATCCTGGGCGGCGAGTTCGAGGCCGACCTGGTGGGTCTCGCGCTCGACCCCCGCCGCGCTTCGAGGGGCGCTCTCCCGGCGCGTTCCCCCGCCCCCGGCCGGCCACCGCGCCTGCGCTTCGTCCCGCCGCTCAGGACGGGGCTGCCTCCGCTCGGCCGCTACGCGGCGCTCTGCCGCGGCTCGGTCCGGCGCGTCACCGGGTACACCGAGGCCAGCCGCGGCTGCCGCCACCACTGCCGGCACTGCCCGGTCGTGCCCGTCTACCAGGGTCAGCTCCGGCTCGTGCCCGTGGACGTGGTCGTCGCCGACGTGGAGGCGCAGGTCCGCGCCGGAGCCGAGCACGTCACCTTCGGCGATCCCGACTTCTTCAATGCCCCCGGCCATGCCCTGCGGGTCGCCGAGGGCGTGGCGCGGGCCTGCCCGGGAATCACCTACGACGTGACCATCAAGGTCGAGCACCTCCTGCGACACGCCGCGGCCCTGCCGCGCCTGCGCGACACGGGGTGCCTTCTCGTCACCAGCGCGTTCGAGTCGTTCGACGACCGCATCCTGGCGCGTCTGGACAAGGGGCACACCGGGCGGGACACGGAGCGGGCGGTCGCGCTCTGCCGCGCCGCCGGCATCGCGCTTGCGCCTACCTTCGTCGCCTTCACGCCGTGGACGACGCGCGAGGGGTATTGCGACCTGCTGGCGGAGATTGCGCGGCTGGGGCTGATCGACCACGTCGCCCCGGTGCAGCTCGCCATCCGGCTGCTCGTGCCCGCGGGGTCGCACCTGCTCGGCGACGAGCTGGGGCCGTATCTCGACCCCTACGATGCGGCGCGGCTGGTACACCCCTGGCGCCACCCCGACCCCGAGATGGACCGGCTCGCGGAGCGGATCGGCCGGCTGGCGGCGCGCCACCGGACTGCCGGCCGCCGCGAGGTGTTCCGGGATGTGTGGCGCCTCGCCCATCGGCATCGGCCCGGGCCACCGCCGCGGAAGCCGGCCGGCCCGCGGCGCCGGCGCTCGGAGGTGCCGTACCTGGACGAGCCGTGGTACTGCTGAGCGGAGCCCGCGCCGGAGCCGGCGGCTCCGGTCTAGGAGGCTGCGCCGCCAGCGTACCGGATTATGCCGCGGATACTGCTCGTCACCACGACCACCGGCTATCAGACGCGCGCGTTCGCAGCCGCGGCCGAGCGGCTCGCGGTCGACCTTGCCATCGCGTCGGATCGCTGCCACGTTCTCGACGATCCCTGGCGCGACGCGGCCATCCCGGTACGGTTCCACGAGGAGCGGGAGGCGGTCCGCGCCATCCGGGAGGCGGCGGCCGACCGTCCCTTCGACGGCGTGGTCGCCGCGGGCGATCGCCCGGCGGTGATCGCCTCGCTGGCCGCCGAGGCGCTCGACCTGCCGGGCCACCCGCCGCTCGCGGCGCGCGCGGCGGCGAACAAGCTGCGGACCCGCGAGCGGCTGCGCGCGGCCGGCCTTCCCTGTCCCCGCTTCCGCGTGATTCCGCGGGACGCGGATGCGGCCCGGGATGCGGTCGCGGTCGGTCCGGCGGACGCGGTCGGTCCGGGGGACGCGGTCCGTCCGGCTGGCGCGGTCGGTCCGGCTGGCGCGGTCCGGCCTGCCGACCGGGTCGGGCTGCCCTGCGTGGTGAAGCCGCTGGCGATGTCGGCGAGCCGGGGGGTCATGCGGGCCGACACGCCGGACGCCGCCGGGCGTGCCGCGGCGCGCCTCTGCCGGCTGCTCGAGGCGCCGGAGGTGCGCGCCCTCCGCGACCCCGCCAACGACGTCATCCTGATCGAGGAGTACATCGACGGGCGGGAGGTGGCGGTCGAGGGCGTCGTCACCGCGGGCCGGTTTCGCACCCTGGCGATCTTCGACAAGCCGGATCCGCTCGAAGGTCCGCATTTCGAGGAGTCGATCTACGTGACCCCGGCCGCGCTGGACCGGCCCGACGAGCAGCGCGTCGTCGAGCAGGTGACGTCGGCCGCCGCTGCCCTGGGTCTGACGCACGGTCCGGTGCACGCCGAGTGCCGACTGAACGCCCGCGGCGTCTTCGTCATCGACATCGCCGCCCGGCCGATCGGCGGGCTCTGCGCCCGGGCCCTGCGCTTCCACGACGGCCGAGGCCCCGCGGCGCGACCGCTGGAGGAGCTCCTGCTGCTGCACGCGCTCGGCCGGGACGTTGGCGGCTGGCGGCGGGTCCCCGGCGCGTCGGGGGTCATGATGATCCCCGTCCCGCGGCAGGGACGCTACGAGGGAGTCGCGGGGGTCGGCGCCGCCCGCAGCGTGCGGGGCGTCGAGGACGTCGTCATCACGGCCGCGGTCGGCCAACCGATCGCGCCGCCGCCGGAAGGCGGGAGCTACCTGGGCTTTCTCTTCGCGCGCGCCCGCCGACCCGCCGCGGCGGTGGCTGCGCTGCGGCGTGCGCACGACTGCCTGCGCTTTGACATCCGACCGACCATCGCGATCCGTCCTCGATCCGCCGCGTCCGAAGGGGATGCGCCCGCGGAGTCCGTCATCGGGCGCTGAGGGCTACTGCTTGGCCTGCGGAGGGACGTAGTCCGGAGGGAGCGCCGCGCCCTCGCCGAAGAAGAAATCCTCCATCTGCGTGGCGACCAGCTTCTGCGCCTCCTTCTGCCAGGGCATCAGCCGGTACTCGTTGAGGATCATCTTCATCCGTTCTTCCCAGAGCTGCCATGCCTCGCGCGAGACGCTCTCGAAGATGCGCCGACCCAGCTCGCCGGGCCACGGCGGTTCGTCGAGCGCCGGGAGCTTCTTCCCGAGCTTGGCGCACTGGACGAGGCGCCCGCTGCCGCCGGAACCGGGCGTCTCCGCCGGGGGATCGTCGCAGGAATCCATGGTCGGCCTAGTGTAGCCGGACCGGCGGATCGCCGCCCGTCCAGAGGGCGATGCTCTGGCCTTCGAGGCCCGCCGTGACGATGCGCGTCACCTCGACCCGGGCGTCGTTGAAGCAGGCGCCGCCGCCGAGGTCGGTCAGCGTGTCGGGCACGAGCGCGTTGGCGGTCGAGCCGTTCAGCGTGCTCTTCTGCCACAGCCCCTTGGGCAGGCTGACGACGCCCGGCCGCACCCCCGCGTTCACGGT
>JAPOYG010000620.1 GCA_026706755.1 Acidobacteriota bacterium
GGTCGGCCGGGCCGAGCGCCAGCGGCCGGCGCACGAGACCGTAGACGTACTCGGGACGGGGCGGGGCCTCGAAGAGGGGCGCCGGGTGGAGCCCGGACACGGCAGGCACGGACCGACGCGAAAGCGGAGGCGAAAGCGACATGCCACCCACCAGGAGGCGGCCCGGCCGACAGGGCGCGACACCGGGATCGGTGCAGCAGGAACGGGGTGCGGCGGCCGGGAGAACGCCGCAAGCCGGACGACCCAGTATGGGCCGATCACGCACAGGTTGTCCACAGAGTTTCCACAGGTTTGTCCACACCTGTGGAAAGAGACCCCGGAGACCCGGCGGAGCGAGGGAGCCTCAGACGGACGGGGCCCCGGCGGGCGCCGACCGGGCCGTCAGGTCCGCCAGACGGTCGCGCACGAAGCCCTTGACGAAGCAGCCGCAGACCGGCCGGGGCGCATGCCAGCAGCCCCCCGAGTAGATCCAGCCGGAACGGCCGGGCACGAAGTCCGGAGCCCACGGCGGGACGAAGTCCGGCATCTCCTTCTCGATGTCGATCTCGATGATGTCCGTCGTGTCGAGGTCGGCTTCGGGCCCCAGGCGGTGGACGATCGCGCAGCGGGCGGCCTCGCGGTCCCGGTAGTCCGCGGCGCGCTCGACGATCTCGCCCTCCACGTTGGCGACGGGGACCGTGCGCAGCTCGCCCAGCCGCGCCTGGACGGCCGCGACGGTGTCGTCGACCAGGTCCTCGTCCCGGGCGCAGAAGTCGGGATGGGTGCCCTTGAGCGGCCGCTGGAGGTCGAGCCTCGGGTCGGTGACGACCAGGCGGTCCCGCGCGGTGCGGTCGAAGTCGCCGGCGATGACCGCGGCGGCCTCGGCCGCCCGGCCGGAGAGCTCCTGTCGAGTGGAAAGGGGAGCAGCGCGGGACCCCGTCGCCCGGACGGCGGCCGCGACAGCCGCGCCGGGGCCGGCGGTCGCGGGCGCGGAGGCCGCGGGGGCGCCGGCGCCGTCAGGGGGCTCCGGGTCGGCCGGAGCCGAGTGCGGCCGGCGGCCGGTGCGGGTCCACGCGGCGTCGGCCGGGAAGTCGGCCTCCTCGTCCTCGGTCAGCGCCACCTCGGCGAGGGCGAGCGCGCGCTCGTCGTCGGGCACGCCGGTGCCGTCCCGCAGGCAGAGGCGGTAGCGGTACCGCCGGCGGTCGACGCCGTCCTCCGGCCGGGTCGGCACCGAGTAGACCAGGCCGCACGCGGCCAGCGTGTGGAAGCCCCGCCGGATCCAGCGGGGAGAACGGTTGAGGGCGTCGATGAGCTCCGGCATGTTCACCACGACGCTCGACGCGTCGCCGGCGTGGTGGCGGAGGAAGTAGAGCAGCGCGGAGTACCGCGTAGCCTCGGCGGCCAGGACCGGATGCTGCTCGCGGACGTAGGGCCGGCCGGGAAGGTGCTCGGCATCGGCCTTGTAGAAAGCCGCCGGGGAGCGGGGCGACAGGCCCTGGACCGACAGCGATTCGGCGGAGTCCACTGTTGCTGACCTCCCGGGAGGAAAGCGTAGCGGAGCGGCAGGGCCAGCCCAAGAGGAGGAGAGAGAGCGGGCGCCGGAACGGCGGAACCGGATCCCGAAACGCCGCTCGGAGAGCGGGGAAACGCGACCGCGGGTGACTACACTCCGGCCGCCCGGGGACGCAGCGTCCGGAAGGAGGCGCGCGCCCGCGGGAACCACGGCGGCCGGCCGGGACAGCGGGCCCGGAGCGCAGGCCGCAGGAGCGGACCAGCGGATCCCGCAAGGAGAGAAGATCGATGGCCAGCGCACTGAGCACCCGGGGGTGCGACGCGACGTACCGCGGCTGGCTCGCCGCGGCACCCAGGCGGCGCGAGCGCGATCACGGCGGCGACATGCTGACCGCCCGGATCGGCGTCTCGATGGCGGGAGCCGACGTCGCGGCCGAGGAGCGGGACGAGATGACCGAGTGGGTCGACGTGCTCGTCTTCTCGCCGAAGCTCATCACCCGGCTCGAGGGAGCCGGGAAGGGCACGATGATCGCCGTCATCGGGAGCGTGGACAAGAAGATCTACGAGCCCCGGCCGGGCGAGACGCACATCGACCGCACGATCGTCGCCGACGACCTGCTGCTGATCTCGGACTCCCGGCCGATGCCGGAGTCGGGACCGGAGGAGCTGCCGACGATCCCGGGGTCGATCCCGCGGGGCTGCGACGCCACGTACCGCGGCTTCCTGGCTGCCGACCCGCGCGAGGTGCAGAAGGACAGCGGCACGGACCGGTGCGCTTCCGCTCCGACATCGAGACGCCGCAGTTCTCCTACGCCGCTCCGGCTTCCGGCGGCCGGTCGCCGGCCGGGGCCGAGCCCGCCGGCCCCCACCTGGACGTCCCGTCCTCGTACGCCGCCCCGGGCTACAACCCGCGGGCGCGGACGGTGTCCGAGGCGGTCGCCGACGACCTGCCCGTCCTTGGACACCGCGGCCCTCTCCGCGGAGTCCCGCGAGGAGCTCTTCCACTCGGTCGCCCTCGCTCTCCCGACCGTGTTCCGGGACCAGCCGTATCCCGAGGACCTGGCGGCGGCCCGTGCCGCCATCTACCGCGCCGACGCGGAGGACGCGCGCCGGGCCCGCCGGAGCTTCAGCAGCAGCGCAGCGAGGTCTTCTCCCGCGAGGCGCAGCACTTCGTCGCCCGGATGGAGGCTCGGGTCATGGAGATTCCCGTCGTCCCGCCCGGCGAGCCGGGCTATCCGGCCGGCTCCGGGCAGCTCGACATCTTCGCTGCCCGCATGGCCTCGGCCGGCGCCACGGCCATCCAGGTCCTGGCGGACGACATCGGCCAGGAGGCCCGCCGGGCGCGCGAGGTGCGCGAGCACGCGTGCGAGCGGCTCGAGGACGACGTCCTGCCGGCGATCCGGGAGGTCGGCGTCACCGTGGTGGTCGATCCGGGGGCCCAGCGCGCGCGCTACGTTCCCGACGAGCGTCCCGTGCGCGAGCAGAGCGGGCCGGCCCGGGACTCGGTCGTGGTCCCGGCCGCCGCGGTCGATCCGGCGGTGTCCACGGTCCGGCTGCAGCAGCACCATTCGGCGGTCCTGGCCGCCGTGAGCCTGGCGGCCGGCCAGCGCGGCCGGCTCGATCGCCCGGACGCCCGGCGCGTGGCGTCCGAGCTTGCCGGACGGCGGTCGTGTCCCGCCTCCGCGGCCCGGGCCGAGGAGGACGTCGGCCGCGAGTTCACGCGCCAGCAGTTCAAGCGCCTGTGGCCCGGAGGGCCGCACCCCCGGGGCGCGTCGACGCTCGACGCGAAGCGGGCCGCCAATGCGGCCTCGGGCTGGGTCGGCCGGGCGGTCAAGGCCCGGGACGAGCGCCTGGACGCCGAGCTTGCGGCCTACCGCGCCCCGGCCGCTCCGAAGCCTGCCGACACCCGGGGCTCCCTGCCTCCCATCGGTGCCCGGCCGGCGGCTCCTCCGGTCTCGACGCCGGGCGACTCCCGCCGTCCGGAGCGCTGATCCGGGACCCTCTCCGAGGGTCTCCGGAGGGGCCTTCGCTGGCCCCTCCGGGGGGCTCCCGGACCCGTGCCCACTTTTGGGAAACTTTTTTGCCGCGGTCAGGCCCCACGCAGTCAACGACTTGCACGGATTTCGCAGATCTGCGACGTTTTGTGATCCGGCCCTCCGCCCGACGTTTTCCGCCCTCTCTAAGTCGTTGTGCCGACACGACTTCCGCGTCCGGTCCGGAGCGGCCGCGCCCTCCACCCCGTACGCCTGCCTGTCAGTAACTTGGTCCCCTATCCGGGTAAGTACGGCAGCGCCCAACCCTCTGACACCAAAGGACTTTATGGCGCCGACCCTGCCAAAACGCACGGATCCCCCCGTAACCCGTTGGGATACAACCACTTACGGGCGTGCCCGGCGCCGCCCGAGGCTCTCGCGGAGCTCCTCCCGCCTCTTGCGGAGCCTTTCTCCGCCTCTCTCCCCGCTCGTCCCCTGCGTGGGTTCGTCTCCGTACACTTCGCTCCCCATGAGGCGTCCCGTCCGGGGTCCCGCCCCGCGGTGTCGGCGTGTCTGACCCGCCGGTCCGGCCGTCGGTCCGGGTGCCGTTCCGCGCACCCACGGGCGACGCCCTCGTCACGGCCGTCCTGACCGGGGACGACGCCGTGCGTCCCATCACGGGCGCATCAAGATCCGAGAGGGTCAGGGCTGAGGGGGTGCGTCCGGTGCGCTGTGTGGCGTACCCGAGGAACAACGTGAAGGTGTCGCGGTAGCTGGCGATCGTGTGCGTGCTGGCGCCCCGTTGCGCGATGAGGCGCCGGTGAAAGAACTCATGGAGGAGTGCGGGGAACGCCCGCTCGACTGAGGTCATGACGGGCGCTCCGACGCTCGGCGGGCGAAGCGTTCGAGACGCTGTCCGGTGCTTGCGAGCAACTCGGGGACGGCGGTGCAGTACCAGTAGGTGTGAGCGACCCCGGTGTGGCCGAGGTAGGTCGCGAGAGCGAGGATTCTGCGATCTGCATCCGCGCCTTCCCGGTGCCAGCGCAGCACCTCGTTCCAGCATGGACAACCTCCACGCGCTCTCGGCGCTCGGCGATCATCCTGTGCCGGCGAGCCCACGGTTATGTGCCCCTCCTACGCGCTTCAGCCCCGTTCAGCCGGCGATCCACGCCGGCGTCGGCCACTGATCACGACCGGGCACACAACCTCGATAACCTCAAGGAGGGCGTCCTCAGCCCCGACGTCTACGACCCCAAGCTCAATCCGCTCTACCGCGACGTGCTCGCCCA
>JAPOYG010000589.1 GCA_026706755.1 Acidobacteriota bacterium
CCGCCACCCTGACCGTGGGCAGCGCCACCCGGGCGGTGAAGAACAGCGCGCGGCGCATCGCTCGGGCATTCCTCAGGCCCCCCGGAGCTTCCCGGTGACGCGGCTCGCGCTGGCCCTCCTGATCGCGTTCGTAGCGATCGTCCGGATCGGGGCCGTGTCGGGCGCGGAGCCCGCGGCCGGGTTCGGCGTCGCGAGCGGGATCCAGCCGGCGGACGAGTTGCCGGCGGACGACTTCTGGGACTTCGAGGACGAGGAGGAAGCCGAGACCTGGGGCATGCTGCTCCGAGACCAGGGGCTCGACCTCGGGCTGTTCGCGGCGTTCGCGACGCTGGCGCTCGTCAGCTTCCACCGCAAGAGCGTCCCCCTGAAGTACGTGACGCTCGTGGTCGCCGTGGCCTACCTCGGGTTCTACAAGAGTCAGCTCATCTCCGTGGTGAACCTGTACAGCGCGTCGACCGGCAACCTGCCGGTCTTCCGCTACAGCCTGGCCTGGTACCTGTTCGCCGGCTTCACGGTGGTCTCGACGGTCCTCTGGGGGCGCCTGTACTGCGGGCGCATCTGCGCCTACGGGGCGCTCACGCAGCTCCTCGATCGCGTCGTGCCGACCCGGCTGCAGGTCGAGGTGCCGCCGTGGCTCGAGCGCCGCGCCGTGCGCATCAAGTACTTCCTGCTTGCCGCCGTACTGCTCTACTTCCTCGCCACGTCGGACATCACGGCCTACCGCTACGTAGAACCATTCTGGATGTTCACGCTGCGCGCGACGCCGGGCCTCTGGATCGCCCTCGGTGCCCTGCTCGTGGCGACCGTCTTCGTACGCAACCTCTACTGCCGCTTCCTCTGCCCGGTCGGCGCCGCGCTGGGACTGCTCTCGAAGCTCACCATCTTCGGCATCAAGCGCTGGTCGGAGTGCGACACGTGCAAGATCTGCGAGAAAGCATGCGAGTGGGGCGCCATCCAGGGCCCCCGCATCGACATGACCGAGTGCGTCCGGTGCGACGACTGCGAGCGGCTTTATGCCGACACCGCGAAGTGCCCGCACTGGATCATCCTGCTGCGGCGGAAGCGCGCGTGATTTGCCTCGCACGCGCGCGGGCGGACCTGGGGCGGTGCGCGTTCCGACACGAGATCGTTCCGTGCGGCTCGTAGCTGGAATCACCGCCACGATCGCCGCCCTGTTGTTGCCCGGTATCGATGTCGCCGCTGCCGAGCGATCGGTGCTCGTGCTGGCGCCATCGGCGGATGACGATCGGCTCGACCCGGCGCGCGAGGCCCTCGCGTTCTGGAACGCCCGGCTGGCGGAGCTCGGCGTCGCGACCCGCCTCGGCGGGCCGCGCGTCGTCGTGGCCTCGCCGGTTGCGCGCGTCCTGGAGAACTATGCGCGCGGCGTGGCGCAACGCGCCGTCCGCCTGCCGGGCGGCGAGGCGGAACCGGACGCGCCGCCGGAGCTCACCCGACTCGCCGCCGATGTCGTCCTCCTGCTCTCCCGCCAGGACATCCTGTCCTACACCTGGCCGCTCCCCCGCGTGGACCCGCCGCGCCACCTCGTCGTCATCCGGCGAGTCCGGGGTCCGGACCGGAACGACGCGATGGTGACGCGCCACGTGGTGGCCCACGAGCTGGGCCACGCGCTGGGCCTGCTCCACAACGAGCTGGCGGATACGCTGATGTGCGGCCCCTGCCAGCCCCTCGCCGCCGAGTCGGACGAGACCGGCTTCCTCCCCCTTACCGACGCCGAGCGCGCACGTCTCGTCGCGCTGCACGGCGACCCGAACGAGTAGCGCATCTGCCGGCCCTTGCGTGTGCCGCCGGCGCCTGCGGGCCGCGGCATCAGCGGTGCCGACCGGCGCCGCTTCGGTCGCGGCAGGACTTGCGGTCGCCCCGCCACCGGGACGGGAAACGGGACGGACGAGCGCACGTCACGCCGCGCGGGCCGCGTGAGTTCCTTCGGGACCACCCACTCGCCGTTGCCGTTCCGCGCCCTGCGCGCAGGCTGCGAGAACCCGGAGCGCAGCGGAACCGTCCTATCGCGTACGGCAGCGCCGCAGCCCCCCAGCCCGAGGTGGGGCGGAACCACCTCCTGCCAGACACGATTCGCAGCCCGAGCGCAGTCATGGACACACTCCTGCAGGACCTCCGGCACACCGTCCGCTCGCTTCTTCGCGGTCCCGGCTTCACGCTGGCCGCCATCGCCGCGCTGGCCCTCGGCATCGGAGCGACGACGGCTGTCTTCTCGGTCGTCAACGCCGTGCTGCTGAAGCCGGCGCCGTTCCCCGATCCGGACCGGATCGTCTGGCTCCAGGCAGTTGCGCCGGAGGGTCGCAACCAGGGCGGGTCGCCGGCGAAGTTCGCCTGGTGGCGCACGCAGAGCGAGGTGCTCGACGACGTCGCGGCCTTCCGCACCGGCCGCATCAACGACACCGGCGGGGACACTCCCGAGCAGCTCCGCTGGGCCCAGGTATCCGCCGCCTACTTCCGGCTCTTCGGTGCCCCGATCGTGCACGGACGCGCCTTCGCGGTGGACGAGGATCTGCCCAACGGACCGCGGGTGGCGCTCATCAGCGAGCGCGTCTGGGAACGACGCTTCGACCGCGATCCCGAGGTCATCGGCCGCGGTCTCTCGCTGAGCGGCGATCTGCACGTGGTCGTCGGCGTCGTGGGCGACCGCTTCGACTTCCGGGACTTCGGCGACACCCCGGACGTCTGGACGCCGTTCCAGCTCGACCCGAACGCTACGGATCAGGGCCACTACTTCATCGTCGCCGGTCGGCTGAGACCGGGCGTCTCCCTCGCACAGGCGCAGGCAGTGCTGGAAGGCTCGACCGAGTTCTACCGCGAGCGGTTCCCCGAGGTGCTGCCGGACGGTGCGGTCTTCGGCGCCGTGCCGATCCGCGAGGAGCTGGTCCGCAACGCCCGCGGTCTGCTCCTCGTGCTGCTCGGGGCGGTCGGCCTGGTGTTGCTGATCGCGTGCGCCAACGTGGCCAACCTGCAGCTCGTGCGCGCGCTCGGGCGCAAGCGGGAGATCGCGCTGCGCACGGCGATCGGGGCCGGACGGGGACGGATTGTCCGCCAACTGCTGACCGAGAGTTTGGTGCTGGCGGCGGTCGGCGGCGCGCTCGGCCTGGCGCTGGGCGTCGTCGGCATCCGGGCACTGCTCTCGGTCAGCACCGTCGGGCTGCCCCGCCTGGGAGCCGACGGGGTGGCGGTGGCGGCGGACTGGCGCGTGATGCTCTTCGCGCTCGCGGTCTCGCTCGGGACGGGCGTGCTGTTTGGCCTGATCCCGGCCCTCCAGGGTTCGCGCACGGATGTGGGCGCGACCCTCAAGGAGGGCGGGGGGCGTACGGGCGCCGGGTTCCGCCAGAACCGGACGCGGTCCGTGCTCGTGGCCGGCGAGGTCGCGTTGGCGCTGGTCCTGCTGGTGGGCTCGGCGCTGCTGATCCGGACTTCGGTCGCTCTGAGCCGCGTCGACCCCGGCTTCGACGCCACCAACGTGCTGACGATGCGGACGTCGCTGACCGGGCCGCGGTTCGCGACCGGGACGGGTGTCGGGCAGGCGCTGCGGGAAGCCGTCGACCGCCTGCGGGCGCTGCCGGGCGTCGAGCACGCCGCCGCGACGTGCTGCGTTCCCCTGGAGGGCGGGTTCGGGCTGCCGTTCGTCATCTCGGGGCGGGCGCTCGACGACGGGCCTTTCCATGGCGGCGGCGGGTGGACGACCGTATCGGACGGCTTCTTCGAGGTGTTCCGGATTCCCACGCGCCGGGGGCGGGTCTTCACGGACCGGGACGGAAGCGGCACCCCGCCGGTGGTCGTCATCAACGAGACGATGGCGGACCGCTTCTGGCCCGAAGACGATCCCCTTGCGGCCCGGATCACCATCGGCCGGGGCGTCATGCAGGAGTTCGCCGACGAGCCCGAACGGCAGATCGTCGGCATCGTGGCCGACGTGCGCGACGGCGGATTGAACGCCGATCCCCAACCGCGTATGTACGTGCCGCATGCCCAGTTGCCGGACGCGGTCAGCGCCCTCAGCCTGCAGATCGCGCCGATGGGCTGGATCGTCCGGACGCGGACCGCCCCGCGCGCTCTCAGCGCGGCGGTCCAGGAAGAGCTCCGCCTGGCCACGGGGCTGCCGGTGTCGGACGTCAGGACCATGGACGAGGTGGTCTCGCGGTCGACGGCGAGACAGCGCTTCAACACGCTCCTGATGACCGTGTTCGGCGCCGCGGCGCTGCTCCTGGCCGCCATCGGCGTCTACGGATTGATGACGTACTCGGTGGAGCAGCGGACGCGCGAGATCGGGGTGCGGCTCGCCCTCGGCGCCGCGAGGCGCCACGTCTGGCGGATGATCGTGCTGCAGGGCGTGCGGCTCGTCGCGGCAGGGGTGGCCGTCGGCGTGGCGGCCGCGGCGGGATTGACGCGCCTCCTCGCCAGCTTCCTGTTCGGGGTGGAGGCGTCGGACCCCGCAACGTTCGTCGGCGTGCCGCTGGTGCTCGCTGCCGTCGCGCTGGCCGCCGTGGCCGTTCCGGCCCGCCGCGCCAGCCAGGTCGATCCGGTGCTCGCATTGCGCGGCGATTGAGCCGGGTGTCTGCGCTGCGGGGGCCCGTGCGAGAGGCTCGCGCCGCAGCAGACTCTCGCGCCGCGCAGACTCTCAACCCCGCAGGCGCGCTCGTGCTCTCGAACGGACGGCCCGGAACGCGCTCAGAAGCGCTGCAGCTCGACGAAGTTGGCGTCCGAGACGCCCAGATCGGAGTGG
>JAPOYG010000430.1 GCA_026706755.1 Acidobacteriota bacterium
TTCGGGAACACCTACCGTCAACGGACCGGTGCATCAACGCGATCATTGCGGGACAGGACGTGGCCGGCGGTGTCGAGTGCGAAGGGCACCGAGCGGTTGTCGGAATGCCACAGATCGCGATGGGTCTGCACTTGGAGATGAAGGTGCGGCATGGTCGTGTTCCCCGAGTTGCCGACGAGAGCCAGCGGGTCGCCCTTCCGAACCCGGTCGCCTTCGCTGACCCGGAGCGTCCCGTGCCGGAGGTGCGCCAGGACGACGAACAGGCCGGTGTCGAGCTCGATGACGACGACGTTCCCCGCGGCGTCCGCGGCTTCGGTCACGAAGTTGGCGCCCTCCGCATCGTCCATGTCGTCGCGTGCGAGCACCACCCTGCCGTCCGCCGGAGACCGGAGCGGCTGCTCCCAGCTATTGACCGCCGCGTTGCCCGTCCCGTCGCCGAAGATGCGCCCGTTCTCCAATCGGACGAGATCGACGGCAAACCGCTGGTTGTAGGCGGCGAGATGGTGGTTCTGAAGGGGGCTCGGACCTCCCTGCAGGACGAGCCACTCTCCCTCGAACGGCGGGGCCATGTGCACGGTGGCCGCGGAGCCTCCGATGAACGCACGACCGAGATCGAGTGCCAGCACCAACGCCCCTGCCACCATGACGAGGGTGGGCCCGGTGCCGGTCCGGTGCGAGGTGAGGAACGAGGCCGCGATTCGCAGCACGCAGACTCCGGCCAGCGCGACGATCAGGGGCGTCATCTCCGCCGACCGGGGAAACACGGCCAGGCACGCGGCCGAGGCCGCCGCCCAGAAGCTCGCTCGGCCCGCCGCCTGGAGAAGCTGCGACCGACCGTCGCGCGGACGGAGTCCCCGCCACGGTCCCGGGTGGAGACGCCCCTTCCACGCCAGCCAGACGCGGCTCACGACCGCCCAACCGCACCCGAGCAGCAGCACGACCGCCAACGCCTGGTGGCTGTACAGACCGACGAGACGCAGGGAGAGCAGGCCCACGACGCCCAGCAGCGTGAGCAGGGTCGTGAGGATCGCGTAGGCGCCGCGGTTCATCTTCCACCGAATCGCAGGTGGACCGCTCAGACCATCACGATTGCGGTTTCTCCTCCTGGATCTGGATCAGGTTGCCGCACGAATCGTCGAATACCGCGGCAATGACGGTCCCGAGGTCCGTTGGCGGCTGTACGAATCGCACACCTCTTGCCGTGAGGCGCTCGTGTTCGGCCTTGACGTCGTCGACCGCGAAGGCGGTCCAGGGGATACCGTCCTCGACGAGTGCCTTCTTGAACGGACGCGCCGCGGGATGGGCATCCGGCTCGAGCGCCAGCTCTGCCCCCTTCGGAGCTTCCTGGGATACGACGGTTATCCAGGCATGCTCGCCCAGGGGAATGTTGTGCTTCAACTGGAAGCCGAGCGTTTCCGTGTAGAAACGAAGTGCCTTCTGCTGGTCGTCCACCATGACGCTGGCGCCGATGATTCTCATCCTTCAAGTGTCCTTTCATCCGTCGAGATCGGCCAACGCTCCGCGACGGCCTTCAGCGGGCCGCCCACGAACCAATGGAGCTTCGACCGCCCCTCGCGCCTCGTGCGAATCAGCCCGGCGGCCTCCAGGACGTCCAGATGCTGCGTGATCGCCTGCCGCGAGGAGTCGATGCGGTGCTTCATGGTCAGGCGTCCGCAGATCTCGAAGAGCGATTGCCCTGACCGATCGACGAGCTCATCCAGGATGGCTCGCCTCGTTGGGTCAGCGATTGCGCGATACACGTCCATAGGCGGCTGGTCCCAGGAAAGCGTTCGCTTGCACGTCAGGCGATAATACGCAAGTGCATGCTTGCGTGTCAACTGCCCGGGAGAGACCCAGCCGTCCGCCGTCGGGGTGCTGACGCTGGCGCTGGCCGCCATCGGCCTCTACGGCGTCCACCCGGCTACGCGTCAGCGAGGTCCCGCTTCCCGCATGCCCAGGCGATGCCGATGCTCAGGACATAGAGAGCAAGCATCGGTCCCGCCACCAGGGTCATGACGACCGCGTCCGGCGTCGGCGTCACCACGGCCGCGAGCACGAAACAGAGAAGGAACGCGTACTTGAAGTTGCGGACGAGAAAGCGGTGGGATACGACGCCCATCCGGGCCAGGAAGAAGACCACCGTGGGAAGCTGGAAGGCGACGGCACAGGCGAGGACCAGTCGAACGTAGAGGGCGAACGCGTCCCGGAGCTGCGGCAGGAAGGTCACGTACACCGACTCGATGCCGTAGTTCGCAAAGAACCCCCAGGCGACCCGGAAGACGACGTAGTGTCCGAACAGCGCGCCCGCGATGAAGAATGCGGAAGCGAGCGTAACGAACGGGATCGCGAACTTCTTCTCGTACGCGTACAGCCCGGGCGCGACGAACAGCCACAGTTGCGACATGACGACCGGGGACGCCACGAGGACCCCGGCCAGCACCGCTATCTTGAGGTCCAGAAAGAAGTACTCCGGCGCGCTGGTGTAGATGAGCGAGGCGCCTTCCTCGAGCACCGCCGTCAGCGGCTGCATGATGAAGTCGAAGATCGGACGGATGAAAGCGAAGCAGAGCAAGGATCCAACGACGATCGAGATGAGCGACGTGATGAGCCGCCGGCGCAGCTCGTCGAGGTGATCGAGGAACGACATCTGGCCGCCCGCCCCGTCGCCTCCGGCATCGCTGCCCGCAGCGACCGGCGGACCGACCGGGGCCGCTGGACCCCCAACGAGCGCCAACAGTTCCGCGGTCTCCTGCAGGGCGCTCAGCACCGGCGCGCGTTTCGTGCCCGGAGTCGCCGGACGAGGCGGAACACCCTGCCCGAACGGACGGTCCGGCCAATCGAGCATTGGCTTCAGATTCGTAGGCATGCTGGGACCCGATGGACAATGAATCACCCTACCACACGGGCGGCGGACGGTCGGCGCAGCTCGGCGCGGCGCCCGGTGCGCGACCGGTGACGCCCCATGGCACCGGGCCGCCGCACTTCACGACGCTACTCCTGGCGGAGCGCCGCCATCGGGTCGATGCGGGACGCCCGCCGCGCGGGGACGAATCCGGCGCCCAGCGCGACGGCGGCCAGGGTCAGCACGGACACGGCGACAGCCGCGGGCGTCAGCCCCTCGATCTCGTAGAGGAGCGACCGGGCCAGCCGGCCGACACCGAACGCGGCCGCCAGCCCGACCGCGCCGGCGACGAGCGTCAGTCGGGCGACGTGGCCCAGCACCATCGCCCGCACGCGCGTCGCACCCGCGCCGAGCGCCATCCGCAGGCCGATCTCGCGCGTGCGCAGGGCCACCGTGTAGGCCAGCACCCCGTAGAGGCCCACCGCCGCCAGGAGGGTGGCCAACCCGGCGAAGGCAGCCGACAGCAGCGTGATCACGCGATCCTCGAACGCGGCTTCCTCCACCAGCCGGGGGAGGGTCATCAGTTGGGTGACGGGCAGGTTGGGATCCAGCGCGGCCACCAGCGGGCGGACCGTGCGGAGCGCGGTCTCCGGGGGCACGGTGCTCCGCGCATAGAACGCGAGCGAGCCGACCGTGTCGGCCTGCCGGTACGGCACGTAGAGGAGCGGCGGGGCCGGGGTCTTGACGCTGTTGTAGCGCGTGTCCGCGACGAGGCCGACGATCTCGGTGTCGAGCTCGACGTCGAGGCCGCCGCGGCCCAGGCGCCGGCCCACGGCGCCGCGGCCCAGGGCGAACTTGCGCGCGAACGCCTCGTTGACGACCGCCACCGGGGGCGCCGCCCGCACGTCCGCCTCCGTGAACGTGCGGCCCGCGAGCAGCGGGATCCCGAGCGTCCGGAAGTAGTCCGTGCCCACCTGGTTGAACCGCGTTTCGCGATCCGCGTCGGTCGGGGCCTCGAAGCCCTCTACCCGCACGTCGATGGCCCAACTGTCTCCGACGAACACCGGGATCGAGGCCGCCGTCGCTCCCGTCACGCCGGGTTGCGCGGCCAGCTCCGCCTCGAGGCGCTCGAAGAAGGCACGCGCCTGCTCGTCCCCGTAGCCGTTCAGGCCGGGCCACAGGCGGAACGTCACGACGTCGTGCGTCCGGATGCCGAGGTCCGCGCCGCTGACGTTGCGCAGGCTCTGGACGAAGAGCCCGGTCACCACCAGCAGCATCGCCGCCAGCGCGAACTGCGCCATGACCAGCCCGCTCCGGAAGCCGGCCGCCGAGCGGGCGCCGTCCGGCTGGCCGGCGTCGTGCTTGAGGGCGGTGACCAGCGCCCCCCGCGTCCCGTGGAAGGCCGGGAAGATCCCGAAGAGCAGGCCGGTCGCGAGAGCGACCGCCGCGGTGAACGGGAGCGCGTAGGGGTCCAGCGTCAACTGCAGGACCTCCGCAACCCGGGGCGGCAGCAGCGCGGCGATGAAGCGCAGCGTCCAGGGCGCCGCGAGCAGCCCGGCCACGCCGCCGAGCGTGGCCAGGAGGCACGACTCGGTCAGCAGTTGCGTCACGAGCTGCCGCCGCGTCGCGCCGAGCGAGAGCCGCACCGCCATCTCGGAGGCGCGAGCGGCCGAGCGCGCCAGCAGCAGGTTGGCGATGTTCGCGCACGCGATGAGCAGGACCACGCCCGTGATGCCGAGGAGGAGCAGCAGCGGTACGGCAAAGGCCTCGTGCGCTCCGCTCTGTCCGCGCCATCCGTCCACGATCGGCAACGGCTTGGCGAGGAACCGCGCCCGCATCTCCTCGCTCATGTCCGTCTGGAGCGGCGCCTCCACGTCGGTCAGGATGCTCCG
>JAPOYG010000351.1 GCA_026706755.1 Acidobacteriota bacterium
CGGGGCGGCAGGACGTCGACGTCCGCCGATCGGGCGGCGGCGCGGAGCTCCGCGTCCAGCGTGGCCAGCGGCAAGCGGAGCCGGCGGGCGAGCTCCAGGTACGTCGCGTCGTAGACGGAGAGGCGATGGACGTGGGCCAGGTCGAGCGCAGCGCCCCATGTGCGCGAGAGGGAGACGGGATCCACCTCGATCGGCAGGGCATCGAGGTAAGTGCGAACGGATGGCCACTCGCTGCGCGCGATGCGCCCGCGCCGCGTGGCAACGAGCAGCACGTTGGCCGTCTCCACCGGCCACAGTGCGGGGACGGAAGCGTACGTCTCGACCAGGTCGTCGCGCAGGCGGTCGGTTGCCTCCGTGGCCTCGTCCTGGAAGATCCAGGCCATCGTGACCGAACAGTCGAGAACGAAGGCCATCAGTACCGCCGCCCCTCCTCGATCATCTTCCGCACCGACACGCCCTGCAGGCGGTGCGTGCGCTGGAACTCCCTCAGGCCCCGGACGGCGGCCCGGATCCGCTCGGCATCCCGCTGGCGGTACGGAATCAGCTCGGCGACGGGCCGCTTGTGCCTGGTGATGACGAACCGTTCGCCACGGCTCACGCGCTGGAGCAGTTGCGGCAGATGCGTCTTCGCTTCGAACGCCCCGACTTCGGTCACGGCGGACCTCCTGGGCAATGCAATCCGGATCGTACGGTAACTAGTCTAATCTGCCCTGATCCCCAGCGCGGAGCCACGCGCCGCAACTCGTGCCCGCCGACCGCCGCAAGCGGTCTCGGCCTGCGTTGACGCGGGACGGCGCGTCCTCTAATGTGCGTAGCGGACGCACGCAGGGCCGCCGGGTCGTCCGCAGGTAGCCCCCGTCGCCGCGGCAAGGAGTCGAGACGCATGCGCACCGTCGATCGCTCCCCGGATACCCGCAGACGCATCGGTTGGCGGGGCGCGGTCGCGGCGGCCGTGATCTGCTCCGCGTGGGGCGTCCTGGCCCAGGGCCCGGCCCCCGCGTCCGACCCCCTCCCGGAGACCGTGCGCTTCAACCGGGACATCCGGCCCATCCTGTCGGACCGCTGCTACACGTGCCACGGCCCCGATTCCGGAACCCGCCGGGCCGGCCTGCGGCTCGACGACGCCGAGACCTCCCGCAAGGAGGCGACCCGCACCGCGACCGGACAGGGCCCGCTGGCGGTCGTCGCGCCCGGCGACCCCGACCGGAGCGCCCTCGTGCACCGCATCACCACGACGGATCCGCAGCGGCGGATGCCGTTTCGCGAGGAGCCCCTCGAGCCGCGGGAGGTCGCCCTCCTCACCCGCTGGATCGAGCAGGGCGCAGAGTACGAACCGCACTGGTCGTTCGTCCCCGCGGTGCGCCCGGACCCGCCGGCGGTCGACGACGCCGCGTGGCCGCGGAACCCGATCGACGCGTTCATCCTCGGACGGCTGGAGCGCGAGGGGCTGGGACCGTCGCCGGAGGCCGACCGCGCCACGCTGCTGCGCAGGGTCACGCTGGACCTGACGGGCCTCCCGCCGACCCCGGGGGAGGTGGCGGCGTTCCTGGGCGACGACTCGCCGGACGCCTACGAGAAGGCGGTCGACCGCCTGCTGGCGTCGCCCCGCTACGGCGAACGCATGGCGGCGACCTGGCTGGCGGCCGCGCGCTTCGCGGACTCGTCCGGGTACTTCGCCGACCAGCGGCGCGACATGTCGCGCTGGCGCGACTGGGTCATCGACGCGTTCAACCGCAACCTGCCCTTCGACCGCTTCACGATCGAGCAGCTCGCGGGCGACCTCCTCCCCGACGCGACGCTCGACCAGCGCATCGCCACCGGCTTCAACCGCAACCACCGCATGAACTCCGAGATGGGGATCATCCCCGAGGAGTTCTTCGTCGAGAACGTCGTCGACCGCGTCTCGACCACCGGCACCGTCTGGATGGGGCTGACGGTGGGCTGCGCCCGCTGCCACGACCACAAGTTCGACCCGCTCGAGCAGAAGGAGTTCTACCAGCTCTTCGCCTACTTCAACAGCATCGCGGAGTCGGGCATCGGGCAGAAGACCGGCAACACGCCGCCGCTGGTCCACGCCCCGACGGCGGAGCAGGCGGAGGAGCTGCGGGCGATCGAGGAGCGCATCGACGCCGCCGAGGCGCAGCTCGCAGAGCTGCGGGAAGAAATCGAAGCCGCGCAGCGCGCCTGGGAGGCATCCCTCGGCGACGCCGACCCGATCGCCGGCTCCCCGGACGACGGACTGACCGCCCACTTCGCGCTGACCTCCGCCCGGGAGCGCCGCTTCGACGGCCGCCGCTACGTGGACGGCGGCTCGGCCGGCCGCCGCGGCCCGAAGACGCTCGACGCCTACCTTCAGGATCCCGACGACAACGCCTTCGACGGCGTCTACGGCGGCGGGCGGGCGATGACCCTCGCGGCCTGGATCGAGCCGGAGGCGGCGAGCGGCCCCATCATCACCCGCACGCTCCTCGACACCCCGCGGGGGCAGGGCTTCAGCCTGCTGCTCGTGGACGGGAAGCTGCAGCTCAACCTCGTCGGCGGGAACACGGGCCTCTGGATGGACAACGACTCGGGCCACGTCGAGACGGCCGAGCCGCTGCCCGCGCGCGGCCCGATCCACGTGGCGGCGACCTACGACGGCTCGCGGCAGATCGAGGGCGTCTCGCTCTACGTCGACGGCGCGCTGCAGCAGGTCGACGTGCTGTTCAACGGGCTCGGCCCCCAGGACCCCACCGAGCACCCCCTGCGCATCGGGGCGGGCGGTGGAAGCGAGCGGTTCCGGGGCGGGATCTGGGACGTCCGGGTCTACGACCGGGCCCTGACGCCGGAGCGGATCGCGGCCCTCGCCGAGCCGGCCTCCCTGGCCGAGATCGCGGCCCTCCCGCCGGCGGAGCGGACGCCGCGGCAGGCGCGCAAGATCGATTCGTACTTCCTGGTGCACCAGGCGAACGACCGCATCGACGCGGCCCGCATCGAGAAGCAGCGGCGGGAGCGGCCGGGCGTGACGCCGCCGCGCTATCCGAAGGCGGACGTGACGGTCGGCACGCTCCTCGACGAGCTGCGGGCCGCCCGCCGGGAACGGGCCGCGCTCCACGACACCTTCCCCACCGTGATGGTGATGCAGGAGCTGCCCGAGCCGCGCGACGCGCACCTGCTGCGGCGCGGCAACTACGACCGGCCCGGCGAGCGGGTGGAGCGCGCGACGCCCGCGTGGCTGCCGCCGATGCCCGACGGCGCCCCCAACGATCGGCTGGGCCTGGCGATGTGGCTCGTCGATCCCTCCCATCCGCTCACGGCGCGCGTCGCGGTGAACCGCTACTGGGAGATGCTGTTCGGGACGGGGCTGGTGAGGAGCGCCGACAACTTCGGCCTGCAGGGGGACCTGCCCTCGCACCCGGAGCTGCTGGACTGGCTGGCCACGGAGTTCGTGCGCACGGGCTGGGACGTGAAGGCGATGCAGAAGCTCATCGTCACCAGCGCGACGTACCGCCAGTCGTCCCGCGTCACCCCGGAGCTCGTCGCGAAGGACGAGCAGAACCGGCTGCTCGCTCGCGGGCCACGCTACCGGCTGCCGGCCGAGATGCTGCGCGACCAGCTCCTCTCCGTCTCGGGTCTGCTGGTCGAGAGGATCGGCGGCCCGTCCGTCAAGCCGTACCAGCCGGAGGGACTCTGGGCCAGCCAGTTCGGCACCTACGTGCAGGCCGAGGGCGACGATCTCTATCGGCGGAGCCTCTACACCTACGTGCGGCGCAGCGTGCTGCCGCCGGCGATGTCGCTCTTCGACGTCGTCGACCGGGACAACCCGCACGTCAGCACGAACCCGACGAACACGCCGCTCCAGGCGCTCAACCTGATGAACGACGTGACCGCCCTCGAGGCGGCGCGGATGCTGGCCGAGCGCATGCTGACCGAAGGCGGTCCGACGGCGGCCGACCGCCTGGACTTCGCCTTCCGGCTGGCCACCGCCCGGCGGCCGGCGGAGGCGGAGCTCGACGTGCTGCGGAACAGCCTGGAGGCCTTCGGGGATCGGTATCGGAGCGACCGGGACGCGGCGGTCCGGCTCCTGAGCCACGGCGAGCACCCGCGCGACGAGGGCCTCGACGTCGCCGAGCTGGCCGCGCACGCCGCCGTGGCGAGCCTGATTCTCAACCTCGACGAGGTCATGACGCAGCACTAGAAGGGGCGGCCAGACGGACAGCGAACAGACTCCGCGCGTCCGGCCGGGTCCCGGAGGGCCGCAGCCCGTCCGGGGGGCCGTCGGCAGCGAGAACGGCACCGAGCGCGGGATTGTTCCCGAACCGATCGGAGAACGCAGCCCGTCCGGGGGGCGGCCGTGGGCAGCGAGAAGGGACGGATGCCAATGGCGGACCCGAGAGACGACTACGCACGGCTGATGAACCGGCGCTCGTTCTTCCGTGCCAGCGGGACCGGCCTCGGCTTCGCCGCGCTGGCGACGCTCCTCCGCGAGGACCTCGGCGCCGTGCGGACCGGCTCCGAGACGTTGGGCGGCCTCCCCGACCTGCCGCACTTCGCCCCGAAGGCGAAGCGGGTCATCTACCTCTGCATGTCGGGCGCGCCCTCGCACCTCGATCTGTTCGACTACAAGCCGGGCCTCGCGCGGATGGCCGGCGAGGAGCTGCCCGACTCCGTGCGGGAGCGCCTGCGGCTCAGCACGATGACGGCGACGCAGAACACGCTGCCCATCATCCCGACCGTCTTCG
>JAPOYG010000328.1 GCA_026706755.1 Acidobacteriota bacterium
CGCGGCCGGTCTGGACCGGCGCCAACCCCAACCGCACCGACCGCCCGGTGCAGCGTTCCATGACCTCGACGCCCATCGTGGTGGGCGACGCGATCTACGGGCTGAACAGCTACGGCGAGCTGCGCGGTGTCGACGCGACGACCGGCGCGCGGCTGTGGTCGAGCGACCAGCTCGTGCCCCAGGACCGCTGGGCGAGCTCGCACCTCGTGCAGCACGGGGACCGCGCGTTCATTTCCGTCGAGACCGGCCACCTCGTCATCGCCCGCTTCTCGCCGGCCGGTTACGAGGAGGTCGACCGGACGCACCTGCTGACGCCCACCACCCGCACCCGCGGCGGCGGCTCCGGCCGCTGGAGACACGTCGACCGCCCGGTCCTGTGGGCGCACCCGGCGTACGCGAACCGCCACGTGATCGTGCGCAACGACGCCGAGGTGGTGCGCCTGTCGCTGGCCGCCGCGGACTACGAGTAGAGCCGGAGCCAGGAGTCTGCGCCGCAGCACGGGCCGCCGCGCGCGATCTCGAGCCGCGCTGCCTACGGGACGACGTCGCCCTCCGCGTTCGGCTCGTCGAGGGGCGGGCGGAACGCGATGGGGATGCGCCCGGCGAAATCCCGGAAGTGCCGCTCGGCCTCGGCGTCGCGGCCGAGGCGGCGGGCCACCGCACCCCGGTAGTAGCTGAGTCCGGCCGTCACGAAGTCCCGCTGGGCGTCGGTCAGCAGCGCCAGGTGCGGATCGCGCGCCGGCGGCGCCAGCTCGGCCAGGCGGCGGAAGAACGCGGCCAGCTCGGCGGAGTGGAACCAGGCGGTCGCGCCCGCGCGCTCCTCGCGCTGGGTCACCGGCGCCAGGTACTCGACGAGCGGCCGGTCGTCGGTGTTGATCGGGCCGGGCGGGATCAGCCCCTCGGCCGCCGAGAGGTTGCCGGCGTAGAAGGGGAGCGTCACGGCGAGCGCGGTGGCGTCGGGGAGCGGCGCGCCGCCGCTCAGGTGCAGCCCGTTGCGCGCGATCACCTCCGGGTCGAGCGTCGTGGGCTCGGTCGCGCCCACGAAGGCCGCGAACGGGAGCTCCGCGCTGAAGCTGCCGCGCCACAGCGTCACCTGCTCGAAGACGTCCAGCATCGTGCGCGCCACCAGGTCGAACTCGCGGCGCGACACCTGGAAGAGCGGGAACCACTGGACGAAGATCCCGCCGGCGGTCAGCCGCTCGCGCGCGGCCTCGAAATGCTCGCGGCTGTAGAGGTTGCCGACGCCGGCCCGCCAGGGGATGAACAGGTCGGCCAGGATCACGTCGTAGCGCTCGGCCGTGCCCAGCAGGTGGTTGCGGGCGTCGCAGGCGCGGACCGACGCCCGCGGGTCCGAGAAGAGCCCGCCGCTCGGCTGGTCGAAGTACGCGGCGGCGGCGGCGATCACATCGGGTGCGATCTCGCAGACCACCAGGCGCTCCACCGCGTGCCGGAGCGCGGTTCCCGCGGTGATGCCGGTGCCGAGGCCGAGCAGGAAGACCGCGCGCGGGTGCGGGTGGGTCATCAGGGGGAGCAGGGCCTGGTTCTGCTCCTGCTCCATGGAGCCCGTCCCGCCCAGCGTGTAGAAGTTGTTCATCTTCAGGCGCCGGTTTCCGGCCCGCTCGGTCACGGCGACGACGCCGTCGGGGCCCTCCCAGGTGGCGATCAGCGCTTCGCCGCGCTCCGTGGCGACGCCGACCAGGGGCAGGCGCGAGGCGTCGAGCGCCGTTGCGAGGAGCGCCAGGGAGCCGACCGTGGCCGCGGCCGGCAGGAGCCGCGCGCGACCGGTCGGCCGCCGCGGCTCGGGGTCCGCACGGCCGTCACGCTCTCGTCGGGAATCGCCCCAGGCGCTCCAGGCGATCGCCAGCGCCAGCAGGAGGTAGCCGGCGGCCATCAGCCGGATGCCGTTCCAGAGGCCGATCGTCCCCAGCAGAACGAACCCGGCCGCGAGCGCGCCGACGACGCCGCCCGCCGTGTTGAGCGCACCGAGACGTCCGATGATGGCGCCCGGCGCCGCGGGGGAACCCTCCGAGGCGCGCAGCAGGTAGGGGAAGACGCTGCCCAGCAGGGTCGCGGGCACGAACAGCAGCAGCAGCGCGTTGGCGAAGATCGAGGCGACGTAGGCGATCCAGGCGTCGCCGGTGGTCAGCGTGCTGAGCCCGGCCGTCAGTCGGTGGAAGGCGAAGGGCGTCGCCGCGACGGCGAGCCCCGACAACGCGAGGAGCGCCCACAGCACGTGCGCCGGCGCCGCCTGGACCCGGCAGAGTCGGTTCGCGATCGCCGAGCCGGCGGCCAGCGCGGCCAGGAACACGACGAGGATGGTCGAGAAGGTGTAGACCGAGTTCTGCAGGACCTGGGCGAACATCCGCGTCCAGAGCACCTCGAGCCCTAGCGCGAACCCGCCGGAGAGAACGGCCACCGCGGCGAGCCACGTGGGGGAGGCCGCCCACGCGGAGGCGGCCGCCGCGGCCGCCCCGGGGGCGGTCGTAGCCCGCCTGCGCCCGCGAGCGACTCTGCCGCGCCGCTCGGCGGGTCGAGGTCGGTCGGCGGCGACGTCCGGGCCCGGCGCGGCACCGCCCGTGTCGATCCGCGGGGCACGGCCTGCGTCGATCGTGGCATCGCCCCCGCCGATCGCGGCGTCGACCGCGTCGATCGCGGCGCCGCCCTCGTCGATCCGCGACCACCACCAGGCGACGGCCGCAACCACCACGTTGACGGCCATGGCCAGCAGGTACGCCCGGTCGAAGCCGAGCAGGGGCGGCAGCACGAACCCCGCAAGGAACGCCCCGCTGGCCGCGCCGATCGTGTTGACCGCGTACAAGCGCGTTCCGTGGCGCCCCAGCTCGTCGGGCCGTCGGACCAGGTGTTGCCCCAGGACCGGCAGCGTGCCGCCCATCAGGGCGGCCGGGGGCAGCAGCACCAGCGTCGCCAGGGCGATCCGGAACGCGTTGAAGGCGGCTGGACGGTCGGCGAGCGCGTCGTAGACCGGACCGTAGAACTGGAAGTAGACCTCGATCAGCACGAAGTACAGCGCCGCCGACGCTGCGACCCCCAGCTCGAGCCAGGCATACGCGCGCAGCGGCGAGCGCAGGTGCGGCGACCAGCGCCCGAAGACGGCGCCCCCGACCGCCAGCCCGAGGAAGAAGACAGCGAGGGTCGTGGAGGCGGCGTACGCCGTGCTTCCGAACAGCAGGCCCAGCTCCTTGAGCCAGAGCACCTCGTAGACGAGGCTGGCGGCGCCGGACAGGAAGACGAGGCTGGCCAGGAGTCGACGCCGTGGAACGACGCGGACTCCGGGAGGGTCGGTCGGGTACCGATCGGAGCCGTCAGGTGAAGAATCGGGGGCCAGGCCGACACGTCGCCGGGAGGCGTTCGACCGCGGGGGTGGCGCCGCCGTTGGCATGGCGGTCCGATGATATTCGATCCAGGCTGATACTTGACTGGGTCCAGAATCGGTGCTTGACTTGCTGTTGGTGACCGAGGACGCCGAACGGCTCCTGCGGCGGCACGACCTGCAGGTAACCGCCCAGCGGCTGGCCGTGTTGCGGGCCATGGCGACCCACCCGCACGCCACGGCGGACGAGCTGGCGGACGACGTGCGGGAGAGCATCGGATCGATCTCCCGGCAAGCGGTGTACGACACGTTGGGCACGCTGGTCGAACGGGGCCTGGCCCGCAGGATTCAGCCGGCCGGGTCGCCCGCGCGGTACGAGGATCGGGTCGGCGACAATCACCATCACCTCGTCTGCCGCACCTGCGGCGTCATGGTCGACGTCGACTGCGCGGTCGGAGAGGCGCCCTGTCTCGCCGCCGCCGACGATCACGGCTTCGAGATCCACGAGGCCGAGGTCATCTACTGGGGACATTGCCCCGGCTGCCGCGCGCAGGCCGCCGGCACGAGCACGACCGGCAAGACTGGCAAGAACAGAAAGGGCTGAACGAAATGCACGACACGGCTGACGACAAGAGCAAGAGCGGGGGCAAGTGCCCCGTGCTGGGACACACGGCGGCGGGGGCCGCAGGGAACCTGCAGTGGTGGCCGAACCAGTTGAACCTGAAGGTGCTGCACCAGAACTCCCCGGCGGCAGACCCCATGGGCAAGGCGTTCGACTACCCGGCGGAGTTCCAGTCGCTCGACCTGCCCGCCGTGAAGCGGGACGTCGAGGCGGTGATGACGACCTCCCAGGACTGGTGGCCCGCCGACTACGGCCACTACGGCCCGCTCTTCATCCGCATGGCCTGGCACAGCGCGGGCACCTACCGCATCCACGACGGTCGCGGCGGCGGCGCCTCCGGCACGCAGCGCTTCGCGCCCCTCAACAGCTGGCCCGACAACGCGAACCTCGACAAGGCCCGCCGCCTGCTGTGGCCGGTCAAGCAGAAGTACGGCCGCAAGCTCTCGTGGGCCGATCTGATGATCCTGGCCGGCAACTGCGCCCTGGAGTCGATGGGGCTCCGGACGTTCGGCTTCGCCGGTGGGCGCGAGGACGTCTGGGAGCCGGAGGAGGACATCAACTGGGGGCCGGAGACCGAGTGGCTGGCCGACGGGCGCTACAGCGGCGACCGCGAGCTGGCCAACCCCCTCGGCGCCGTGCAGATGGGCCTGATCTACGTGAACCCCGAGGGACCCAACGGCAATCCGGATCCGGTTGCCGCCGGCCGCGACATTCGCGAGACGTTCCGCCGCATGGCGATGAACGACGAGGAGACGGTG
>JAPOYG010000456.1 GCA_026706755.1 Acidobacteriota bacterium
GCCGAGTACGCCCAGATGCTGCGCGACGGATGGCGCTTCATGCGCGACTTCCTCTACGTCGACAACCAGCACGGTGCGCCGTGGGACGACGTCTGGGAGTGGTACTCGGCGTGGCTCCCCGACGTGCGCCACCGGGCCGACTTCAACCACCTCCTCGACATGCTGTCCGGGGAGATCGCCGTCGGGCATTCCTACGTCTTCGGAGGCGACCTGCCGGAGATCGACGATCCCCGCACGGGGCTCCTCGGCGCGGACCTCGTGGAGGCGGACGGCTTCTACCGCATCGCCCGCATCTACCCCGGCGATCCCTGGACGCCGGGAGCGGCCGGGCCGCTCTCGCTCCCCGGGCTGGACGTCGCCGAGGGCGACTACCTCCTCGCCGTCGACGGCGCGGGGCTCCGCCCGCCCGACAACCCGTACCGGCTGCTGGAGGGAACGGCAGGGCGCACGATCACGCTGACCGTCTCGTCGTCGCCCTCGACGGACGAGGCGCGCGACGTCCTCGTCGAGCCTGCACGCAGCGAGAGCCGCCTGCGCATCCGGGCGTGGGTCGCGGCGAGCCAGGCCCGCGTCGACGAGCTGAGCGGGGGCCGGCTCGCCTACGTCTGGCTGCCCAACACGGCCCGCGACGGCTACGAGTTCTTCAACCGCATGTACTACGCCCAGCAGGACCGCGAGGGCGCGGTCATCGACGAGCGCAACAACGGCGGCGGCTCGGCCGCCGACTACATCGTCGACATGCTCGACCGCGAGCTGACCGGCTACTTCAACTCCCGCGCCGGCGACCGCAAGCCGTGGACGCAGCCGATGGCGGGGCTCTTCGGACCCAAGGTGATGATCGTGAACGAGAGCGCGGGCTCGGGCGGCGACCTCCTCCCCTACCTCTTCCGCCTCCGGGGCATCGGCCCCCTCGTCGGCACGCGCACCTGGGGCGGCCTGGTCGGTTCGTGGGACACGCCGCCCCTCATCGACGGCGGGTTCTTCGTCGCACCCCGCGGCGGCTTCTTCGACGTGAACGGCGAGTGGGCGGTCGAGGGCGAGGGCGTGACGCCCGACATCGAGGTCCGCAACGACCCCGCGCCGGTCATCGCCGGCCGCGACCCGCAGCTCGAGGCGGCGGTGGACGAGGCGCTACGCCTGCTCGAGACGGAAGGAATCGCCCTGAAGGAGGAACCGCCCCCGCCGGTGCGCTGGCGGCGGCCCGCACCATAGCGCGCCCTCACCGGCGCGTCCGAAGTCTGCGAGCCGGCCTCGTGCGTGTTCCTGCGCGCGGACTCCTGACGCCCTCAGAAGACGTCGAGGTCGCTGGCGAGGACGACCGCTCCGTCGTACACCGCCCGCACTTCGTCGAGCGCGCTCTCGGCGGGTGCGCCGTAGTGCAGCACGTGGTACAGGACGAGCAGGCGGGGGCGTGCCTGCCGGGCGACCCGCGCCACCTCGCTGGACGTAGTGTGCACGCGGGGGTGGTGGTTCTGCCAGGCCTGCGACAGTCCGCGGAGCCCTTCCTCGCTGATCACCTCGTGGAAGAGGACGTCGACGCCGCGGGCCATCTCGACCAGGGTGTCGCTGTACGCCGTGTCTCCCGAAATCACGATCGTCCGGTCGGGCGTCGTGATCCGGTAGCCGAAGGCCGGGCGCACCGAGCCGTGGGGAACCTCGAACGCGTCGATCGCGATCCCGTCCTCCTCGAGCACGCGGCCCGCCTCGAGGTCCGTCGCGTGCACCCGGTAGCCGTCGGGGTTCGTCACCGGCAGCGTCCCGCTGCTCCGGTAGCGGATGTCCGGGGCCAGCATGGCCTCGAACCCGTCGACCAGGGCGCCGACGCCGGTCGGACCCCAGACCCGCACGCGGACGGCCTTGCGCCACCAGAGCGTCGCAGCCAGCTCCGGGAAATCCGCCACGTGGTCGCTGTGCAGGTGGGTGAGGAACACCCGGTCGATGCGTTCCGGTGACAGGCCGGGGAGTCCGTAGCGCCGGCTGGCCTCGATGGCGCGCCGGACGACGCCGGCGCCGACATCGAACAGGTACGCGCGTCCGTTGTAGACCACGGCGATGCCGGCGCCGGCCCGATCCGGATCGGGCACCGGCGTGCCGGTTCCCAGCACGACGACGCGCGTCTCGGCGCCCGCCGGGGCCGACGCGAGCAGGAGCGCGAGGAGGAGTGCGGCGCCAGCGAGCAGTGCGTGCTTCACGTCGAGCCCCTGGGGAACGGTGCGCGCACCTTATAGGAAGGGACCCGCACCCCGTCAAATCCCGGACGTTCGCCGGCCCGCTTCGGGAGGCAATCCTCGTCGGGCGCCGGTCGATTGACACCCCCGGACGGAGCCCGGATACTACGGGGTCGTTCCGGTCATGCCCAGTCCGCCACGGCGAACTTCGCTCCCGGTGGTCCTCCTGTCCGTTCTGGCCGTCGGCGCGGCGGCGAGCGGGCCGGGAGCCTCCGCGGCTGGCGCGCGGCCAGCGGCAACCGCGCAGGCCCCCGGCACGGACGCCGGCTGGCAGCGCGCGCTCCTCGACCGCTACTGCGTCGGCTGCCACAACGACCGGTTGCGTACGGCGGACCTCGCGCTCGACCGCCACGATGTGACGCGGGTCGGCGACGCCCCGGCGGTCTGGGAGACGGTGGTCCGGAAGCTGCGGGCGGGAGCCATGCCTCCGCCCGACCGCCCGCGACCCAACGCGGCGACCTATGGCCGCTTCGTCGCGTGGCTGGAGGCCGAGCTCGACCGCGCCGCGGCCGCCAATCCGAACCCCGGACGCACGGAGGCGTTCCACCGGCTCAACCGGACCGAGTATCACCATTCGGTGCGCGACCTTCTCCACCTGGAGGTCGACGTCGCCGAGCTGCTGCCGGCGGACGGCGCCAGCTACGGCTTCGACAACATCGCCGGCGTCCTCGGGGTCTCGCCGACGCTCGTGGAACGCTACCTCGCTGCGGCCCGCCGCATCAGCCGCATCGCGGTCGGGCGGCCGGCGCCCTCCGCCACGGCCGAGGTCCATCGGCTTCCCAGCGACCTGGGGCAGGACGACTGGGTGGCGGGCATGCCGTTCGGCACCCGCGGCGGCGGCGCCTTCCGGCACGTGTTCCCGCAGGATGCGGACTACGACTTCCGCATCCGCCTGGCCCGCGACGCCGGCGACGCGCTGGGCGTCTTCACCGTCCCCCACACGCTCGAAGTGAGCCTCGACGGGACGCTGGTCCGCACCTTCACGGTCGGCGAGCCGCCGCCCGCCGGGGCCCCGCGCGACAGCGCCGACTACCGCGCGTGGCGCGACCGGCAGCGCGGCGCGGATCGCGACTGGGAGTTCCGCCTGCCGGTCGGGGCCGGGCCACGCGACGTGCAGGTGACCTTCGTGCGGCGTACGGCGGCCTACCCGGAAACGCTGCGCCAACCCTACCGGCGGCCGTACACGAGCATCACCGGCGGCGACACGCGGGTGCAGCCGTACCTCGGCAACGTCACCATCACCGGACCGTTCGCGGCAACCGGCGGACCTCCCGCCGCGGAGACGCCGAGCCGGCGGCGCATCTTCTTCTGCCGCCCGGGCGGCGCGGGCCCCGCCCGTCAACCGTCGCCTGCCGGCTCCGCCTCGCGCCCAACCCGGCCTACGGGAATCCGCGCCGTTCAACGACCCGGACTCCGGGCCGAGCAGGAAGCGTGCGCACGACGGATCCTGTCCGGCCTCGCGCGGCGGGCCTACCGCCGCCCGGTGACGGCGGCGGACCTCGACGTCCTGCTCGGCTTCTATGACGAGGGCCGCCGAGAGGGCGGATTCGACGCCGGCATCGAGATGGCGCTCCGGTTCCTGCTCGCAAGCCCCGAGTTCGTGCTGCGGGTCGAGCGCGACCCCGCCGGGACGGCCCCGGGAGACGTCTATCCCATCCGCGACCTGGAGTTGGCGTCGCGCCTTTCGTTCTTCCTCTGGAGCAGCATCCCGGACGACCAGCTCCTCGACGCTGCCGTCGCCGGTCGCCTCCGCGAACCCGAAGAGCTCGAGCGGCAGGCTCGGCGCATGCTCCGCGACGATAGGGCCCAGGCGCTCGTCACCAACTTCGCCGGCCAGTGGCTGCACCTCCGGAACGTGCCGGCGGTGGTGCCGGACGAGGACCGCTTCCCCGACGTCGGCGAGGCGCTGCGCCGGGCGATGCAGCGGGAGACCGAGCTCTTCGTCGAGAGCGTCTTCCGCGGCGACCGCGGAGTACTCGATCTGCTGACCGCCGACTACACCTTCGTCAACGAGCGCCTCGCCCGCCACTATGACCTGCCCGGCGTGCACGGCAGCCACTTCCGGCGCGTTCACCAGACCCACGAAGCCCGGCGCGGGCTGCTGGGGCACGCGAGCATCCTGTCCGTCACCTCCTACCCCAACCGTACGTCGCCGGTCCTGCGCGGCAAGTGGATCCTGGAGAACCTGCTCGGGACCCCGCCGGCGCTCCCGCCGCCGGACGTCCCCGCGCTGGAGGAGACGACAGCCGGTGGCGAGGCCCTCTCGATGCGCGAAGCGACCGAGCGCCACCGCGCCAACCCGGTCTGCGCGAGCTGCCACCGGCTGATGGATCCGCCCGGTTTCGCCCTGGAGCAGTTCGACGCGGTCGGCCGCTTCCGGACCCGAACCGCGGCCGGCACCCCGATCGACGCCACGGGCGAGCTCCCCGACGGCACCCGCTTCGACGGGGCGGCGGGGCTGCGCGAGGC
>JAPOYG010000243.1 GCA_026706755.1 Acidobacteriota bacterium
CGTCGCGGCGGCGGTGCGGGCGTCGACGGCGCGCTGGCCGCTGAGCGCGTTGCGGACGGCCCAGTTGCCCTCGTGGCAGGCGTACTCGTAGATGACGTACTCCGGATCCTGCGTGAGCGGCATCGAGATGGTCCAGGGCCGGTCGTAGACGTTGGCGTCGTCGATCGTCACGGTCCAGATGATCGTGTCCTCGGAGACGCGGCGGAAGCGCTCGACGACCTCGAGCGCCTTGCTGGTCGGGATGCCCTTCAGCCGCCGCCCCGCGCCGCTCGACGCGATCCAGCCGCGGTTGTGGAAGTTGCGCGACTCGACGACCAGGGTGTCGCCGTCCCAGTGCGCGCGCGAATCGCCCATCCACTGCCGGATGTCGGAGTCGATGAACGGGCTGTCGGAGAGCGGGATGATGCGCACGTCGTGGATCATCTCGTGCTGGATCGCGACGTGGTCGGGCGTCTGGACGATGCGGTAGGCGTTGTTGTAGCCCGCCGGCAGCATCGACCCGGGCACGCCGCGCGACACGCAGCGGTCCCAGACGCTCATGTGGCGGTAGTGGTCGCCGTTGTGGGCCAGGTTGTAGGCCTTCGCGTCGAGGGCCCACTGCTTGATCGGGGCGCGCCCGTCCGGCGGGTCGACGATGAGCGACGTCTGCCCGGTCGAGAGTACCGTGTCGCCGGCGTCCAGCCAGTAGCTGCCGTAGCCGCCGACGTTGCCGCCCGCCTGGTAGCGCTGCGCCGGGGCCTCGTCCCGCGCCTGCTCGTCGATGACGCGCTGCTGGTTGATGCGCGCGATCTCCTCGTCGGTGAGGAACGCCCGGCCCTCGACGTTCTCGGGGCGCTCCATCGGGGTGAGGGTCTTGTTGCCCCACATGCCCTGCAGGTCGGGCTGGCCGTCGGGGGTCCGCGGCATCGTCCAGTCGGGGTCGACGACCCGCTCGAGCTGCGCGGTCGCGGCGGGCGCGGCGGCGAGGGTGCCGGCCAGCGCGAGCGCGGCCAGCGCGACGAGGCGCCGGTCGGTCCATGTGTGCATGGGGAACACTCCTTTGCTAATCCGCTGTCACCGGGTACCGGGCATCACCGTCCGTCCGCGCCACCCTCGGCGGCCGCGGCTTCGCGCTCCTGCACGCGCGCCCCGGAGAGCAGGTTGGTCATGCCGTAGTTGCCCTCGTGGCAGGCGTACTCGAACAGCGGCAGGTCGCTCCGCTGCATCGGGATCTCGGCCGTGATGGGTCGCGTGAACGTCGCCGGATCGTCGACGGTGAACGAGTAGAGCAGGGTGTCGGCGTCGACGCGCGTGAAGCGTTCCTCGAGCCGGAGCGTCTCGCCCGACCCGTAGGAGTCGATGATCGTGTAGAAGCTGCCGGTCTTGTCCGTGTAGTTCGTCGACTCGACGACCAGCGTGTCGCCGTCCCAGCGGCCGCGGGAGTCGCCCATCCACTGGCGGATCGACTCCGGCAGGTGGGGATGGTCCTCCGAGAGCGGCACGATGCGGGCGTCGTGGACCATCTCGCTGAAGATGACCACGTGGTCCGGCGTCTGAAAGATCTGCAGGTTGTTGTTGTAGGCGCTCGGGAGCAGCGGCGGCCCCGCGTTGAAGCCGAGCATGCACCGTTCGGAGAGCCCGAGATCCTCGGGTCCCCGCGCCGGCCCGTAGAAGACCACGCGCTCGCGGATCGGCCGGTGCCACCCGGCGCGCCGCGCCTGGTCCGCCTCGTCGACGCCGACGACCCGGGCGGGGATGCGCCCGTCGGGGGGATCGACGATGAGCGAGGTGCGAAGGTCCTCGGTCAGCGAGTCGCCCCAGTCCCACCAGAAGTCGTTGTAGGCGCGCTCGACGTCCTGCGCCGCGTCGTCGGGGCGCCGATCCGCGTCGAGTCCCGCGATCGCCTGCTCCGCGAACGCCGCCGCCTCCTCCGGGGTCAGCACGGCCCGGTCGGCCAGCTCCGCGGGGCGCTCCAGCGGGGTGATGGTCCGGAAGTCCCAGACCCCGCCGAGGTCGGGGGCGCCCCAGGCGGTGCGCGGCGCCACCGAGACCGGCGGCCCCGGCTTCTCGGGGTCGAAGAGCGCGAGGTCGATGGCACCCGCCATCGCCTCGTAGCCGGCGTCGTTGGGATGCAGCCAGTCGTCGGCGTGGAAGTCGGCCCGGAACTTCGTCGGGGCATCCGGGTCGCGGACGGCGACGTCGAAGTCGAAGACGGCGTCGTACTCGCCGCCTGTCCGGATCCAGGTGTTCACCGTCTGTCGCTTCGCCTCGCCCTCCGGCGTCCAGTAGAGGGCGCCCTCGAACGGGGTCAGCGTGCCGGCGTAGATCGTCAGACCCTGCGCATGAGCGCGCTGGATCAGTGCCCGGTGGGCCCCGATGATGGCCTCGGCGCTCGGCTCGGCGGCGGCGAACGCCATTCCGATGTCGTTGATCGACTCGAGCACGATGACGTGGGTGACGCCGGTCTGCAGCAGCACGTCGCGGTCGAGGCGGTCGAGCGCCTTCGGCCCGAACATCGCGTTCGGGTTCGGCGGCCCGTCCGACTCGGGAACGGGGAGTCCCGCCTGCCGCAGGAACTCGAAGCCCGGGTTGTCGCTGAGGACGCGGTTGCCCGCGATGCCGACGTTGAGGACGCCGGGCGCCCGCTCGCCGTACGCCTCGGCGAGCCGTCGGGCCAGGAAGTCCGGCCAGCGGCTGTTCGTGTCGGGGGTCGCGCCGGTGCCGTCGGTGATGGAGTCGCCGAGCGTCACGACCGCCCCCGGCGCGGTGGCGCTCCGCACGTCGACGCGGGTGAGGTAGAACCACTGCTGGAGCGTCGACTCGACCGGCAGCTCCGCCGCCCCCGCGTGATTGCCGCTCGCGGAGACGTAGTTCGTGGTCAGGCCGGTCGAATGGACGGTGGCTGGCGACGTGGTCCCCCACGTGTCGCCGGGGAGGTAGAGATCGACCGCGAGATCGCCGAGCGCCGGCACCTCGAGATCCACCGGGTCGCTCAGGACCGTCGAGCCGCCCTCGATCGTGACCGAGGCCTTGCCCCCGAACGTGAGCGGAGCCCCGTCGCCGATGCGCGAGCCTTCGTCCCGCAGCGCGACGTGGGCGGCGCCGATCGCCAGCGGCTCGCTCCCGAATACGTTGCTGACGGTTACCCGCACCTCGGTGCCTGCGATGCTGGTGCGCACCACCTGCCGCAGCGTCTGGTCGGCCAGGCGGACCGGGGCGCCGAACGGCAGCCCCGCGGCCGCCTCGCCGGCTTCGGGCGACGCCGGCGGATCGAGCGCGAGCGGGCCCGTGCTCCAGGTGCCGATCCAGCGGCCTTCATCGCCCTGTGCGCCGGCCAGACCGGGAAGCGCCAGCAGCCCGACGAGCGCCAGGGCCGCGATTCCTCTGCTTGCTTGCATGTTCCGTCTCCTGCCGGCCGCGGGCCGGCCGTCGTGCCGCGTTGGTTCCCGCGCCGGAGCCTCCGTCGCCGGGCGGCGGCGGGGGCTCGACGCGTCCCCCATTATGCGCGATTCGCGCTGCCTTGACAGGCGATTCGCGAACCGTGCAGTGTGTGCGTGACGGACCCGGCCGCGATCGCCAATCCGCGACGGTGGGCGGTCGGGCCGGTCGCGCCGCTGTCGAGCGAGTTCGCGAAATGCCGACCGTCCGCGGAGGAATGGGGGAGGGCGCATGCGTCGAGTGATGAGGGCGATCCGGAGCGCGCCGCGGGTGGTCGCGCCGTGGGCGGTCGGCGTCCTGGCCGTCGGCGTCGTCGCGGGTGCTGCCGCCCGGCCGGCGGCGGGCGGACAGGACGACTGGCTGCAGTTCCGGGGTCCGGCGGCGGGCGTGGTCCCGGACGATCCGAACCTGCCCGAGGTGTGGAGCGAGACCGAGAACGTCGTCTGGAAGACCGACATCCCCGGCCTCGCCTGGAGCTCCCCGGTGATTACCGGCGATCACGTCTTCGTCACGACGGCGATCAGCACCGGCGACGAGCCCGACCCGATCAAGGGGCTGTACGACCCGGGGATGGAGAACGGCTCGGAGGCCACGTCGAACCAGCACCGCTGGGTGCTCTACGACATCGACTTCCACACCGGCGAGATCCGCTGGGAGCGGGAGCTCCATCGGGCGATCCCGCCGGGGAAGCGGCACCTCAAGAACACCTTCGCCTCGGAGACGCCGGTCACCGACGGCCGCCGCGTCTACGTCTACTTCGGTGCCATCGGGCAGCTCGCGGCGTTCAACATGAGCGGGGAGGCGGTCTGGTTCACGGAGCTCGACGCCTACAACACCACGCTGGAGATGGGCACCGGGGCCTCGCCCATCCTCCACGACGACCGTGTCTACGTCGTCAACGACAACACCACGCGGTCGTTCGTCGCCGCCTACGACAAGGACACGGGGCGCGAGATTTGGCAGCGCGAGCGGGACGAACGGGGCCAGAACTGGTCGACACCGTTCGTCTGGGAGCACGAGCAGCGGACGGAACTGGTGACGGCCGGCACGCAAGGGGTCCGCTCCTACGACCTCGACGGAGAACTCCTCTGGGAGCTCCACGGGATGTCGGGGCTGACCATCCCGACGCCGTTCACCAGCCACGGGCTCGTGTACATCAGCTCGGGCTATCCGGGCGGCGGCCTGCGTCCCGTGTACGCGGTCCGGCCGGGGGCATCGGGGGACATCTCCATCTTCACCGAGGAGCAGATGCGGAGCGGCATCCGGTCGGGCTTCC
>JAPOYG010000359.1 GCA_026706755.1 Acidobacteriota bacterium
CCGACGACCTGCGGCCCGCCGCCGAGCTCGCCCGCGAGCTGGCCGCCGCCACGGCGGCGGCGGGCCTCGACGACCCGGCCGCGCGCGTCGCGGCCTTCGACGACGGCGACTACGTCGGCGTCTCCGAGCTGGCCTCGGCCGCCGGCGACGGGGCCGTCGTCGAGCAGGAGCGGGTGACCGGGCGCGTGAAGTTCCGCCGGGCATGGCTCGCCCGCCACGGGCTCGCCGCCCGCAACTGCCGGGTCATCGAGGTCTCCGGCGAGTCGATGGAGCCGACCCTCGTCGACGGCTGCTCGATCCTCGTCAACCTCGCCGCCCGGCGCCGGCGCACGGGCCGCATATTCGTGATCCGCACCAGCGACGGCCTCGTCGTCAAGCGCGCCGGCAAGGCCCCGTCAGGCGCCTGGCGGATCGTCAGCGATAACCCCAACAAGCACGTCTGGCCTACGAAGCCCTGGCCGCCCGACGCCGAGATCGTCGGCGAGGTCAAGTGGGCCGCGAGGACGTTCGTATGAAGGAGCCGACCATGACCCAGACCGCCGCCCAAGCTGCTGCCGCGGCGCCGAAGCGCCGAACCCGGAAGGCGGAACCCGCCAAGCCGGCTGGCCGCCGCCGCGTCCGCGTCGCCGAGGGCATCTACCGCGACCGCCACGGGCTCGCCGCCACCGTCAAGGTCAACGGCGTCCAGCGCGAGATCCGCTTCCCCGCCGGCACGCCGCTCAAGACCATCCGGGCGAAGCGGGACGAGCTGCGCGCCAGCCTGCGGACCGTGCCGGCCGGCGAGCGGCACACCCTGGCTCACGATGCCGCGCGGTATCTCCACCAGGTGGGCGGCGAACTGGTGAGTATTGCGGACCGGCGGCACCACATCGATCTCTGGACCGCGTGCTTCGGCCACATCCGCACCCTGGAACTGCCCCAGCACACCGCCGCCCTCAATGACCAGCTGCGTCAGTGGCGCGAGACGCGGTCCGCGTCCGCCTGCAACCATCGGCGCGACGCGCTCACGAACCTCGTCAAGACCCTGTATGGCCGCCGCGCCGCAGCCGAATTCGTGGATCTCGTACGGTTCGCGCCCCCGCCACCGAAGCCGCGGTGGATCGAGCGCACGCACATCGCGGACGTGCTGGCACAATTGACGCCCGGGTCCAAAACCGTAGTACGCTTACGGCTCATGCACTGGACGGGCATGCGGCCGTCGCAAATGGCCCGTCTGCAGCCGGACGACTTCCGCCTCAACGAGCCGACGCCGTTCGTCGTCGTGCCACGCGGGAAGGGAGGACGGCTGGCGGCGATCCCGCTGGTCGGCGAAGGGCTGAAGGCGGCGCGCGAATTCACCGACGCCCGGGCATACGGACGCTGGTCGTGCCCGAGTGCGAACAAGGCGCTGGAGCGGGCGGCCCGGAAGGCGGGTCGCCCAGCGTTCACCGTGTATCAGATTCGGCATTCGTTCGCGACGGGGCTTCGACGAACGGGATCGGACGTGGCTGACATTCAGGATCTCTACGGGCACACAGACCCCGAGACGACGATGATCTACGCCCCGCCACAGTTGCAGAAGCACGCCGACGCGATCGCGCGTCTGGAGCGTGCGGACCGGTCGCCGGCGCCGGTTCCGCACGGGATTCGGCTGGCAGAGCCGGCTGGCAGTTTTCGGGAGAGTTCGGTAAGTTACTGATTCTAAAGGACGCGCCCGTAGCTCAGCTGGATAGAGCGTCGGCCTCCGGAGCCGAAGGCCACAGGTTCGAATCCTGTCGGGCGCGCCAACCTCTCAAGGCCCTTTTCCCAACGAAAAGGGGGCCTCTTTCTTGGGGTCTTCGGCTCGTTGGGCTCCTCGAATCACCGGTCTCCGTCGGGTCCGACGCGGTCAGAAAACGCCTCAAGACGCCCGTTCGGAGCACCAAAAGTTGGCACCCCCGCGGCGGTCCCGTAGTGCGCGTACCGACGCCGCGGACTGTGTCGGTGTCGATGCTGCCGCTGATGACGCCATCTGCAAAGCCGTGCTCGGGAACCGCTCCGCCGGGTCGCGAAAACCAACATATCTACAAGCCATCAGTCTCCCCCTGGGTCATCAACGCGCTACCTTGCCCGCCACGCGGTTGATCGGGCGGAGGCGAGAATGCCAGAATGCGCAAATCGAGCAGGCAGAATCAGCCGGGCCGCCGGCCCCCTCGCGGCGCCTGGTCCGGGCCAACCGATCCTCGGGCAGTCCTCGCCGTCCCGTGACGGCGCCTCCCGAGGGACAGGAGACGACGGATGAGCAGGTGGTTGACCGTGTGCGGTGCGGCGGCGGTGTCGGCGTTCGTGTTCATGGGCGGCGCGGCGGTCGAGACCGCGTCGGCGGTCGGGGCGGCCTTCCCGGCCGCGGTGCAGGAGACCACCAGCTCGACCCTCGACGGCGTGTTCTCCTCGGCCCAGGCGAGCCGCGGGCAGCGCGTCTACAACGAGAACTGCGCGTCCTGCCACGGGCAGCGCCTGCGGGGCGGCGAGATGGCGCCGAGCCTCGCCGGCGCCGACTTCATCGTCTTCTGGACCGAGGTGCCGGTGGGGATCCTGTTCGATCGGATCAAGCTGACGATGCCCGAGGACGGGCCGGGCCGCCTGTCGGACCAGGAGTACACCGACGTCGTGGCCTACCTGCTCGACCGGAACGACTATCCGGCGGGAGAGAACGAGCTGTCCACGGACAGGGCGGAGATGGACAAGATCATGATCGTCGCCGCCGGGTGACGGCCGGCGGCCGGGCGGCGACCCCGGTGGTGCCGGCTCTGGACCGCGCCCGCCCGGTAGCCGCCGATCAACGAGAAGTCGGGAACGGTGTCAAACCGTTCCGGCCCCGGACGGGCGGCTGAGCGCAGGACTCGATCGCCACGCCGGTAGGCGATGCCGGGTACCTTCGCCACGTCACCCTGACCAGGGCGTCGACCAGGTCGAGGATCGTCTCGTCGTCCTCCCCGAAGACGACGTAATCGCTGAACTCCAGGCACGACTCCGGGTAGTAGCTTGCATGAGTGCCGCCGATCACTATCGGCACCCCGAGCTCCGCCCGGATCCGCTCGGCGAGCCCGCGCGTCTTTTCCGCGCCGGCGCTCAGGGTCAGTGGCGAGTTGGGCAAAGCGCTGAAGGGTCGGTTCGACATCGGTCTTCCCGGTGGCGCCGCTGCCGGGGATCGACAAGCGGCCTCGCTGGAGCAAGTCGGCGCTGCTCGCCTCACGATTCGCAACCTCGACGACGACATCAAGACGCGGCTGCGCGTGCGGGCGGCGGACAACGGCCGCTCCATGGAAGAGGAAGCACGCTTGATCCTGCGCGACGTCGTCGGGCGCAAGCCGAGTTCCCGGAATCTCACGACCATCATCCGCTCGCACTTCGGCCCAGCCAACGGAGTGGCCCTGGAGTTGCCGCTGCGCGAGCCCGGGCGCGCGCCGCCGTCCTTTGACTGAGCCCGCCACCATGAACGTGCTACTGGACACAAACGTCGTGTCCGAACTGATGCGCAAGGCGCCTGACCCGACGGTCGCGGGTGTGGGCGGCCGGCCACCGCCTGGAGAGCCTGTTCTTCTCCGCGGTCGGGGAAGCGGAGTTGCGCTACGGGGCCGCCATCCTGCGGACGGTCCAGCGCCGGGAGACGCTGGTCTGGGACATCGAGAGGATGCTCGGCGAGGCGTTCGAGGATCGGGTGCTGCCGTTCGACAGCGGAGCGGCGCGCTGCCGGGCTGTGCGCTGCCGTCCGACGTCGCTCTTGGAGGGCATCGCGAAGGCGCCCCCTCCGAGCGCTCTATGATCCATTGGACGATGCGCCTCAGCGCCTACGCGATCGTCACGACCCTGCTCACGCTGCTGGGCCTCGCAGGCTTGCTCTCCCTGCGTTTCGTTGGTCTGTACAGCCACCAGGCGTTGGCGGTCGTGCTGCTGCTCGGGTTCGGTTGGGCGGTCGTGAGCCGCGTCTGGCTGGCGTGGAAGGGGCGTCTCCACGCCGGACCGCTGCGGCTATTCCGGGCGCGCCACAACCGGTCGCAGCCTACAACCAGCGCTTTGCCCTCGATCTCGTCCGCTTGGAGAACGGGCGCATCTTCGGCGACGAGACCGGCAACGCGGCGGTCAAGAGCTGGGAGCAGCCGCTCCGGTCGCCCGTGGACGGCAGGGTGGTCGTCGCGCGCGACGACATGGACGATGCGGAGGGCGCGAACTTCGTGACCGAAGTCGCGGACGCTGCGGGGAACGTCATCGTGATCGAGCTCGACACGGGCCTGTTCGTCGTTCTCGCGCACCTCCGGCACGGGACGCTCCGGGTGGGCGCAGGCGACCGGGTTCGGAAGGGCGAACCGCTGGCTCTGGTCGGCAACTCGGGGAACACGACCATGCCGCACCTTCATCTGCAGGTACAAACCCACCGCGACCTGTGGGATCCCGACAACCGCTCCGTGCCCTTCGCATTCGACCCTGCCGGCCACGTCCCGGCCCGCAACGATCGCGTCCGTGCATCGGTCCGTGGACGGTAGTCGTTCCCGCACGCCGCGGGGTGCCTGAACCGCACCTGCACTTTCACCCGCAGGACTCGACCGACTTGTTCCGCGGCATGGGTCTGCCGGTGCGCTTCTCGCACCTGTTCGTTGACGGTAAGGCTGGCACCGGCGTGCTCCTCCGCGCCGGGAATCGCGTGCGGTCGCAATTCCGGT
>JAPOYG010000143.1 GCA_026706755.1 Acidobacteriota bacterium
CGGCGTCCGCTCCACGTCCGCTCGGCCCCGGCGGGGCGGTTCGACGCTGGCGGGCCCGCCGCCGGCTGGCCGCCGCCTTCGAGCGGCCTGGAAGTGCGGACGGCCGCACGCTCCCCATCCGCCGGACCGGGCGGGGCATCTGGGTGGCGACGCCGATCCGGGTGCTCGAGACCGCGGTGGCCGTCCTGTCGGCCGAGGGGCTGCTGCTCGGCGGCGCGAGAGGCGCCGGCCCTGCGACCGGCCACGCAATCGATGCCGGAAGTGGCGACGGGAGGGTCGTCGCCGTCATCGCCTGGCTGGTTCCGGGGCAGGCAGTCCTGGGCGTCGAGGCCGACGAGGTGCTGCACGCCCGCGCGACGAGCCACCTGCGGGCTCTCGGAGCGGCCGGAGTCATCGACCCCGCTCACCTCCGCCTGGCCGCAGCCGACTACTGCGACCCGGCGACCTATGCGGCGCTTGGCGTCGCGCTCGCCCGGGCACGGCTCGTCCTCAACTACCCGGACGGCAACCAGCACCGGCTGGCGCGTTTCGTCGCCGCGAACTGCGGGCCGGAAACGACGCTGGGCCTCCTGACGCACGATCGCGACCTGGCGGTCGACGCGCTGCCGCTCAGGGGGCACCACGACGTGCGCGCCCGCCGTGGCCCGCCGTGGCGCCTCTCCCTGTACCGCCGGGCGGGTTGACTCCCCCGTCGCGACGCGGCATTCTCGACGGGTGCGGCGGTCCCGGCCCGGCGGCCCACGGTCGGCCGGCCCGGGCCGTTATCGGACGCAAGACCTGAGACGAGCGAGGAAGCCTGGAGAGGCGCGAAGGAGAAGGCAATGAAACACGAACCGACCCGTCGAGCGGTGGTGAAGGGCGGGCTGGCCGCGGTCGGCCTGGGCGCGCTCGGCATTCCCGAGTGGGCAATGCCCGCGCTCGCACAGGGCGAGGAAGCGGTGCCGTTCACGGACGTTCCCGACGACTACGGGAGCGCTCCCGATGCGCCCTTCCGGCTGCTCGACATCCGCACGATCGACGGGCCCTACACGCCGCGGGACTCCTTCTATACCGTCCAGCACTTCGACCAGCCGGAGATCGATCCCGAGGCGTTCCGGCTCGACGTGACGGGGCTGGTCGAGCGGCCCCAGCGGCTCACGCTCGGCGATCTGCGCGGCATGGGCGCGACGGAGATCGACGCCGGCTACGAGTGCTCGGGCAACTCGCCCGCCATCATTCAGGGGCTCGCCAGCAACGGGCGCTGGACCGGCGTCCCGCTGCGCACCCTGCTCGATCTGGCCGGCGTCACCCCCGCGGCGCGCGAGGCGGTCTTCTTCGGCGCGGACAGCGGGCCCGAGACGGTCGACTTCCGGGGCCGGCCGTACGAGGTGGAGCAGCCGTTCGCCCGCAGCCTGCCGCTGGCCGACGGGCTCGACTCCGGGCCGCTGCTGGCCTATGCACTGAACGGCGAGCCGCTGACACGTCAGCAGGGGTCGCCGCTGCGGCTGGTCGTGCCCGGCTGGTACGGCGTCACCAACGTCAAGTGGCTGAAGCGCATCCACCTGCAGGCGAACCGCTTCCTCGGCAAGTGGCAGGCGCGCTGGTACCGCACCCTGTGGGCCGAGGAGATCAACGGCGAGACGGTGTGGCACGAGACCGAGGTCTCCCACCTCCGGGTCAAGTCCGTCATCGCTCGCGTCACCCGCACCGGCGACCGCCACGAGGTGCTCGGCTTCGTGCTGCACGACGGAACTCCGCTCCGGTCGGTCGAGGTCAGAGTGGACGACGGCGCCTGGCAGCCGGCAACGCTCGATCCGTCGACGCGCGGGACGTTCTCCTGGAAGCTGTTCCGCTACGCGTGGACGGGCGCCGCGGCCGGCGAGCACACCCTCGTCTCGCGGGCCACGGACGTGAACGGCGTCGTCCAGCCGACCGCCGACGAGCTCTCGATCAAGCAGACCGGCCTCGAGAACAACGCGCAGTACCCGCGGACGGTGCGCATCGCGTGAGGCGGGACGGGAGCGCGAACGGAGGGAGCGTCGCCATGAGATCCGCAATCGCCCGGTTCGTCGTCGCCTGCTGCCTCGCCTCGGTCATCGCGGCGCCGCTCGACGCCCAGCGCGAAGCGTGGACCGAGCCCTTCCCCGGACACCGGGTGATCGGCAACCTGTACGCCGTCGGGACCTACGATCTCGCCGTCTTCCTCGTCACCTCCGACGAGGGGCACTTCCTGATCAACACGGGGCTGGAGGATTCGACTCCGCTCATCCGGGCCAACATCGAGTCGCTCGGCTTCCGGCTCGAGGACGTACGCGTCCTGCTGCAGATGCAAGCGCATTGGGACCACACCGCGGCCCTGGCCGAGATCAAGGAGATCACGGGGGCCGAGATGTGGGCCACGGCAGGCGACGCGCGGGTGCTCGAGGACGGCGGGTTCAGCGACCCGCACTTCGGCGGGCGGCAGTCGTTCGCTCCGGTCGCCGTCGACCGGATCATCGAGGACGGCGAGGTGCTCGAGCTGGGCGACGCGCGGCTGACGGTGCTCGAGAGCCCCGGCCATACCGAGGGCAGCTCCAGCTACCTGATGACGGTGAGCGAGGGCGGGCGCGACTACGGCGTCATCATCGCCAACATGGGAACGATCAATCCCGGCAAGCGCCTGATCGTCGAGCCCACCTACCCCGGGGTGGCCGAAGATTTCGCCGAGACGTTCCGCCGGCAGAAGGCGCTCGACATCGACGTGTGGGTCGCCGCGCACGGCTCGCAGTACAGCCTGCACGACAAGTGGGAGCCCGGCATGCCCTACGACCCGGACCGTTTCGTGGATCCGGACGGCTTCCTCGCCGCGGTCGAGAGGCTCGAGCGTCTGTACCAGGACCAGCTCGCAGCCGAGCGGCAGCAGTAGCGAGCCGGGTTGCCAGCCGGTCGTGCCGCAACAGCGCCGCTGCGGCACGACCGGCGGCTCGCAGATTCCTAGAAGAACCGCAACGAGTACCCCACCCGGACTCCCCGACCCATCTCCGGCGCCAGGTCCTTGATGAACGACGTGTGGTTGCGGTAGGTCGTGTTCGTCAGGTTGTACCCCGTGAACGTCACGACGTGCGCCGCGTGCTGCCTCGGCCAGGTGTACGAGGCGTGCACGTTCAGGACGGAGTAGCCGTCCGTCTCGGTCTCGCCGCGGAACACGGCGTCCTGCCGGGCCGCGTACATGACCTGCGGGCTCAGCGTGAACCCGCCGTAGGGGATGTCGAGCGTCAGCGTGCCCCGGAGCGGCGGGATGCGCGGTAGCGGCTGGTTCGTCTCAGTCAGCTTCGCGTCGACGTAGCCGATCCCCAGCGTCGCCCAGGCCTGCCCCGCCAGGCGCAGGCTGCCCCGCGCATCGAAGCCCAGGAAGCGGCTGTCGCCCTGCGTGAAGTCGAACACCGCCAGGTTGTCGCGGAACTCGTCGGTCCGGTCTCCGAAGATGAACCCGTCGATGTCGTAGACGTAGGCGTTCAGCTCGCTCCGGACGCGTCCCGTGCGGGTCCGGAGGCTCAGGTCGAGGCCGAGCGTCGTCTCGGAGTCGAGGTTCGGGTTCCCCACCTCGAAGGCCAGGTTCCCCACGTGCGGCCCGAAGTTGTAGAGATCCTCGAGCGCCGGGGCGCGGTGCGAGTGCGTGAAGTTGGCCACGAACGCGGTGTTCGAGCCGAGGTCGGCGTGGATGCCGATTGACGCCGAGGCTCCCAGGAACTGGCGGTCGCGCGGGTCGGGCGCGACCAGCACGTGGTCGTCGTCGTGGTCGTCGTCGTGGTCATCGTCGTGATCGTCGTCGTGATCATCGTCGTGATCGTCGTCGTGATCGTCGTCGTGATCATCGTCGTGATCATCGTCGTGATCATCGTCGTGATCGTCGTGATCATCGTCGTGATCGTCGTCGTGGTCATCGTCGTGATCGTCGTCGTGATCATCGTCGTGATCGTCGTCGTGATCGTCGTCGTGATCATCGTGATCATCGTCGTGATCGTCGTCGTGATCATCGTCGTGATCATCGTGATCGTCGTCGTGATCGTCGTCGTGATCATCGTCATGATCATCGTCGTGATCGTGATCGTGCTCGTCGTCGTGGCCGATGCCCTCCGCGCGCTCGCCGGCCCGGTACGCGTTCCGCTCCACGCGGCCGCCGAACTGCAGGCGGAAGCGGCCGAAGTTGACCTCCTCGTATGCGAAGGCGGCGAACGACGTCTGGTCCGTCCGGGGCGCGAGCGCCTCGAAGCCGGTCGCCTCGAAGTTGCGGCTCTGAGCCCACATGCCGAAGCGCCCGGATACGCGTTCCGTCTGCTGCTGGTCCAGCTCCGCCCGCACGATGTAGCTCTGGTTGTCGAAGGCAGTCCCGATGCGCTCGAGCCCGTTCTCGATCTCCAGCTCGTCGTGGTTCCATTCGATCACGTTGAGCGTGACCCGCAGCCCGTCGATGATGCTGTTGTCCAGGTTGCGCAGGCCCATGTCGAAGCGCCCGACGCGACGCCGTGAGGCGAGATCGATCTCGACATCCTCCTCGTCGTGGTCGTCGTCGCCGTGGTCGTCCTCGTCGTGGTCGTCCTCATCGTGGTCGTCGTGGTCGTCCTCATCGTGGTCGTCGTGGTCGTCCTCGTCGTGGTCGTCCTCGTCGTGGTCGTCGTGGTCGTCCTCGTCGTGGTCGTCCTCGTCGTGGTCGTCGTGGT
>JAPOYG010000174.1:0-17509 GCA_026706755.1 Acidobacteriota bacterium
GCGCTCGTCGAGGCCGAGGCATCACGGTTCCAGTTCGAACGGTTGGGATATTTCTGCAAGGATCCGGTCGACCACTCGGCGACGGCGCCCGTGTTCAACCGGATCGTGACGCTGCGGGATTCGTACCGACCCTGAGGCGGCCTACGCGTACACCTCTGCCAGGTCTTCCCAGAAGTCCGTGTAGGTCTTCGACACGCAACCGGGGTCGAGAATGCCGCAGCCGCCGAACTTGCTGGCGAAGACGGCGAGCGACATGGCCATCCTGTGATCGTCGTAGGTCTCGAACTGCGCGGGGCGCGGCGCGGATACCGGGTGAATCCGAACCCAGTCGGCGCCTTCCTCAACGGTAACCCCGGCCTTGCGAAGCTCCCGCGCGGGGCAGGCGATGCGGTCGCACTCCTTGTGACGCAACGTCGACAGGCCCTTGATGTGCGTGGCGCCGGGCAGGAAGGGCGCCATCGCCATGAGCGTGGGCGCCGCGTCCGACATGTCCTCCATGTCCACCTGCCCGATCGGCTGAAGCGTGGCGGGGCCCTGGATGGAAACGGTGCTGTCGCGGGCCTCGACATCGGCGCCGAGCCTACGGCAAATGTCGAAGAACGCGAAGTCCCCCTGGGTCGTCGACGCGCCCAGGTTGGCGAACCGGACGGACGAGGCATGCAATGTCGCCGCGGCGGCGAAGTAGGTCGCGGCCGAGGCGTCGCCTTCGATGAACACCGTGCCGCCCCGATACGGTGCGGGGTCGATGCGAATCGTGTCGGTGCCCGAGGTCCGGACCGGCACGCCTCTCCGCTCCATTTCGGTACGGGTGATCTCGACGTAGGGGGCGGACACGGGTTCGTCCTTCGGCCGCAGGGTGAGCCCGTGCGGCAGGCGGGGAGCGATCAGCATCAGCCCCGACAGGTACTGGCTGGAAACCCGGGTGCCGACGTCCACTTCGCGCGCCCAGTCATCGGGGCCGGTGACGGAAATCGGCAGGTGCCCTTCGTCGTCCGCGGCATGCACCCGACAGCCGAGTTGCCGTAGCGCGTCGATCATGTCGCGATTGGGGCGGACGCGAAGCGGCGGACCTCCGTCGATGTGCGCGGCGTCGCGTCGCAACGCGGCGAACGCCAGCAGAAAACGCAGCGATACACCGCTCAGGAGCACATCGATGTGGACATCCCCCGCAGCAAGCGTTTCGGGTGGGTCCACGGCCAGGCGCGAGCGGCCGGCGGCCTCGATGCGGGCGCCCAGGCGCGACAGCGAGCGGACCATCGCGTCGACGTCGTCGCACCGGGGAATGCCGACGAGTTCCGTGGGCTCGCACGCGAGCGTCGACATGACGAGGTGACGCAGCGCGATCGACTTGCTGCCGGGAAGCGTCAGTTCGATGTCGAACGGCTTCGTGACCCTGCTGATATCTCGCTGTCCGTCCATGCCGAAATCGTCTGTGGAACACCGCCGCGCGCGTGCTGGCGCGGGGCAGCTTCACGCCGCCATGATCTCATCGCGCACGAAGTGGAGCCGAATCACGCTCGGCCGATCCATGGTGTCGTCGAAGTAGCAGTCAACCGCTTCGCGGACATTTCGGCGGATGTCGTCGACGCCGTCCCCCTGCGTATGGATGCCGTATCCGAGCGCCCTCGCCGAATACCCGCCGTCGGCCTCGTCTTCAGTCACTTCGAAGATGATTTCGGTATTGGACATTGCCGGCTCCTTCGCCCTCCGTGCAGCTTCCTCTCCGTGCCGTTCGGCTTGGCGTGCACCAACACCGTCCGGTGTGCAGCCCAGACTCGACAGGCTAGTTTATATGTGCCGGATAGAGGGTGCGAGCGGGTGTGTCAGGAAATCCCGATCCCCTGATAAGCGGGAGATGACGGGTGATCGGCGCCATTCCGGGGCCGAGGTTGGCAAGGTCGGCATGCGGGAGCCTGGTTCAGTCGCAGCGGAGCGGTTCGGCGCGCCGGGAGAACCCCGGACCCGGCTTGCGGGGCGGCGGATGCCGAGACGCGGGCGAGCGCGCCCCCGCCGCGGGCGGCGTCGGGCGATTTCGGGGAGTCAGGCCGGCGTTGCGAGCGGCGGGGCGCGAGCCTCCAGGTGCGCCATCGCCGCGTACAGCCAGTCGAGCCGGTAGTTCGAAGAGCCCGAATCGCCGGGCGGTTTGCGCCAGCACCGACGCGCCGCCGAAGGCCGTCAGGTCCAGGTCGGTGAACTCGAATTCGACCTTCGGCGGGCGGATTTTTCGCTGTTTCAAGGTTCACCTGCGAAGTGAATCTTCGGGAGACCCTGTTTTCGCATGCAAACGCCGCCACCGCGCGCGATTCCGCTGATTCAGGGGAATCCTTATCCGGGAATCAGGGCAATAGTCTTGTCGCTTGGATTCGCGATCGTCTTTCGAGTTGCGAATGTCGCGCCGCGGAACTCGGACCCTACCTTCTGCGCTGCAAGGTGCACCAGCAATAGTGCGCTAAGATAGCGTTTCACCGGCCACTCGGGCTAATGGCTTGCAAAGCGCCGGGAAGAATTCCTCAAGCGAGCGCACAGGAGCGCACGATATGCCGAATTCAGTTCTCTATCGACTGGCGCCCGCGCTCTTCGCCGTTTCGCTGGGGATTTCCGGGCATGCCGCGGAAAAGCTGACAGCGGCGCCGGCCGTGAAGAAGGCGGCGCCGGCCGTGGTGCATATCTCTGTCAACCAGGCGATCCGCGGGCAGGTATTCGACTTCTTCCCGTTTCCCATGCCCGACCGGTCTCCGCGCGAACCCGTTCCCGGCAGCGGGTCCGGCGTCATCATCGACGCGGCCGAGGGATACGTGGTCACCAACCATCACGTGATCGATAACGCCGAGGAAATCACGGTTCGGCTGGAGGACCGCCGCACCCTGCAAGCGGAACTCATCGGCAGCGACCCCCTGACGGATATCGCGCTGCTCCGGATCGAGGCGGAGGACGTGTCGGAACTCCCCCTCGGAGATTCCGATACGCTTGAGATCGGGGACTTCGTGGTGGCGATCGGCAGCCCCTTCAACCTGGACCAGACGGTAACGCTGGGCATCGTCAGCGCGCTCGGCAGAACATCCATCAACCGGGGCGAGCGTTACGAGGACTTCATCCAGACCGACGCCTCCATCAACCCGGGCAATTCCGGAGGGCCGCTCGTCGACCTCGAGGGCCGCCTGGTCGGCATCAACACGGCGCTGCTCTCGCCTGGCAACGCGGTCGCCGGCAATGTGGGCATCGGTTTTGCCGTGCCCTCGAACATGGCGCGCGCCGTGGTGGACCAATTGCTGGAGTTCGGAGAGATCAGGCGCGGGCGCCTCGGCGTGCAGATCGCGGAAGTGTCACCGGGCATAGCGCGGGACTATGATCTCGATGAGATCACCGGCGCCCTTGTGACGCGCGTGTTCGAGGACTCCCCGGCGGAAGAGGCGGGCATCCGGGTGGAAGACGTGATCGTCAGTGTCGATGACGAGCCCGTGGATGATCCGGGCGACCTGCGCAACCGGATCGCTTTCTCCCGGGTTGGCGAGACGGTGAGGATCGGTATCCTCCGCGACGGGGACCGTATCGAAAAGGAGGCCGTTATCGGTGAGATGCAGCCCGTCGCCGTGGCGGGCAAGATCTCGTCGGAAAAGCTCGAGGGTGTGGAGTTCGGGGAGATCGGACGCGAACATCCGTGGTTTGGCCGGGTGCAGGGCGTCGAGGTGTCGAGCATCGAGCCGCGCAGCCGGGCATGGGAATCCGGTTTGCGCAGAGGCGACATCATCCTGGCGGTGAATCGGGAAGCGGTGCGTGGGTTCGAGGAATTCGCAGATACCGTCGAGGAGCAGGAAGACGTGCTGGCGCTGCTGGTCCAGCGAGGCGGACGGCGGATGCTGGTCGTAGTGCGTTGACCTCGCCGCGGGGGTCATGCGACGGCGCCTGTTTTCGTTGACAGGGGGCCGCGTTGCGTTAGGGTGTGCGCATGGACCTTGAGAAGCGCCGCCGCGAACTCGAAGCTCGGCGGGAGGAACTGAGAGACCGCGTCGCCCGCGTCGCGACGCATACGCAGCATCGCGAAGAGCCGCTGCCGCCGGATTTCGCCGAGCAGGCGGTGGAACTCGAGAACCAGGGTGTTCTTGTCGCTATCGACAGCGAGTTGAACGCCGAGCTGCGATCGATCGAGGTCGCGCTGCGGCGCATAGATGCAGATGAATATCTCTACTGCGAGAGTTGCGGCGAAGAGATCGGTGAGCCCCGACTGAACGCACTACCTTCGGTGGCGCTTTGTATCGAGTGTGCGCAGAAGAGAGACCGCCGAATGTAGATCAAGCGCTGCCCCGGGTCCTACCCGTCAGGCAGCTGCGTTTTCTACAGGCGCCCCCGTGGAGAACACGAGTTCGTCCCCGGAAACATCCACCAGAATCGACTCTCGGCCGCCGAACTCGCCGGCCAGCAGGCTCCTGGAGAGAGGATTCTCCAACTGCTGCTGTATGGCGCGCTTCAGCGGGCGCGCACCGTACACGGGATCGAAGCCCGCTTCGCCGAGCCTGTCCAGCGCCGCATCGGTCAGTTCAAGAGCGATGTCCCGCTCGCAGAGACGTTCCTTGAGCCGCTGGACCTGGATGCCGGCGATGGCGCGGATCTGGCTCCTGTTCAACGGGTGGAACACCACCGTCTCGTCGATGCGGTTCACGAATTCGGGCCGGAACTGCTGTGCCACGACGTCCATGACGCTCGCCTTCATCGCTTCGTAGTTCTCCTCGCCCGCGAACTCCTGGATGACCGACGAGCCCAGGTTCGAAGTCATGACGACCACGGTGTTGCGGAAGTCCACGGTTCGCCCGTGGCCATCCGTAAGGCGGCCGTCCTCCAGCACCTGCAACAGGATGTTGAAGACATCTGGATGCGCCTTCTCGATTTCGTCGAGGAGCAGCACCGAATAGGGCTTGCGGCGAACTTTCTCGGTCAGGTAGCCCCCTTCCTCGTAGCCGACGTAGCCCGGCGGGGCACCGATGAGGCGCGCGACGGAGTGCTTCTCCATGAACTCGGACATGTCGAGGCGCGCCATGGCGTCTTCGGTGTCGAACAGGAATTCCGCCAGCGCCTTGGTGAGTTCGGTCTTGCCGACTCCCGTGGGACCGAGGAACAGGAATGAGCCGTTGGGCCGATCGGGGTCGGCCAGTCCCGAGCGCGAGCGCCGGATGGCGTCCGCGATGGCAGTCACGGCTTCGTCCTGGCCGACGACCCGCCGGTGCAGGCCCGTTTCCATCGCAAGCAGCTTTTCGCGCTCGCCCCGCAACATCCTCGACACGGGAATGCCCGTCCACGCGGACACCACCTCGGCGATTTCGTCCTCGGTCACCTTGTTGCGCAACAGCTCGAAGCCCGACTGGTCGGCATCGGCGGCATCGCTCAGCCGCTTCTCGAGTTCCGGTATCTTGCCGTAGCGCAACTCGGCCATACGCTGGAGGTCGCCGCCGCGTTGCGCGGTTTCGAACGCCAGCCGCGCGCCTTCCAGTTCTTCCTTGATCTGCTGCGCGCCGTTCACCGCCGCCTTCTCGCCGTTCCATACTTCTTCCAGGTCGGCGTATTCGCGCTCCGTGGTCTCGATGTCCCCCGTGAGACGGTCGAGCCGTTCTTTCGACGATGCGTCCGTCTCCTTCTTCAACGCCTCCTGTTCGATCTTCAGTTGCACCAGCCGCCGCTCCAGCCGATCCATCGGTTCGGGCTTGGAATCGATCTCCATGCGTATCCGGCTCGCCGACTCGTCCACCAGGTCGATGGCCTTGTCGGGCAACTGCCGGCCCGTGATGTAGCGGTGGGACAGCGTTGCCGCCGCGATGATGGCGGGATCCGTGATGTCGACGCCGTGGTGCACCTCGTAGCGCTCCTTCAGGCCGCGCAGGATCGCAATGGTGTCCTCCACGTTCGGTTCATCCACCAGCACCTGCTGGAACCGCCGTTCGAGCGCCGCGTCCTTTTCGATGTTCTCCCGGTACTCGTCCAGCGTGGTCGCGCCGACGCAGTGCAGTTCGCCGCGGGCGAGCGCGGGTTTCAGCATGTTGCTGGCGTCCATCGAGCCTTCAGCCGCGCCGGCGCCAACGAGAGTATGGAGTTCGTCGATGAACAGGATAATGCGGCCTTCCTGTTTCGACAGGTCGTTCAGAACGGCCTTCATGCGCTCCTCGAACTCGCCGCGGTACTTGGCGCCGGCGATCAGGGCACCCATGTCGAGCGCCAGCAGGCGGCGGTTCTTGAGTCCTTCCGGCACTTCGCCGTTGACGATGCGTTGCGCGAGACCCTCGACGATGGCGGTCTTTCCGACGCCGGGCTCGCCGATGAGCACCGGGTTGTTTTTCGTGCGCCGCTGCAACACCTGGACGGTGCGGCGGATCTCGTCGTCGCGGCCTATGACCGGGTCGAGCTTGCCTTCTTCGGCCCGCGCGGTGAGGTCGATGGAGTACTTCTCAAGGGCCTGCCGGTTCTCTTCGGCGTTGGGGTCAGAAACGGACTCACCGCCCCGGACCTGGTCGATGGCCGCTTCGATGGCTTCCCGGCGGGCGCCGTGGGCGGCGAGCGCATCCGCGACGGTGCCGCCGGTTTCGAGTACCGCCAGAACGAACAGTTCACTGGAGATGTACGCATCGCCGCGCTTCTGGGCGAGCCTGTCGGTTACGTTCAGGGTCCGCGCGAGGGCGTTGCCGACCTGCACGTCGCCGGCATCCGCACCCGATACGGTGGGTAGCCGCGCCAGCATCTCCCCGAGTTGCGTGTGCAGCGCACTGACATCCACTCCCGACTGGACGAGCAGGGGCCGAACGCCACCGCTTTCCTGGTCGAGCAGGGCGATCATCACGTGCGGCGGTTCGACGAACTGGTGGTCGTGGCCGAGCGCCAGGCTCTGCGCCGAACCCAGCGCCGTCTGGAACCGTGTCGTCAGTTTGTCCATTCGCATGTCGAACCCCGCGGAGCCGTTCGCGGATCAGTTGCTCATACAGTTGGGGTGTTCGGCGGTTTTGCAAGGGGCTCAAGCGCAACCCGAAGGGATCGCGCAATCAGGCTCCGCCGACGGCCTCGCCTGCATTAGGGCTCGCCTCGGCTGCAGGGGACTTTTGGGGGCTGGGCTTGGGCTGGGCTTTTGGGGGCCTGCGGGTCGGCTGGGACGCTATCGGCCTGCTCTACACGGCCATGATGCCTGATGGGATGCGGGCGAAGCTCGGGGCGTACTATACGCCTCCAGCGTTGTGCGACCGGCTGCTGGACATGGCGGAGGACGCCGGTGTGGACTGGTCGACGGCCCGCGTGCTGGATCCGGCGTGCGGAGGTGGGGCCTTCCTGGCACCGGTGGCCTTGCGTATGGCAGAAAGCGTCGGGCGTGATCTCGACCGCTCGCAGTTGCTAAAGGAAATTGCGCGCCGACTGGTGGGCTTCGAACTGGACGCCTTCGCGGCGTGGATGTCGCAGGTGTTTCTGGATATCGTCCTGGCCGAACGGGTCGGGACCGATGGTGAACTCCCCGAGCCTTCGGTGCGGATGTGCGACAGTTTGGAAGTGGAGTCGCCGGGCGAAGGCTTTGACCTGGTGGTCGGCAATCCACCGTACGGGCGCGTAAAGCTGTCGTCGCGTCTGCCAACCGTGTCGTCAGTTTGTCCATTCGCATGTCGAACCCCGTGCAGCCGTTCGCGGATCAGTCGTCTACAAACGCATGGGTTGGGGTGTCCCGCGGTTTTGCAAGCGGGTGCCCCATCCCGATCATCGACTATGCCCACGCGGGGGACGACCGGTAGCGTACAGTACAATGTTGTTGTGCGTACAAGACGATGAAGGTAGACTGCGGTCGGTGAAATGACTGGCGGCTTGTCATGCGCTATTCCGTTTCCAGACTGCGTGCGGATCTCTTTCGTGTCCTGGATCGTGTGCTGGCCACCGGCATTCCCGTGGAGATTGAGCGCAACGGCAGGATTCTCAAAATCGTCCCCGGAGAGAAGCCAGATAAACTGGCGAACATCAAGCCGCATCCGGGCGTCATGCAGTGCGATCCGGAGTCCTTGGTACACCTTGACTGGTCTGAAGAGTGGCAGCCCTGATCCATCTCGATACGCATGTGGTCGCGTGGCTCTACGCGGGTCGGTTCGACCTCCTTCCCGACACGGTCAAAGACCTGCTCAACACGCATGAGCTTGGCGTATCGCCGATGGTGAGGCTGGAACTGCAGTACCTGTACGAGATCGATCGGCTAGCGCAGCCTGCCGCCGCGATTGTCGATGAGCTTGCCGGAGCCATCGGGCTGGTGCTATGCGCCGAGCCCTTTCATGCCGTCGTGGCGGAAGCCGAACGGCAGTCCTGGACGCGCGATCCTTTCGATAGGCTCATCGTTGCGCAGTCCGCCTATTCCGGCAGCACCCTGGTCACCAGGGACGACCGCATTCTCGAGAACTACGCACACGCCGTTTGGCAATGACCGTAGACCCTTCGGTCTGTCCGGGCCCGCCATACGTTCAGGAGAATGGCGAACCAAATTCTTCAGGAAGCGCCGGTCGGGACCTGGCTGAACGGAATCCCCTTATCGACGCGCACGTCCTGAGGCATGCCGAGCACGCGCTCGGCAAGGATGTTGAGCATGATCTCGTCGGTGCCGCCGGCGATGCGCAGGCCCGGAGCGCCCATGAACGCGTACTGGAAGATGCCCGAGTGCGACGACAGCTCGGGGTCCGAAACGACGCCGGACATCTCCAGCAGATCGATGGCGAACGATGCCATGTCCTGTGTCTTCGAGGCGCCGACGTATTTGCCGATGGAGTTCTCCGGCCCGGGGATTTCGCCCCTCGACAGGGCCGACATGGCCCGGTAGCCCTGGAATCGCAGCCCGGATTCCTGTGCGTACCAGTCGGCGAGCCGGGCGCGCACCGAACGGTCTTTGATGGCGGGCCGGCCGTCGATCGAGAGACGCTGGGCGAGTTCGAACACCTGTCTGAAACCGAGTCCGCCGCCGCCCCCGATGGCGAGGCGCTCGTTCATCAGGGTCGTGATGGCGACCTGCCATCCCTGGCCCACTGCGCCGAGGCGGTGGTCATCGGGGATCCGCACGTCGGTGAAATAGACTTCGTTGAAGTTGGACTCACCGGATATCTGACGTATCGGTTTGGTTTCTATGCCGGGCGATTTCATGTCGACGAAGAAGTAGGTCAGCCCCTTGTGTTTCGGCACCTCCGGGTCCGTCCGGACGACGAGGATCGCGTAGTCGCTGAAGTGCGCCCCGGAGGTCCAGATCTTCTGCCCGTTGACCACCCACTCGTCGCCGTCCTTCTCCGCCCTGGTGCGCAGCGCCGCCAGGTCCGAGCCGCCGGCGGGTTCGCTGAACAACTGGCACCAGACGTGTTCGCCGGACGCGAGCGGCGGCAGGTATCGCCGTTTCTGCTCCTCCGTTGCCCAGGCCATCATGGTCGGCGCCGCCATGCCCTGGCCGATCGCGAATACGCTGGCCGGGGTGCGGAAGGAGGACTCCTCCTGGTTCCAGATGACCTGTTCCATGGCGGACGCGCCGCGCCCGCCGTATTCCCGCGGCCAACGGATGCAGGCCCAGCCGGCCTCGTACTTGCGCATCTGCCAGAGCTTTGCGCGCTGGACCTCGTCGAGGCCCTCGAGTTCCTCCTTCGAGGGAACATTGGCGCTGAGCCAGGCCCGCGCTTCCTGCCGGAACGAGGCTTCTTCGGGGGTGTCGCCAAAGTCCATGGTATGTCTCCTCTCAGGTCGCCTGGCCCGCCTCGACGGCAGAGATCAGCCGGTCCTGCCAGGTGCGTTCGCTGCCGATGTTCACCGACAGCAGTTTCGCCCGCCGGTAGTGGAACTGGCAGTCGAATTCCCACGTGAACCCCATCCCGCCGTGGGTCTGGATGTTCTCCTTTGAAGCGAAGTAGTAGGCCTGGATCGCGCTGACCCGCGCCGTGGCCGCCGCCAGGGGCAGTTCGCTGGCGTCCGTCGACAACGCCCACGCGCCGTAGTAGCAGTTCGAGCGCGCGAGGGTGTTCTTGACGAACATGTTGGCGAGCTTGTGCTTGATGGCCTGGAACCCGGCGATCGGCCGTCCGAACGCGTAGCGGCCCATGGCGTACTCCTTCGCCTGCTCGAGCGCGGCGTTCGCCCCGCCAACCTGCTCCCAGGCGAACAGCACCGCGGCGCGATCCAGGATCCTGCGGGTGAGTTCCCAGCCTTCGCCTTCGGCGCCGAGGGGTTCCGCCGCGGCGTGGTCGAAGTCGATCCTGGCGTGGGACCGGGTCGGGTCCAGGGTCGCAACCGCAGTTCGTGTGACGCCATCGGCATCGAGCGGCGCGAGGCAGAGACTTGCGCCATCGCCTGAATCGCATTTCGCGACCACCACGGCGAAATCCGCGATATCGCCGTCGGCCACCGGGAGCTTCGTCCCCGTCAGGCTGCCGTTGTCGCATGACGTCGCGAGACGGTCGGGGGAGGGTTGTCCCGCCGACTCGGTGAGGGCAAACGTGCCGATGGCCGCGCCGGCCGCGAGCTTCGGCAACCAGGCCCGCCTTTGGGCATCGGTTCCGGCCAGGAGCAGCGCTTCCGTCGCCAGGTACACCGACGACGAGAAAGGCACCGGCGCGACGACCCGGCCGAGTTCTTCCGCGATCACGCACAGTTCCAAGTAGGAAAGCCCCAGGCCGCCGTGCTTCTCCGGGATCGTGGCGGCGGTCCAGCCCATGTCGGCGATGCCCTTGAACAGTTGGGCGTCGAAGGATGCGTCGCCTTCCAGGACCGCGCGCGCGGCGCCCGGCGGACACTTGTCCGCGAGGAATCCCGCCGCCTGTTCGCGAAGCAGGTTCTGCTCGTCCGAGAATTCGAAGTTCACGCCGATTCCACGTCTGGCCGGTGGTTTTTCAGGTAGCGGATTGTACGTTGAGTACACCGGATTCTCATTGACGTACGCCTGCGCCGTCTCGCTCCCGACCCTTCCGGGCTACAATCGCCGCATGGACTATGCGCAGTTCGGTTTTGTTCGCGCCGCGGCGGCGGCGCCCCGCGTACACGTTGCCGATCCGGCGGCCAACGCGGCGGCGCTTCTGGAGGCATACGGGGAACTCGCCGCTGGCGGCGCGTCGCTGGTCGTGACGCCGGAACTGGGGGTCACGGGCTATAGCTGCGAAGACCTGTTCGGCGCGGAGGACCTGCTGGCGGCCGCGCGGGAGGCGCTTGCCCGGATTGCGGGCGCAACGGGCGACACGGCATTGGTGGTCGGTGCGCCCTGGCGGCTGCCCGACGGGCGCCTTCTGAATGCCGGGTTCGTGTGCGCACGCGGACGCGTGGTGGGCGCTGCGCCCAAGACGGCGCTGCCGAACCACGAGGAATACTACGAGAAGCGCTGGTTCGCTTCCGGCGAAGCTGTGGCCGTCGCCGTGGACGATGATCGGCTCGGTCGTTTCGCGATGAATCCGCGACAGCTGTTCGACCTCGATGGTGCGCGTTTCGCGGTGGAGGTCTGCGAGGACCTCTGGTCGCCGGCACCGCCGAGCGTGGGCCACGCCCTTGCGGGCGCGGACATCGTGGTCAACCTTTCCGCCAGCAACGAACTGGTGTCAAAAGCCGACTACCGGCGCGACCTCGTCCGCATGCAGAGCGCGCGGCTCGCGTGCGGCTACGTGTATGCGTCGAGCGGCCCCTCGGAATCCACCAAGGATGTTGTATACGGCGGCCACCTGCTGGCTGCGGAGAACGGCTGGATGCTGGGGGAATCGGAACGATTTCGGCTCGGCGGCAGCAGCCTTTCGGTCGATTTCGACTGGCACAGGATCCGCCGCGAGCGCGGTCGAAACTCGACGTTCGCCGGCAGCCCCCGGGGCGACGCCTATCCCGTGGCGGCGTCCGGCGCGCGGCAGAGCCTCCGGGACACGCTCCGGCGCTATCCGAAACACCCGTTCGTGCCGGACGACGAGCACGAGTTCGATGCGCGTGCGCGAGACGTGCTCGCGATTCAGGCGACCGGTCTGGCGCGCCGCCTTCGGGCCGCTGGGAGCACGAGCCCCGTCATCGGCCTTTCCGGCGGGCTCGACTCCACGCTGGCCTTCCTCGTCTGCCTCGATGCGCTGGCGCTGAACGGCCTGGGTCTCGACTCGCTGCGCGCGATCACCATGCCCGGTCCGGGCACCAGCGAGCATACCAATGCATCGGCGAAGCAACTGGCAGAAGCGGTGGGCGCTACCATCCGGGAGATTCCCATCGACGTAGCGGTGCGGGCCCACCTGGACGACATAGGTCACAACGGGACGTATGACGTGACGTTCGAGAACGTCCAGGCCCGTGAACGCACGCAGATTCTCTTCGACGTGGCGAATCAGACCGGAGGTGTCGTCGTGGGCACCGGCGATCTTTCCGAACTCGCCCTCGGCTGGTGCACCTTCAATGCGGATCACATGGCGCACTACAACGTCAATGCGAGCGTGCCGAAATCGATGGTCGCCTACCTCGTCCGCTGGTACGGCCGCCACCGCGCCGGAGCCGCTCTGGCCGCCGTGCTGGAACGCGTGCTCGACACTCCCATCACGCCGGAACTCGTTCCGTCCGAGAGCGGTGTGTTGACGCAGAGAACGGAGTCGATAATCGGCCCCTACGAACTGCACGATTTCTTCCTCTACCATTACATCCGCACCGGGGCGGCGCCAGACAAGATCTACGCCCTGGCGAAGCTCGCGTTCGGGGAGGGCTACTCGGGCGATGAGATCAGGCGCTGGCTCAAGGTGTTCTTCCGCCGCTTCTTTGAAACCCAGTTCAAACGCACGACGCTGCCTGCGGGACCCAAGGTGGGTACCGTGAGCCTGTCTCCGCGCGGCGATTGGCGCATGCCGGACGAGGCAGATGCGAATGCGGCGCTCAGGTCTCTGGAGGAATCTGGATGATCGGGATCGGACGTCGTGCCGCGGGTTTTCTTGTCTGCGTGTTCGCGGCCATGTGTATCGACGCCCAGCCGGTAGAGCCGCACTGCGGCGAGGAGGGCGTGTGGATACAGATGCTCGGGTCCGGCGGAGCGGAACTCGACGATCGCCGCGGCGCGGCGAGCTACCTCGTCTGGCTGGATGCGCGCGCGGTGTTGCTGATCGACCCGGGCCCGGGCAGTTCCGTGCGGTTCGACGAGGCCGGCGCCGAGTTCGCGGATCTCGACGCCATCGTCTTCACGAACCTGCTCGCCGAGCGCACCGCGGACTTTCCGGGCTTTGTCGCGGGCTCCTTCAATGCCGAGAGGGTCCGGCCGCTGACGGTCCTCGGCCCGGATGGCGATGGGGCATATCCGTCGACCCGCGAGTTCGTCGAACGCCTTATCGGACCTGGCGGGGCGTATGCGCACCTGGCCGGGTATTTGTCGTTCAGGAGTCCCGGCGGATACAAGATAAACGCCCGTAGCGTGCCGGCGACGGGGCAGCGACGCTGGGCCGGTTTCGGCACGAAGAACCTGAGCCTGTCGGCGGTTCCCGTGCATCACGGCGATGTGCCGAGCCTCGCCTGGCGCGCCGAGGTGGCGGGGCACTCGCTGGTGTTCACCGGCAACTTCAACAATCGCAACGACATCGTCGCGGATTTCGCCAGGGATGCCGACGCGCTGGTGATTCATCTGGCGATTCCGGAATTCGCCCGCGGCGCGGTGCGGGAGCGGTTCGTGCGTCCCTCCCAGATCGGCCGCATCGCGAGCCGGGCAAATGTTGGCTCGGTGTATCTCGGCCACCGAACGACCCGCACGCTGGGCCGCGAGAGCGCGAGCCGCGACGCTCTCAACGAACACTATACGGGTCCCCTGGTGTTTGCCGACGAGCTAGAATGCTGGGGCTTGTAGCAGCGAACCGGCGGAGATAAGGCATGGGGAAAGGAGACGTCCGCACACGGCGTGGAAAGATCAACCGCGGCACCTACGGCGTGAGCCGGCCGAAGAAGGAGAAGGAGAAGGAGAAAAAGGGCAAGGCCGCGACGGACGCGCGAGGCCGCGGGTCCTGACGCGGGAAGAGTGGCCGTCGGGGTCGGCCACATGACGCATGTCCGCTTCCGATGACCTGTGTTTCATGTCTGCGGTTGCGCAGCGCCGGCTCCTGGACGCCGGAGAGGTCAGCGCCCTTGAACTCCTCGACGCCCATATAGACCGGATCGAACGTTACGACGGGATGCTCAATGCCGTTGTCACGCGGTGCTTCGACGAGGCGCGGGAAACAGCCGCAACGAACGCGGTGCGCGGGCCTCTCGCCGGCCTGCCCATCGCGCACAAGGACCTGGTATCCACGCGGGGACTTCGTACCACCTACGGCTCCGTGCTCCATGCGGACAACATCCCGACTGCGGACGCGCTCATCGTGGCCCGCATCAAGGCTGCCGGGGCGATCACGCTGGGCAAGACCAACACGCCCGAATTCGGTGCGGGATCGCAGACCTTCAATCGCGTGTTCGGCGCGACGCGCAATCCGTACGACGTCTCCCGCACCTGCGGCGGCAGCAGCGGCGGCGCGGCGGTCGCGCTGGCGGCGCGTTTTCTGCCCATCGCCGACGGCAGCGACACCGGAGGCTCGCTTCGCAATCCCGCCGCATTCTGCAACGTGGTCGGTTTCCGACCTTCCCCGGGACGGGTTCCGTCGAAATCGGGCGGTTCGGGCTTAAGCGACCTTTCGACGTCCGGCCCGATGGCGCGGAGCGTCGACGATGCGGCGCTGCTGTTCTCCGCCATCGCCGGTCCGCGCGATAGTGTGGCGGGGGTGCTGACAGAACCGGGCGAGACTTTTCGGCGCGTCCAGGCGACTGAACTCGCTGGCGTCAGAGTGGCCGTGACGGAGGATTTCGGCGGTCTGCCGGTGCAAGCCGAGATACGGGACGCGGTCCGTGGGGTGGCGGCGAAGATGGAGGCAGCCGGAGCCCGTGTCGTCGAGGACTGTCCGGATCTCGCCGACGCCAGCCGCATCTTCCACATGCTTCGCGCGGCCCGCTTCCGGTCCCGGTTCGGGGACCTGGGCGAGGAAGAGAAGGCCCAGCTCAAGGACACGATCATCTGGAATACCGAAGCCGGCGAAGCCCTCACACCTCGTGACGAAGACTGGGCGATCCATGCCCGTGCGGCCCTCGTCGCACGCGTGGCGTCGTTTTTTCGGCAGGTGGATATCCTCCTCGGACCGACGACACAGGTGCTCCCGTTCGATGTCGACATCGACTGGGTGCGCGAGATCGAGGGACGGCAGATGCGCACCTATATCGAGTGGATGCAGAGTTGCAGCTGGATCACGGTCACCTGCTGTCCTGCCCTGTCACTTCCCGGCGGATTCGCGTCTGGGCTGCCGGTTGGCGTGCAGTTGATCGCGCCGATGCGACGTGACAGGTTCCTGCTGTCGGTCGCCAAGGCAGTGGAATCGATCACGGGATATGGCGGGATCGCGCCCGACCTGTCGCAACTGCAATCTCCAGGATCCAAACATGACTAATTCAATCCTGCTTCTGCACCCGGGAGAGATGGGTGCATCCATCGGCGCCGCGTTGCGCGGCAACAACCATCCGGTCCGCTGGGTTTCCCGGTGTCGCAGCGATGCGACGCGGCAGCGGGCGGAGGCGGCCGACCTGGCGCCGGCCAGCACCCTCGAAAACGCGTTGGCGAAAGTGGAGCACGTCATATCGGTGTGTCCACCGGATGCGGCGCTGGATGTCGCCCGCAGCGTACGCGATGCCGGATTCGGCGGAATCTACGTCGATGCGAACGCGGTTTCGCCCGCGACATCGAGACGTCTTGCGGATATCGCGGGTGGCGGCTTTGTCGATGGCGGGATCATCGGCCCGCCGGCGCGGCGGCCCGGGGCGACGCGCCTGTATCTTTCAGGCGACCAGGCTTCCCGGGTGGCCTCCTGGTTCGAGAGATCCCTGGTCGATGCGCGCGTGGTCGAGTGCTCGGCGTCGGCGCTCAAGATGTGCTACGCGGCGTATACCAAGGGGTCTTCGGCCCTGATCCTCGCCATCCGGGCGCTGGCGGCGTCGCAAGGGGTCGAGGAGGCGTTGTTGTCCGAATGGGACATATCTCAATCCGGCCTCGGGGCCAGAAGCGATGCGACCGCCAGCGGAACGAGCCGCAAGGCATGGCGTTTCGAGGGAGAGATGCGGGAAATTGCGTCCACCTTCGCCGATGCCGGGTTGCCATCGGGATTCCACGAGGCGGCTTCGGACATCTATCGTCGCATGCGCGGGTTGAAGACCGTGGAAGATGCCGATGTCCAATGCGTCATTGAGAAGCTGCTGGGTTCCGGAAAGTGATGGCCGGTACCGGATTCGTCATTTTGCCGCCGGTCGAGTCGCGATACGCCGGGTTTTTTTAGTATGCTCGGCTCTACGGCGGTGTTGCGGCGTCAAGATGTGGCAACATGGCCCTACTTGCGACAGGAGGTCACATGAACTTGATTCGAATATTCGCTGCCCTGCTGGCAGTCGGGGTGCTTGTAGGTTGTGAGCAGAGCGGGTCTTCTGAAGAGTCCGACGCCGCGGCGGAAGAGCCCATGGAAGCGGTCGAGCCGGAAGCGGCGACCGAGGCGGCAGCGGAAGAGCCTGCGGAAGAGGCCACCGAGGCTGCGGCTGAAGGCGACGCGGCGGCAGCGGAAGAGCCTGCGGAAGACGCAACCGAGGCTGCGGCTGAAGGCGACGAAGGGGGTGAATCCGCCGACGACGCCATGGACGCCGCCGAGATGCCCGCCGACGAGGACGACACGATGCCCGCCTTGGAGGTGGAGGAGGCCGAGTCGGAGGCAGGCGACTAGACCTCACCAGACGCCAGCGGTGGCGGGTTGATTCGGTAGTTTCCGGGGCGACTCGGGCCATATCCGCTCGGGTGGGCGCATGTTTGGAGCGCCGGCATACCGCTGCCTTGGTCGGCCTCGCCCGCAATCGCGGCCATTGTGGGGGGTTCGCCGCGATGCGGTCATGGGCGAGGGCGCGGGGCTGCGTCCGGGGCGAACTCGCCACTTCAAATTTGCGCCGCGGCGATGCACCCGGTGGCGACCGTTCGGTCGCCCCGCTGTGTGCAGTTTTCCACCGTTTTGGCACTCCCCGGGGCGACACGTTCTTGCCGCCAGCGCGAGCGGGTGGGCGGCTGGCCGCGGGTTCCCCGTCGCACGACCGGGCGCCCGTTTCATTACTCTGAATTCCTACCCGTAGGAACGGCGTGAAATGATGTTGTTTTGGCATCGTTTTGGCTGTCGAAGCGCAGTGGGTTTCGGTATGATTCCTGTCCCGATGGCCAAGACCATGACTTGCTGGAATTAACATCTGCGGTTCTGGGGGTTCGTGGGCCTGGAGTGATTGCAGGAGTGTTGTAGCCCATGCGTGTAGTCGATGAAGACCCGATTCGAATAACCGGCAAGAAGCCTGGTTTTCCAGGTTCGCACCCGCCACGAACGAATGCCGGCTCACCCTCAACCTCCCTCCCTTCTCGCCCCCCCCCCCCCCCCCCAACCCCCCCCCCCCCCAAAAAGACAGGGCACCGCGCCCTGCACGCCCCCCCACCCCAGCTGGCACGCCTGGCACCCTGCATGCC
>JAPOYG010000174.1:17519-37761 GCA_026706755.1 Acidobacteriota bacterium
CCCCCACACCCTCTCCCCCCCCCCCCCCCCCCCGCGCAAATCGAACTATGCGACGCCTATGGCAGTCGGCAGGCGTCGGGTTGGCCACGTCGTCGCGCAGCTTCCCGTTCCCCTCGTTTGCCGGGCAGCAGCAGCTAATCTTGTGCGGGGAAGGCAATCGAAGCGGTGCCGGGGTAGGCAAGGCGCACCCGGCCAGTGAGGACGTTACGCTTTCATCCTCGCCAGACGGTGGACAGGGCGAGGAGGCTCCATAGGTCTGCCCGCCGCCTCGCCACGCTCCTGCTGACCCTGGCCACCGGCCTCGCCGCCGTCTTCGCAACTTTCGCAACTGCCCCCGCCTTCGCCCAGGCCCTCACCGCCACCCACCCCATCGGCGGCGCCCTCTACGAAGGCGACTCCAACATTTCGGTCAGCGTCAAAACCACACTCCCTGCCGCCAGCGACCGGCGGCTCAGGATCGAGCTCGACGCCAGCAGCACCGCCAAGAGCGGCGACTACTGGATAACCGGCAACGATGGTCGGGGAGGGCTGGGGGCGATCCCCAACGGCGCCAATCCCACCGTGTCGTTCGAGCTCCACATCAACAACGACGCCCGCGTCGAGAGCGATGAGACCCTCGTCCTCAAGCTCCGCCAGTCAAACCATCGGGACCCACAGGGGTTCTTAACAAACTTCCAGCCCTTCGGCACCGTCAGCTTCACCATCAAGAACGGCCCGCGCCCGAATGTCGGCGTGGTCCTCTCGAAAACCGAGATGAACCTGCGGGAGGACCGGCCCGAGAGCTTTACCGTCAAGCTGGCCGGCGCTCCGAGAACGGGGCAGACCGCCTCGGTGCAGTTGTCCATCAGCGACGGCGCCGACAGCTTTCACCGAAGAGCGTTCGTGTCCACCGCGGGTGGGACGCCATCCCGACAGATCAGCCTGAGTTACAACGCCACCAACTGGAATAAGCCACAAACCGTCACCGTCAGTTCGCCGTGGGACCAGGTGGTGCAGGATTTTTGGTATCGGATCTCGGCCCGCGTCAACAACTACTATTACTACCGCACGGGTCCGGGGGTCTCCGGCACGGTGCTCGACGGTGAATACCGCGCGGTTCTCTCGCCGGCCTCGCTGACGATGACCGAGGGCGGCAGGGCGGTTGACTATAGCGTGAAGCTCTCCCATGAACCGCGGGCCGACGAAACTGTCTCGGTCACCATACTGCCCAAGGTTGGCAGCTCTGTCTTGCCGTACATCAAAGTGCCGGGAGGGCAGTACAACCCGATCAGCAACATCGCGTTCACCGGCGGCGCGAAGGGCAACTGGAACCAGGCGCAGACGGTGAAACTGTGGCTTAACGATGTTGATGCCGACTTCTACGACGGCAGCGCGACCATCGAACACAACATAAGCCAACCGGGGGCACGCCCAACGTTCACTGTGTATCTTCCCGTCACGGTCAAGGACGGCGGTGCCAACTTGCGCATTGCGGACACTACGCTGAACCTCACCGAAGGCGGCGCATCCGCTTCCCACAGGGTCAGACTCACAGGAGACCCCAAGGTCAAGGTCGCCGTGACGGCCACCGTCCCCGCCGAGCATCGCGACGCGCTCACCCTGCAGGCGCCGGGCGGGGAGGCCGGCGCCAGCGCGACCCTGACCTTCATCGGCAGCGAGGCCGCGACGCGCGACGCGCCCGCGGATTGGGGCAAGTATCAGACCATCACGGTCAAGGCCGTCAAGGACAACGACGTGGTGAACGAGAGCGTCGTCCTCGAGCACACCGCGCTCGCCTATCTGCCGGACAGCGAAACCCCCGCCGGCTTCGCCATGAAGCAAACGGCCACCGTCAAGGTCACGGACGCGGCCGGCCGGGTCATCGCCACGCCCGAGTCCCTGGCGCTCGACGAGGACGGCGCGGCCGGCAGCTACACCCTGGCCCTGAGCGACCCGCCCTCCGGCACGGTCACCGTCACCGTCACGTCGAGCGACACCGGCGCGGCCACGGCCACCCCGGCCACCCTCACCTTCAAGCCCGGCGACTACAGCGAGCCGCAGACCGTCACGGTCACGCCGGTCGACGACAGCGACTTCGCCGACGAGTCGCTCACCATATCGCACAAGGTCAGCGGCTACGCGTCGATCACCACCGGCCCGGACGTGTCGGTCACGGTCGAGGATTCGGACTTCGCGTTCGGCCTGGCGCGCACCGACCTCAGTGCGCGCGAACCCGCGTCCGGGCGCCGGACGCCCTCCGGCAACGACTTCCGCGCGCGCCTCGACGGCCCGGCCGGCAGGACGGCCTTCGACGTGCCGTTCGAGCTCTGCTACAGCGCGGGTACGGCCTCCGCGACACTCGACCTGGCGCCCAACGCCGGCAACCGGCAAGGCACCACCTGCCGGACGGGCACCCTGCGCTACACGGGCGCCGGCGACACCACCTACGCGGCGTTGCCCATGCCGCTCGACATCCTTGCCGACAGCGCCGACGAGCCGCGCGAAACGGCCACGCTGCTGCTGCGGGCCGACCCGAACAACGCGCTGCCCGCGAACGTCACGCTGGACGCCAAGCGCGCCGAGGCCACCCTCGCCATCATCGACCGGGACGACACCACCGTCACCCTGGCGCTCTCGAGCGCGGGCCAGACCAAGGTCGCCGAGGGCGGGGCCTACGACTTCAAGGTCAGCCTCTCGCGCGCCCTGGCGGCGGACGAGATCGTGCTGGCGCCGCTCGACATCGGCGGCACGGAGCACAGCTACAAGACGGACTACACCCTCGCCCTCAAGAGCGGCAACGGCGACGACACCGGCAACACCGACCCGGCGGACGACGATGTCTTTCTGCGCCTCGACGACAGGGCCGACAACGGCAATCCGGTGCTGCGCTTCCGGGGCACGGCCAGCGAGGCGGTGGTCACGCTGACGGTGAAGGACGACGGCGTCGCGGAAAAACACGCCGAGCAGTCGCGCGTGCGGCTCGGCCCGGTGACGGGCAACGTCGAAGCCGCAACGACGAGCGGGCGCATCGGCGCCGGCCTCGCCACCAGCGGCGGCTTCACGCTCGACGTCGCCGAGACCACCAACGCGCTGGTGACGGCGCGCTACGCCAGCCGCACCGAAGGGCAGAACGTCGTCTTCGAGGTCGAGGTGATTCCGGCGCCGGGCCAGGGCAATTCCCAGGCGCTGCCCTACGACCTGGTCCAGTCCGGCGACTTCGTGGCCAGCGCCAAGGAAGTGGCCGACCGCAAGGCCGCCGGCACCATCACGGCCAACGCCTTGAGCGTCGCCGACCTCGGCACCGGCAAGACCCTGACCGTCGGCGCCACCGGCAAGGCGGAGATCAAGGTCGCCACCACCGACGACGGCGACTACGAGAGCCACGGCTCGCTCACCATGACGCTTGGCGCGGGCAGCGGCTATCAGCTATACGCGGGCACCGCCAAGACCGACATCCGCGACAACGACTCGCCGCCCGTCACCCTGAGCGTGGATGACGCGACGCCGACCGAGGGCAGCGCCGCCACCCTCACCGCCACGGTGCTGAGCGCGCCGGCGCAGGATCTCGTGGTGCCCATCGTCACGCGCGTCGGCGGCGCCAACGACATCGACGGCACCGCCGAAGCCACCGACTTCACCGCCCCGGCCAGCATCACCATCAAGGCCGGCGCGACCAGCGGCAGCGCCGGGATAGACACCCACCTCGACGGCGACAAGGACGACGACAGCTTCACCGTCGCCATCGACGAGGCGCGGCTCGACGGCAACTACAGCGCCGGCGGCCCGGTCAAGATCACCATCGAAGACGACAACCTGGATGCCGCGGCCAGCATCGCCGCCACGCCGGCCACCGCCACCGAGGGCACCGACACCGAAGTCACGGTGACCGTCACCCTCGACCGCTCCCTGGAGGCCGCCAAGACCATTCCGCTGACCGCGGCCGGCAGCGGCACCAACCCCTCGGAGGCGAGCGAGTTCGAGGCGCCGGCCAACATCGTCATTGCCAAGGGCGCCACCAGCGCGAGCGCCAAGGTCGCCCTGCACCGGGACGCCGACGGCCACGACGAGGCGTTCACCGTCGGCTTCGGCACCCTGCCCGCGGGCGTCAGGGCCGGGTCGCCCGCGAGCGCCGCCGTCGCCATCACCGACGACGGCAAGGGCCTCGGCGTCACCCTGAGCGTCAGCCCCACCTCGGTCAACGAGGGCGGCAGCGTCACCGTCACGGCCACCCTCGACGGGCGCGCCGAGGCGAACACCAGCCTGCCGCTCGCGCTGAGCGCGGGCGCGACCAACCCGGCCGAGTCCGGCGACTACGAGGCGCTCGCCGCCATCGACATCGCCGCCGGCAAGTCCACCGGCACGGCCACCCTCGTCACCCGCAAGGACGCCGACACGGATCCCGACACCTTGAGCATCGCCCTTGGCGCCTCGCCGCCCGCCGGGTTCAAGGCCGCCGGCGCGAACCCCACCGTCACCATCAAGGATACGGGGGCCCATCTCAAGCTCACGCTCGGCACCACCCCGGCGCACTCCAACCACGTGCTGAGCGTGGACGAGGGCGGCTCGGTCACCGTCACCGCCACCCTCGACGGCCCCTACGGCAAGAACCTCGTCCTGCCGGTCGCCATCACCAGGGTGACCGCGGAGGCCGAGGACCTGACGGCCATCGCCAACATCACCATCCCGAAGGGGCAAACATCGGGAACCGGTGTCGTCAAGACCCTGCAGGACGCCGACAAGGACGACGAGACCTTCCAGATCGAAATCGACCTCGGCAAGCTGCCCGACGGCATCAGCGCCCCCGCCGCGCCCGAGTGGGATGTCTTGGTCACCATCCTCGACGACGAGGCGGCGAAGCCGGCGGTGACCCTCGCCGCGGTCTTTGTCGTCCGGTACCCCGAATCCGGCCGCTTCGTCGGTCAACTTCTCGAGGCCTGCGCGGAGACGGGAACAACGAAGGAAGGCACCACGTTTTGCCGCGACGTTGGACGGGACCCCCTGGAGGTGAACTACCGCGTATCGCAGACCGGCCGCTTCGTGCATTCCGCCGATCTTGGCGAGCAGACCACAACCCTCCGCAACGGGTACGGGGACATTGCGGTGCGTCTGGACGACGACGCCGTCGACGAGCCGAACGGCGACCTCACCATCACCCTCTTGCCGGCCGCCCACTACACCATCGACCCGGCCAACGCGTCGGTGACCTTTCCCATCGACGACGACGACCCGACCGCGGTCAGCCTCGCCGCGACCGGCGGCGACATCAGGGAGGCCGGCGGGACCAAGGTCTTCACCGTCACCCTGAGCCGCGCCCTGGCCACGGGCGAGGAGCTTCCGGTGAAGGTGCAGTTCCCGATGTATCCGGGCGACGGAGGGTTGGGGCACGACTTCACCGTCGCGGGGCAAAGCCCGGCGCCCAAGGGAGTGACCTTCGCCACCGTCCAGGACCGGAACGGCAACTTCGAGTCCGCGATCCAGGCCACCTTCACCGGCGGCCCCGGCGCGGCGCGGAGCGCCAGGTTCACGCTCACGGCCAAGCAGGACACCGAGATAGAACACACGGACTTGGGCGGCGGCGTCAAGGCGTACTACGAAGGCGTGACCGCCGAGTTCTTCGACTTGAGCGCGGCGGACCGGCGCAAGCTCGGCGGCGCCGCCTATGCGCCGGACGGCGGCGACACGGTCAGCTTCAATATCCTGGACGACGACTCCGACGCCGACAATCCGATCGCGCCGGACGCGGGCGTCTCGTTCTCCTCCTTCTCGGGCTACGGAGAGCTCCGGGTCAGGGAGGGCAGGACGGCGACCTACACCGTCGTGCTGGACACCGACCCCGGTGCGGGGACGGTCAAGGTGGTTCCGAGCATCACGAGCACCGACACGAGCCTGACCGTCGCCAACCACGCCACCCTCTCCCCGTCGTCCCTGACGTTCAACAGCAGCAACTGGAGCACCCCGCAGACGGTGACGATCAGGGCGCTCGCCGACGACAACGCCGACAACGAGAACCTGGACATCGAACACGCCGTGACCGGCTATACCGGCGTGGACGACCCCTGGCCCTACTATCTCACCATCGTGGACGCCGGCGCCGGCCTCTCGGTGTCGCCGACGAGCAGGACGCTGCGCAAGGACACGACCCGCACCTACGCCGTCAAGCTGCTCAGCAAACCCAGCCATAACGTGACCGTCGCCGCCTTGAGCACCGACACCCGCGTGGCGACGGTGAACGGGCCGCTGACCTTCAAGCCGGCGGCCTGGAACACCGCGCAGAATCTGACCATCACGGGCGTCGGTCAGGGCAAGGCCGCGATCCAGCACACCGCCAAATCGCAGGACTCCGACTACGCCCTGTCGATGGGCCGCGCGCCGGTGGAGGTCGAGGTGACCTCCTACCAGCGACCGACCGCCTTCCTGGGCGTCTCCGCCACCAGCGTCGCCGAGGGCGGCAGCGTCGTCCTGACCGCGACCGTGGAGCCGCCCGCCACGGCGGACGTCCGCGTGAGCCTGCGCGCCGAAACGACCGGGGCCGGGATTGCCGCGGCCGAGCGGGCGGAGGCGGCGGACTTCACCCTCGGCGACAGGACGCTGACCGTGAAGGCGGGGGCAAGCTCCGCCACCACCACCCTGGACATCGCCAACGAGGCGGACGCCGACAAGGTGTACGAGGGCCCCGAGAAGGTGGCGGTCCACCTGTACATCGCGACCGGCGCGGACCGGGACCAGGCAAAGAGCCGCCACGTCATCACCATCACCGACGAGGACGACGCGCCGACGATCGGCTTCAGGAACGCCGCCCACGCCATCACCGAGGGCGCCAATCCGGGCACCGTGACCCTGACCCTCGACAAGACCGGCGCCACGGCGGTCGACGCCGGGGTCGCCGTCGCCACCGCCGACGTCGAGGCCAGCGCCGGGTCGGACTACACCGCGCTCGCGGAAGACACCAAGGTCACCTTCAAGCCGGGCGAGACCTCGAAGACCCTCACCGTCGCCGTCGCCGACGACAGCACCGACGACCCGGAGGAGACCTTCACCGTCGACCTGTCCGACTTCAAGGGCGCGAAGCCGGCCGCCAACGGGACCGCCACCGTCACCATCACCGACAACGACCCGACGGGCGTGAAGATCGAAGCGCCCGCCGCCGCCATCGCCGAGGACGGCGGCAAGGTCCTCACCGTCACCCTCGACCGCGGCCTCGTCTCCGGCGAATCCCTGCCGGTGGCCCTGACCTTCTCCGGCAGCGCCGCGTTCGGCAAGGACTACACCCTGGTCGCGCCCACCACCGCACCGGCCGGCGTGACCTACCTGAACCTCGCGAGCACCGACGCCAAGACCCCGCCCACCATCACCTTCGCCGGCGGCAACACGGCTTCGAGCGCGAGCGCCACCCTGACCCTGCAGGCCACCGAGGACGTCACCGACGAGGGCGCGTCCGAGTCCGTCACCGTCACCCTGGGCGCCCTCGACGGCACCTCCGGCAGTGGCCTGGTCGGCGGCGCCCAGGTGCTCGCCGGCAAGGGCGCGGCCAGCTTCGACATCACCGACGACGACGCCGCGCCGAGCGGCATCACCCTGTCGGTGGACACCGACGCCGACACCGACGACGCGCAGACCAGCGTCGCCGAGAACGCCGACCCGGCCCCGACGGTGACCGTCACCGCCAGCACCGGCGCCACCGCCTACGCCGAGGACAAGACGGTGAGCGTGACGGTGGGCAAGGCGGCGGACAGCGCCGCCTCCGGGACGGACTACAAGGCGGTGCCGGGCTTCGACATCACCATCGAGGCGGGCAAAACCAGCGGCAGCAAGACCTTCACCCTCGAGCCCGTGTACGACGAACTCGACGAGGAGGACGAGACCATCAGCGTCGCCGCCACGTCCACCGGCATCACCATCGCCGACGTCAGCATCACCCTGACCAACAGCGATCCGCCGAAACCCGAGATCAGCGTCGCCGCCGGCGACCCGGTCACCGAGGGCGCCGACGCCGGCTTCACCGTCACCAGCACCCTCGCCCCCGCCGCGGACCTGACCGTCTCGCTCGCCCTCACCGCCACCGGCCAGGTGGTCGCCGCGAACACGCTGAGCGGCACCACCAGCGTCGTGATTCCGGCCACCGAGACCAGCGTGACCCTGGACGTTCCCACCCTCGCCGACAGCGTCGACGAGGAGGACGGCAGCGTCATCCTGACCCTCGCCGCCGCCGGCGACAACGGCGAATACACGTTGGAGAGCGGCACCGAAAGCGCCGAGGTGGCCGTCGAGGACGACGACCCCACCAAGGTGAGCCTGACCCCCGGGCCGAGCAGCGCACTCACGGAGGGCGACGCCAACAGCAAGGCGAGCCTTTCGCTCACCCTCGGGCGCGCCCTCGGCCCGGACGAAGTGGTCGAGGTGCCGCTCGCCATCACGAGCGCCACCGGCGCGGTGATCGCCGAGACCGACGCCGCGGCGCGGGACTACCTGTTCAGCGCCATCGGCAGGGGCGTCACGTTCAGCGGCCAGCTCACCGCCGCGCCCAAGGTCAAGATCACCGGCGACGGCGCGCGCAACCGGCAGGGGGCCACCATCGAGCTCGGGGGCACCGCCCGGGACGACGGCGACGAGGCCGACGAGACCCTGAGCCTGACCTTCGGCGACCTCGACGCCCAGGGGCTCGCCACCACCTTGAGCGGCGGCCTCGCGGCGCAGACCGACAACGACCCGAAGACGGACGACAACGTCGTGCCGGTCACCATCCACGACGACGAGAAGCCGGATCCCCCCGAGATCGGCGTGAGCCCGGGCGCGGCCGTCACCGAGGGTGCCGCCGCCGTGTTCACCCTCACCAGCAGCCAGGACCTCGACGCCGACCTCAGCGTGAACGTGAGCCTCGCGCAACGGGGCGCGTTCGTGGCCTCGACCGTGCTGGCCACCACCAGCGTCGTGATTCCGTCCACCGGCCGCAGCACCACGTTCAGCGTGGCTACCCTGGCCGACAGCGTTGACGAGTTCGACGGCTCGGTGACGCTGACCCTCGCCGCCGCCGGCAACGGCGAGTACGCCCTGAAGAGCGGCGCCACCACCGCCAGCGTCGCCGTCAAGGACGACGACGCCACCAGCGTGCGCCTGCGGGCCGGTTCCAGCCTCGCGCTCAGCGAGGGCGACACCAGCAGCAAGGCGGTGCTGGAGCTCGTCCTGAGCCGCGCGCTCGATGCGGGCGAAGTGGTCCAGCTCCCCTTGACCCTCACCACCAGCACCGCCGCGGTGGTCACCCAGACCAACGCCCTGGAGCGCGACTACCTGTTCACCGCCACCGGCGCCGGCGTCACCTTCAGCGGCCGGCACACCGCCGCGCCCCGGGTCACGATCACCGGCGACGGCGCGCGCAACCGGCGCGCCGCCACCATCGAACTCCAGGGCACCGCCCGCGACGACGGCGATTCGGCCCACGAGGTCCTGCGGGTGGCCCTCGGCACGCCCAGCTCCACGAGCATCGCCAACGGCGTCGTGGCCGCGGCCGACAGCGACCCCAACACCGCCGACAACACCATCGACATCCACATCCTCGACGACGAGGACTCCACCGTCCTGCCCGTCGTTTCCATCGAGCTGGCCGCGGGCGCCAAGGCCAGCATCCCCGAGACCGGCACCGCGCGATTCCTCGTCAAGGTCAGGCCGGCGCCCGCCGCGCCGCTGGCGGTCGACCTGACGGTGAGCGAGCCCGCCGGGCGCGACTACCTCGCCGCCGCCGCCGAGGGCCGCAAGACGGTGAGCGTCCCCACCAGCGGCGAGCTCGCCTACAGCGTTCCCACCCGGGACGACGGCAAGGCCGGCGCCGACGGCGCGGTGATCGTGAACGTGCTCGCGAAGCCCTCGGTCTACCGCCTGGGCGCAAGCGCATCGCGCAGGGTCGCGGTCACCGACGCCAGCAAGCTGCCCGCCATCTCGGTCGCCTGGGCCGACCCCGACGGCGACCCGCCCGCCGAAGGCAGCCCGGCCAAGTTCGCGATCACCGCCGCCCCGCCGCCGAGCGCGCCGCTCTCCGTCTCGCTGACGGTCGCCGATACCGGCGCCCAGGACCACGTCGCCGCCGGCGACGAGGGCGCCCGGACGGTGACGGTGCCCACCGGCGGCAAGGTGGCGTTCAACGTCGCCACCCGCGGCAACAGCACGGACGGGGCCGACGGCAGCGTGGCGGTGACCCTCGTCGCGAAGGCCGGCTACCGCATCGGCGCCGCCTCGAAGAGCGTCATGCCGATCCGCGACGACGACCCCACCGGCATCGCCTTGCGGCGCACCGGGGCCAACGACCGTGAACTCCACAACCCGTTCAGTGTGAGCGGACATCCGATCAGCGAAGCGGAGGGTGTCGCGCAGGTCACGGTCTCGCTCGAGCGCGCCCTCGACGAGGCGAGCCAGGAGGTCACCGTGCCGCTCGTCATCACCGGCGCGACCGAGGGCGCCCACTTCACCCTGAGCCTGCCGACGCAGAGCGGGGTCAGCCTCCTGACCACGACCCCCCACAGCGCCCAGAACCCGGCGCTCAGGCTCAAGGGCGCCGGCGTCCGCCACGCCTCGCTCAGGCTGACCGCCGTCGAGAACACCGACACGACGACGCGCACCCTGAGCGTTGCCCTCGGAACCCCCTCGGCCTCGGCGAGCCTCGGCGGAGGCGTCAAGGCCGGCGGCGGCCCGCTCACGATCCGCATCGCCAACAACGACGGCACGCCCGTGGTGCGCCTGGAGCCCAGGGACTCCGTCCGGACGGTTACGGAAAACGGCCCGTTCGACAGTGGCAGGCTGGAATACCTGCTCATCGCGGACCCCTTGCCCACGACCGAACTCACCGTCAACCTCGCATGGCAACAAACCGGCAATTTCACGCTCGTTCCGCACGCCTCGCTTCCGACCAGCAAGGTTTTTGCCGCGAATGACGCCCGACCAATAACCGAGATTGTGAGGTTGGCTAACGACCAGGTCGACGAGCCGCACGGCGCACTCTCGGTAGAGGTGCGCGCGGGCGAAGGCTACACGGTTTCAGCGACCCAATATCGGGTACACACCCGCATCCTCGACAACGACGGCGGCCCGACGGTGGGCGTCAGCGCCGGCGCCGGCATCACCGAGGGCGGCAAGGCGGTGTTCACCCTGACCCGCGGCACCGATGGTGCGCAGCCCGGTGCGCCGCCGCCCTCGCTGCGGCTCAAGATCGAGCAGGTCGGCGACTTCCTGGCGCCGCAGGAGCTCGGCGTCGAGGCGTTGACCTTCACCGGCGACGCCCTCACCACCACCCACGAGGTGCAGACGCTCGCCGACGAGGTCGGGGAGAAGAACGGCAAGATCGTCGCCACCCTGCTCCCAAGTCCGAGGGTGCGGAGCTACTCCACCTACGCGGTCGACTATCCGCCGCGCAACCGGGCCGAGGTGGCGGTGGCCGACGACGACGGCGGGGCGGCCCCGGCGGTGGTCTTCGCCAGGCACCCGGTCGCCCTCGAGGAGGGCGGCAGGGCCGGCGGCTACACCGCGGAACTCGCCACCGACCCGGGCGACTCGGCGACCGTCACCCTGACCGTCACGGTGCCGGCCGCGGGGCGCCACGCGGTGAGCGTGCAGGCGCCGGGCGGCACGGCCGGCCACAGCGCCTCGCTGACCTTCACCGGCGGCGCCCAGGGCACCTGGGAGACGCCGCAGACCATCACCGTCGCGCCCCTCGACGACGAGGACGGCACCGATGCGAGCGTCACGCTCACCCACGCCGTCAGCGGCTACACCGGCGTCACCTCGGCCGCCGACGTCGAGGTGACGGTGGAGGACCTCGGTTACGGCATCCGCCTGCACAAGGACCGGCTGTCGGTCGCCGAGCCGGTCGGCAAGAAGAGCTACGGGGTGAGCCTGCTGAGCAAGCCGACCCACGCGGTCACCGTCACGCCGACGAGCAGCGATGCCGCCAAGGCCGCCGTCAGCGGCGCGGTCACCTTCCAGCCCTCGGCCTGGAACACCCCCCAGGACATCGAGGTGTCGGGCCTCGCCGTCGGCGGCCCGCACATCGACCACGCCGTCGCCTCCACCGACAGCAACTACAACGGCATCGCGGACCTGCCGCGGGTGAGGGTCACGGTGGTCGCCGACGACCGCCCGGCCGTGAGCCTTTCCGCGACCCCGAATCCGGTGCCGGAAGCCACCAGGCTGACCCTCGCCGCGCGCTTCGACACCGACACCTCGCTGACTACGGACACGGTCGTCCCGCTGACCTTCACCGAAGGCACCGCCAAGGCGGCCGACTACGCCACCGTCGCGAGCATCACCATCCCGAAGGGCAAGCGCCAGGGCACGGCCACGATCCTCGTCACCAACGACAACGAGCTGGAGCAGCCGGACGAGACCTTCACCGTGGCCCTCGGCACCCTGCCGGAGACCGTGCGCGAGGGCGCCACGAAGTCGGTCGAGGTCGCCATCGACGACAGTGCGGACCAGTTCTTCGTCAACCTCGCGGCGACCCCGAACCCGGTCAAGGAAGGCGCCGACGTGAGCATCACGGCGACCCTCAACCGCAACCCGCGCTCCGACGACCCGATCGACATTCCGCTCGTGTTCACCCCCGGCACGGCCGTCGCCGCCGACTACGGCACCGCGGACAAGATCACCATCGCCGCCAACAAGCGCAAGGGCTCGACCACCTTCACCATCGCCCAGGACAGCGAGCACGAGCATCCGGACGAAACCTTCACCGTGGGCATCGGCGCGCTGCCGAAGGGCTTCGCGAAGGGCGGCACCAGCCCGACGGTGGAAATCGCCATCGACGATGCCGACGACACCCCGCGCGTGGCGACCCTGAAGCTCGTCGGTTCGGCCACGGTGAACGAGGGCGCGTCGGCCACCCTGGCCGTGGAGTTCGACAAGGCGTTCGATTCGCCCGCGGTGGCGATGGGGGTGCCGCTGACCGTGACGCTGGACACCGCGGAGGCCAATGATCTCTCGGTGCCGGCCACGGTGACCATGCCCTCGCGCCAGAAGCGCCAGACCTTCACGGTCTCCACCACCGACGATTGGCAGTACGAGGGCACGGAGACCTTCGAGGTCGCGTTGACCGACCCGCCCCCCGCGAGCCTGACCCTCGGCACCGCCAGCAGCGTCACCCTGACCATCGACGACGGCCCGGCCAGGACACCCGACGTCCGGTTCGACGCGGCCAGCCTGGTCCTCGAGGAAGGCGCCGGCACGGCGCACCTCGCGCGCATCGACAAGACCGCGGATGCCGAACGCGCCATCACCGTCGATATCACCACCACCGACGGCGGCGCCAGGAAGAACACGCACTACGGCCGCACCTTCCTGTATCGCGGGGAGATCGCCCAGCTCGGCGATGCCGACATCAACAGCGGCGTCGCCAGCGGCGTCATCGAGCCGGACCACCGGGGCATCAAGCTCGGCGCCGAAATCACCGACAACGACACCGACGATCCGCGTCCCGCCACCCCGCGCACCTTCAGCGTCGCCATCGAGCGGCTGCTGGGCGTCGCCAATATCGGCACCCCCGCCACCCTCACCGTGCGCATCGAGGACGACGAACCCACCCTGGTGACCATGGCGCCGGGGATCGACACCAGCATCACCGAGAAGGACACCGCCAGCACGGCGGCGGCGACCCTGGGCCTGGCGCGCCCGCTCGTGGCGGGCGAGATCGCCCAGGTGCCCCTGAGTTTCGCGAGCGGCACCGGCGCCGCGCTGCCGGGCAGCGACAAGCCCGCCCTTGCCGTGAGCGCGACGGGGACCGGCGTGACCGTGGCGGACGCGGCCAAGGCCACGCCCAAGGTCACCTTCAGCGGCGCCGGCGCGCAGACCGCCAAGGTGACCTTCACGGCCACCGCCCACGCCGATGGCGACGCCGACAACGAGACCATCGAGGTGCGGTTCGGCGACCTTGCCGCCAAGGGCCTCACCACCAACCTCGAAGGCGGCGCCGAAGCGCGCGTCGACGACAACCCGAACACCGACGACAACCTCGTCAGCATCACCGTGGTGGACGCCATCAGCGGCAGCACCTTCGGCATCGAGGCGGAAGCCGCCAGCGTGGACGAGGGCGAGGCCGCGACCTTCACCATCAGCGCCGATCCGGCGCCCACCGAGGACACGGAGCTGACCCTCGACGTGGCCGAAGTCGGCGTCGGCCGGCTGCTCCACAAGCGGCGCGACCGTGGCGAGCGCAGCTTCACCTTCCCGGCGGACGAGACCTCGGCGACGCTCAGCCTCGCGACCAGGGAAAACGACCAAGACGAGGGCGACGAGGGCACCCTGTCGGTGACCATCAAGGAAGGCGACGGCTACCTGGTGGCGAGCGACGCGGCCTCGGCAAGCCTGGTGGTGGCCGACGACGAACCGACGCGGGTGACCCTGGCCGGCGCCGACACCGGCTTCACCGAGGGCGACACGACGAGCGTCGCCAAGGTGACGCTGACCCTCTCCCGGGAGCTGAAGCCCGGCGAGACCGCCGAGATACCGCTGGTGTTGACGAGCGCCACCGGCGCCGCCCTGCCGGGCTCGGCGAGCCCCGACTTCACGCTCGGCGTGAGCGGCGCCAACGCCACGCTCGCGGGCGCGAACACCAGGAAGCCCAGCGTCACCTTCGCCAAGCAGTCCGCGGGCAGCGGGGCCACGCGCACCGCGGAGCTCGTCTTCACCGCCAGCAACCGCGACGACGGCGACCTGACCGACGAAACCATCGACGTGGCGTTCGGCGACCTCGCCGCCGCCGGCCTCGCCACCAACCTCGAGGGCGGCGTGGAGGCGAGCGACGACGGCAACCCGCAGACGGCGGACAACCAGGCCGCGCTGACCCTGGAGGACGACGACGGGGGCTTCACCCTGTCGGTGGACACGCCGTCGGTGGACGAGAACGCCGGCGCGACGCCGGTGGTGGTCACCGCGACCGCGAGCGAGAGCGGCGGCTTCGCCGACGCGTACAGCATCACCGTCAGCGTCGGCCAGGCGGGAGACGGCGCGCGGGCCGGCACGGACTACGACGCGGTCAACGACTTCACCATCGCCGTGCCGCGCAACGCCGCGAGCGCCACCGGCCGCTTCACCCTGACGCCGAAGGACGACAACGTCGCCGAGACCGGCAAGCGCATCAGCGTCGTCGGCGCCGTCTCGGGGGTGCAGGTCGTCGGGACGGCGATCCGCCTGATCGACAACGAGCCCTGGACCCTGAGCCTGCGCACGGACCGCCCGACGGTGGCGGAGATCACCCCCAGGCCGGGCACACCGCGCGGGGGCGAGATACAGCTCAGATGGTCCCTCGACCGCGTCTATTGGCAAGACGTGACGGTGCCCCTGGTGTACGCGTTCGGCAGCGCGGAGGCGACCGACGTCGTGAAGGTGGGGAACCTCGTCATCCCGCGGAGAACGGACCAGGGCACGCTCCTCGTTCAGGTCGCGGACGACGATGTCTATGAGGGGGACGAAACCCTCACCGTCTCCCTCGGCAAACTGCCGGCGAGCGCCCGCTTTCTGAAGAAGGGCGCACAGAGCTCCGCGGCCGTGACCATCGACGACGTGCAGGACCTGCCGGCGTACAGCTTCAAGGAAGCGGGTTGGCTAAGTGTGAGCGAAGGCGCCGCCGAAGTGGCGCTTGTGCGCTCGAAGAAGACCGAGCTGCCGGCGCGAGTCTCCTACTCCGCCAAGCCCTACCCCTCGCCTGCCGACGGTGCGACGGCCGGAGTGGACTTTGAGGCTGTCGAGGACAAGTTGGTCAGCATCCCGACGGGGGATGCGCCCACGATGCCCCTGCCGATCATTGACGATGCGGTGGACGAGCCAGTCAAGGAGTTGTTCAATCTTCAGATTGCGGGTGATGCGCAACAGATCCACGGCACGTTCCCCAGGGGGACCAGTAAAGTCATCAGAATCATCGATGACGACCCCACGCCGGTCACGCTTTCTCCGGGCGCCGATGTCTCGCTCGACGAAGCGGACCCCGGCAGCCGGGCCAGCGTCACCCTCACGCTCGCCCGAGATCTTGAAATGGGCGAGATCGCGGAGGTTCCACTGGTGCTCTCGAGCGCCACCGGCGCCGCCCTGCCGGATTCGGCGCAGCCCGACTTCCGGGTTGTGGACGTGGGCGGCACCTACGCCAGCATTTCCGGAAGGTCGAGCACGAACCCGAAGGTGAAGTTCCACCGGAACGCGCAGGCCGGCACGGCGCAAACCGCCACCGTCACCTTCATCGCCACCGGCCGCGACGACGGCGACTTCCAGGACGAGACCATCGAAGTCGCGCTCGGCGACCTGAACGCCGCCGGCCTCGACACCAACCTCGACGGCGGCCTGAGCGCGAGCGACGACGGCGATGCGCAGACAGTGGACAACCGCGTCGCCATCACCCTCGTGGACGACGAGGAGGGCCCGGACGGCTTCGTGCTGTCCGTGGACACCGCTTCGGTGGCCGAGAACGTCCGGACCGCGCCAACCGTCACCGTCACCGCCACCGTCAAGGGCGCGGGCACCTTCACGAGCGACCAGGACATCACGGTCGGCGTCGGCGCGGCGGACGACGGCGCCTCGTCCGCCGACTACGCCGCGGTGGCCGACTTCACCATCCGCGTGAAGGCGGGGAGCACGAGCGCCACCGGCAGCTTCGTGCTCGACCCCACCGACGACGGCTTCGACGAGCCGAACGAATCCTTGAGCGTCACCGGCGCCGCCGGCCCCTTCGACGTCGACCCGGCCGCCGTCACCATCACCGACGACGACCCGGCGCCGACGCTGAGCCTGGCGCTGACGCCGGCCACCATCAACGAGCAGGGCGCGCCGAACGCGAGCACCGTCACCGCCAGCCTCGACCATCCCTCCGGCGAGGCCATCACCCTGAAGGTGACGGCCACTCCCAAGGCCCCGGCCAAGGCCGAGCACTTCACGCTGACCAAGAACACCGAACTCGCCATCGCGGTCGGGGCCAGGACCAGCACCGGCACGATCACCATCACCGCGGTGGACGACGAAAAGCAGGGCGGCAAGACCATCGACGTGTCCGCGACCGCGTCCGGCGGCTACGGCATCGCCGACCCGGCGGGCGCCACGCTCACCATCAAGGACGACGAGATTCCGCCGGTGGTCGTCTCGCTCGCCCGCACCGACTCGGGCAACATCACCGAGGGCGCGGCGGACAACCACGCCGTCTTCGCCGTCAGCCTCGACCGGGCGCTGACCGGGAAGGAAGTCCTCGATGTGCCGCTGCTGGTGTCGGGCACGGGCATCGGCAAGGCCGACATCAGTTTCAGTCAGGTGTCGGGAAGCATCGATCAGAGCGATCGCCTGAAGCCGATCGTCTCCTTCGACTCGAACAGCCAGACGGCGACCTTCCGGCTCGTCGTCACCGACGACGCCACCGACGAGGCCGACGAGACCCTGACCCTCGCCCTCGGCAGCAACCGGGATTTCGACGCCCAGAAGGGCAGCAACGTGGAGGCGGATCCGAGCTCCACCAGCAACAGCTTCTCCTTTGTCATCGTGGACAACGACACCTCGAGCGTCGTCTATTCGATGAGCGCCGCGCCGGGGCAGGTCAAGGCGCGCGGCTTTGCGGGCGGCGGCAAGGTCACGCTGACGCTCGCGCCCAACAACGCCACCTTCCTCGGCGGCAACAAGCAGGGCGGCTCCACCGGAGGAAACGACGGGGCGAGCTATCTGTCGGGCGACCAACTCACCGCGGCGGGCAAGAAACTCATCACCCTGTCCGGCGCGCCCAAGGGCCTCGCCATCGCCGACGTGCGCCTGCTCACTCCGAAGGCCGGCGTCGGCGGCGCGCCGTCCGGCAAGAACCACCGCTCGGCGGAGATCGACCTGACATACAGCGGCGCGGCGTTGGCCGCGGACGACAGCGTGACGGTCAACGTGGACAAGCGGCTGCTGCGCTTTCTCGGCAGCAGGAACGGCGCCGACGGCTGGGGCTCGCACGACAGCAGCTACGTGCTCAAGCCCGGCCACGACCTCTCGGCGTCCTTCACCATCGAGGCCGAGGGCGTCACCGTCTCGGCGAGCAGCCTGGCGCTCGCCGAGGGCCAGGCCGGGAAGACCTACAGCCTGGTGCTGAAGAGCGACCCCGAAGCCGACGTGACGATCACCGTCGCCTCCGGCAACGCGGCCGTGGCGGTGGACACCGACGCGGTGACGACCGGCGACCAGGACACCCTGACCTTCACCCACGGCGGCGCGGGCAACTGGGGCACGGCGCAGAAGGTCACCCTGCGGGCGGTGGAGGACGGCAACACGACGAGCGAGTCCGGCGTCGTCGTCAGCCACACCGCCGCCGTCAGCCCGACCAGCAACCACTACCACCAGATCGACATCGCCGACGTCACGGTCGCCGTCACCGACGCCGGCAGCGGCGTCGTCGTCAGCGGCGCGAGCCTGAGCGTGCGCGCCAACGACGGCACGGAGACCTTCACCGTGCGCCTGAAGAGCGCGCCCGCGAAGGACATCGTCATCACGCCGACCATCACCGGCGCGCACGCCGAGATCAGCGGCCCGCTCACCTTCACCCCGAGCAACTGGAAGGACCCCCAGCCGGTCACCGTCACCGGCAAGACCGCCGGAACGGCCAACGTCAGCCTGGCCGTCACCACCGGCGACGGCATCGGCGGCGACTATCCCACCAACACCAACATATCGCCGGTGGCGGTCACCGTGGACGCCGACGACCGACCCAGGGTGGACCTGTCGATCGCCGACGCCGACGGCAAGCTCGCCGAGGGCGGGAGCACCGACGTCACCGTCACCCTCACCGGCGGCACCCTCGATGCGGACCTGACCGTTCCCGTGACCGTCGGCGGCGGACAGGCGGCTGACTACAGCTGGGGCGGCAACATCGTCATCGCCACCGGCAAGACCAGCAACAAGGCCAGCCTGAGCGTGACCGACGATGCCACGGACGAACCCACCGAAACGCTGACGCTGGCCCTCGGCACCCTGCCGGCAACGGTGCGCGAGGGGACGGCCACTTCGGTGACGCTCGCCATCATCGACGGCGACGCCACCTCGGTGACCCTGGCCAGGGCCTCCGGCGAGACCGGCGCCATCGCGGAGAACGGCGGCATCGCGACGCTCACCGTCACGCTCGACCGCGCGCTCGTCGCCGGCGAATCGGTCAGCGCACCGCTTGCTGTGAGCGGCACCGGCATCACCGCCGGCGACTACGCGATTCGCAAGAAGGCCGGGCAGAGCCTCAACAGCGGCGTCGGGCTCGACACCACGACCCCGAACACCGCCGCCGCGCCCGCCGTGGTCTTCACCGGCGCGGGCAGCGACCTGGCGACCTCGACCGTGGGCACCGCCACCCTGGAGCTCGTCGCGCAATCCGACGACCTCGACGAGGGCGCGTCCGAGACCCTCGCCGTCGCGCTCGGCAGCGTCACGAGCAACCTCGACCGCGAGAGCGGCACGGGCACCGGCGGCACCACCGCGAGCGGCACGGTCTCGGTCGCCGTCACCGACGACGACAGCCGGGGCATCGCCGTCTCCGCCACGACGCTCGACATCGACGAGACGGACACGGCCTCGACCCGGGACGACGAGGAGCACAAGGGCACGTACACGGTGGTGCTCGAGAGCGAGCCGAGCGGCGCGGTCACCATCGATGTCGAAGCGCCCGCGAACGCCCCCTTCACGGTGAGCCCCGCGACGCTGACCTTCGACCCCGACGAGTGGGACGACGCGCAGACGGTGACGGTGACCGCGAAGAACGACGACCTCGACAACGCCGACGACGAGCGCGTCGCCACCATCACCCACGCCGTCAAGGCGTCCGGCACCGACTACAAGGACGAGGCCGCCGCCTCGGTCGAGGTCACCGTCGCCGACGACGACGTGGCCCCCACCGGCATCGCGCTCAGCGTGGACACCAGCGCGACCCAGGGCGTCCAGACCGAGGTCGCGGAGAACGCGCAGACCGCGCCGAGCGTCACCGTGACCGCGACCGTCACCGGCGCCAGCACCTACGGCGAGGCGAAGACGGTGCGCGTGACGGTCGGCAAGGCGGGTGACGCCGCGGTGTCCGGCACCGACTACACGGCGGTCGCGCCCTTCGACATCACCATCCCGAAGGGCGACCGCGGCGCCGGCAAGAGCTTCACCCTCGACCCCACCGACGACAGCATCGACGAGGACAACGAGACCCTGACCCTCACCGGCGCCTCCGGCACCCTCAAGGTCACCGACGCCAGCATCACGATCACCGACGACGACGGCCTGCCGACCCTGAGCCTCGTCCTGACGCCGGCCACGA
>JAPOYG010000694.1 GCA_026706755.1 Acidobacteriota bacterium
CGACCTCTTCGAGTACAAGCCGCTTCTGATTCGCGACGACAACAAGCCGCTGCCGTTCGCCAAGCCCGACGTGCAGTTCAACGAGACCGGCAACCTCTTCAAGAGCCCGTGGGAGTTCCGGCGGCACGGGCAGTCGGGGCACTGGGTGAGCGAGCTGCTGCCGAATCTCGCCGCGGTGGCCGACGACCTCTGCTTCGTGCGCTCGATGTACGGCACCAACGCCGCCCACGGCGGGGCCATCCTCGCCATGAACACGGGCAGCGACCGCTTCGTGCGGCCGTCGATGGGGTCGTGGATCTCGTACGGGCTCGGGACGGAGAACGAGAACCTGCCCGCCTTCATCACCATCTGCCCGTCGTACCAGCACGGCGGCGTGCAGAACTACTCGGCCGCGTTCCTCCCGGCCGCCTATAACGGCACGGCTATCGGCAACACGCGGATGGACACCGCCGAGGCGACCATCGATTTCCTCGAGAACCAGGCGGTCGACCCCGCCGTGCAGCGGGCCGAGGTCGACCTGCTGCAGCGCTGGCAGCGCCGCCAGCTCGCATCGACGGGGCCTGACCTGGCCCTGGAGGGCCGCATCGAGTCGTACGAGCTCGCGTTCCGCATGCAGACCGAGGCCCCCGAGCTGATGAGCGTCGAGGGCGAGTCCGAGGCCACTCGGCGGCTCTACGGCCTCGACGACCCCGTGGCAGGCGACTTCGGCCTGCGCTGCCTTCTCGCGCGCCGCTTCTCCGAGTCCGGGGTGCGCTTCGTGCAGGCCACCCACGGGCCCGACAGGAAGTGGGACCACCACTCCGGGCTGATCACCGGGCTGCCCCGGAGCTGCGCCGAGATCGACCGGCCGGTGGCGGGGCTCATCACCGACCTCAAGCAGCGGGGCCTCCTCGACGAGACCCTCGTGCTGTGGGGCGGCGAGTTCGGCCGCACGCCGGGGGCCGAGGCGGGCGCCCGCAACGGCCGCGACCACAACCCCCACGGCTACACCATGTTCCTGGCCGGGGGCGGCGTGAAGGGCGGTCACAGCCACGGCCGCACCGACGACTACGGCTACTACGCCATCGAGGACAAGGTCCACATCCACGACCTGCACGCGACCATCCTGCACCTGCTCGGCCTCGACCACGAGCGCCTGACCTACCGGAGCCAGGGGCGCGACTTCCGGCTCACCGACGTGGCCGGCGTCGTCGTCGACGACATCCTGGCCTGAGCGGCTCGTTCTTGCGGGTGCGGCTGGTCGCGATGGCGGCGCGGAGCTCTTCAGTCGCGGAGCGTGACCTTCTGAACCCGCCAGGTCAGGAGCTCGGCGACCCAGACCTCGTTCGCGTTCGGGCACGCCAGGGCGTGGATCCAGCCGAACTGGCCGACCGCCTGACCGTCGCGGCCGAAGTAGCCGAGCACGGTGCCGTCGAGCGCCATCTTGTAGATGCGGCCGGGGAACATGTCCTGCGTGAAGATCACCGGATCCGGACCCGGGGTGATGCAGATGGAGTTCGGCCAAAGGGAGTTGTAGCTGCCGTCCGGCAGCCGGCCGAAGCTTGCGATCTGCGGCGCGTAGTCGGGCGAGACCGGGGCCTGCCGCCTGAGGTCCGCCAGGGTGATCTGGCGCACGAAGGTGCCGTCCGATTCGAACACCTGAATCCGGTTGTTCGAGCGGTCGGCCACGTAGATGCGGCCCTGGTCGTCGGCCGCGATGCCGTGCGGGAGGCGGAACTGCCCCGGCTCTCTGCCCCGCTCGCCCCACGAGCCAACCCAGTTGCCGTCGGCGTCGTACTTGGCTACCCGGGAGTTGTTGTAGCCGTCGCTGAAGTACACGTTGCCCTCGGGATCGAAGGCCACATCAGTCACCTCGTCGAAGAGGCCGTCCCGCGCCGGCGGGGGTAGCGCGTCCGGCGATGCGTAGTACGGCGGGCGCAGGGAATGCGGCGGGCAGTTCGGTCCCGTGCAGCGCGGGTAGCGGGCATGGGTCGATTCGGGGCGCCGGCCGAAGACCTGGAGCACGGCGCCGCCCGGGCTCAGCTTGACCGCCATGCTCGAGCCGTTGTCGATCAGCCAGATGTTGTCGTCGGCGTCCACCCGCACGGCGTGGGCCCACGCCTTCGAGTAGAGGTTGCCGCCGATCTCGCGGACGAAGGTGCCGTCGGGAGCGAACTCGTAGAGCGAGGCCGCCCGGGGCGCGATGATGGTGGCGTCCGTCCCGGTGCGGGTGTACACGAAGATGTGACCGCGCGAGTCCAGCGCGACCCCCGCCACTTCGCCGAGGTAGAGGTCGGGCGGCATGCGCAGCGGCGCCGACGCGTCGTACTCGAGCTCCGGCGCCGGTTGGCCGAAGGCGGATCCGAGGGGGAGGAGCAGACAGAGCGTCGCGACGAGAATGGAACCGCGCATGTGAGGACCTCTCGTTCTCATTGGGGATTGCCGTCTGTGCGGGCCGTTGATTCGCGGACGCGGGCATCGCGGGGATGACCGGCGCTGCCGCGTCCCTCCGCTTGCCGAGTCGATGGAACGCGGCCGAGTAGGCGGTCGTGGCGGCCGGTCGCTCACGGCACGAGGCGCCGGATGACTCCGTCGCGCTTGTTGAGCAGGAACACCTGCCCCTCGGGCCCGGTCCCGAACCGAAGATCGGCCCGGGTGGCCGGCTCCCGTCCCTGGGCGACGACCTTCTCCTGTATCACCTGCAGGAAGGTCTTCGTCTCGCCGTCCTGGCGGAACAGGACGCGGCGCATGGCGTCCTGGCCGCCGTCCGGCAGTTCATCCGCGGAGACGTAGAACACCTCGCCGCTCGGGCCGTCACCGAAGAGCAGCTGGTCCGTGAGTTGCGGGAGGGCGTCGTCACGGTAGGCGACCACGCCCGTGGCCGCGGAGCTCCGCTGCAGGAGCGGGTCGAGCTGGCCGTACTCGACCACCGGGTAGCTCAGGCCCGCCTCGCCGCGCGGGTCGACGAGGCTGACGGCTCGGCGGCTGAGGAAGCGGAAGCTCCCTTCCCAGTCGTTCCAGCCGAGGTTCGCGCCCGCGGTGACCAGGCTGACCTCCTCGACGATGTTCTGGCCGATATCGGCGACGAAGAGATTGCCGTTGCGCACGTCCCAGTCGAAGCGCTGCGGGTTGCGGACGCCGTAGGCGTAGATCTCGCCGAGCGTGCCGGGGTCGCCGTCGCCGGCGAACGGGTTGTCGGGCGGGATGCCGTACTGCCCGTTGGCGCTGTCGGAGCCCAGCGGGTCGATGCGCAGCATCTTGCCGAGGATCGACGCCAGGTTCTGGGACACGTCGAGCGGATCGCCGCCGCTCCCGCCGTCGGCGGAGCCGACGTAGAGCAGGCCGAAATCCGGATCGCCGGGCGCCGCGAGGGGATTGAAGCCGAGCTGGCCGCCGTTGTGGTTGCCGAACGGCTGCTCCACCCGCAGGAGCTCGCGCGGCGGGCCCCCGTCGTAGACCGCGGACGCTGCGTCCATCGCGGTCCATTCCAGGAGGATGGTGTCCTGCGAATCGCCTCCGCCTCCCGGCACGAAGTCGGCCGGTGGGGCCGTGTTGCTCGTATCGGTGTAGGCGTAGAGCTTGCCGTAGCCGGGCGCACCCGGCTCGCCGAACTGCGGGTGCACGGCGAAGCTCTGGAACCCGCGCTCGCGTCGCGAGGCCTCCACGTCGAGGCCCCAGCGCGGCTCCCGGAGGTCGACATACTGCGTGACCGTCGTTCCGTCGTAGCTGACGGTGTAGACGATGCCGCGCATGTCGTTCACGAACAGGCGGGCGGTGCCCGGCTCGTCGACCAGGAGCATCATCCGCGCCGCCTCGCCGTCCGCGTCGGGCAGCGTCGCGAACTCCTCGATGCCCACGGTGATGACGTCGTCGGAAGGAGGAATGGGAGCCGGGAAGGGGTCGTCGGTGGTCTGCGCGGCTGGCGTGGCGCCTGCGAGTGCCGTCACCACGGCCAGCGCTGTCGCTGCGGCCGACGTCGCGCCCAAGGGAGGGACGAACGGCACGGCGGTCCGGGGTGACGGTGTCATGTGTTCTCCTGGGCCGCGCGGCCGCGGCGACGCGCAGCAAGTACGGGCGAGCCCGGCGGTGCGAACTGACCCGGCCGGCAACCCGCGCGGGCAACCGGCCGGGCACGCGCCTCGACGAGGGGCTCCCGGGTCGGCCGGCGACCGGACCCGACGCCCCCCGGGGGGCTCGCCTACTGACCGTCGAAGACGTACTGCACCGTCGTCCGCAGACTCTGCTCCGGCGCGGCGAAGTCGCTGTACTCGTCGGGCACGCTGTAGGCGGCGACGACCTCATCGACGGAGCGGCCGGCGGCCTTGCCGTTCTGCGCCTTGCTCACTACATCGTTGTAGAAGGCGCTGAAGTCGACGAACTCGGCCCAGGTGACGGGCGTCGGATTGTGGCCCGGCATCACGACGTCGACGTCGGGGATTCCGGCGACCGCCTTCCGGAGCGTGCTCCCGAACTCGGTGGCGCTGCCGTTGCCGTTCGCCACGTCGATGAAGGGCAGCCCCTTGCGCTGGAACATGTCGCCGGTGTGGAGGGTCTTCGCCTCCTTGAAGACGATGAACGTGTCGCCGTCGGTGTGCCCGCGGCCGAAGTGATAGAGGTCGACCTGGTCCGGCCCCGCGAAGAGCGACATGCGGTCCGAGTAGGTGGTCTGCGGCAGGTAC
>JAPOYG010000417.1 GCA_026706755.1 Acidobacteriota bacterium
GGGGCGCCGGCATCGAAGACCTCAACAGCGACATCCACGCCAGCGCCGAGTACCGCCGGGCCATGATCCCGGTGTTCACGCGGCGTGCGCTCGACAGCGCCCTGGCCCGTGCCGGCGGGTAGCGGCAAGGCGGAGCCGCTATCCGATGCGCTCGACCGTGATCCGAGCGCCGTCCGCCACCCGGGCGAGCACCTCCGGATCGCCGTCGATCACGCCGAGGACATTGACGGGGCTCGCGGGCCGGATCTCGTTGCTGCGGCTCATCGGGGTCGGCCCCCAGAAGAGGCAGAGCGCGTCTCCGGGCGGCCAGTACGCCACGGCTCCCTTGGCGACCGTCGCCTGCGCGTCGGCCGCTTCCTCTGCCTCGACCGGGATCGAGAAGTAGATCTCGTCGCCCCAGGTCTGGACGCTGCCGGTGATGGGCAGGGCGTCCCACAGTGCGCCGGCCGTCGTCGAGTCGTTGAGGGCGGCCGACACGACCACGCCGCCCGCCGCGATCCGAATTCGTCTGTCGGCCATGACGTCTTCCGGCTCCTCGCCCGCATCATATCCGGGCTCATCGGCAGACGCGCGGCGTATGATCGTGCACGAGTAGTCGAGACGATGTGGCCGATGCACTCCCTGCCCCGAACCATCGTCGCTGCCGCCGTCCTCTGTGCCGCCGCGTGGCCGCTCCGCGCCGCGGACTGGCCCGAGTGGCGGGGCGCGGGCCGGCTCGGTGTCTGGACGGAGAGCGGTATCGTCGAAACCTTCCCGGAAGGCGGCCTGAGCGCTTCCTGGCGCGTGCCGATTCACGGCGGCTACGCGGGGCCGGCGGTGGCGGACGGGCGCGTGTTCGTGACCGACGCCCAGCGCCCCGACCCCCGCAGCACGGCTGCGATCGAGCGCATCCTCGCGCTGGACGAGGGGACGGGGGCTGTGCTCTGGACGCACGAGTGGGAGACGAACTACGCCGGGCTCCAGCTCGCCTACGCCATCGGGCCGCGCGCGACGCCTACCGTGGACGGGGATCTCGTCTACGCGCTCGGGGCGATGGGCAACCTCGTGGCGCTCGACGTCTCCGACGGCGACGTCGTCTGGCAGAAGGACTACGTCCGCGACTTCGGCGCCGCGGTCCCCTCCTGGGGCATCAGCGGCGCTCCGCTCGTCGACGGCGACCGGCTCATCTGCCTGGTGGGCGGCGAGCCCGACGCCAAGGTCATCGCCTTCGACAAGCGGACCGGGGACGTTCTCTGGGAGGCGCTCTCGTCCGACTGGGAGCCGGGCTACTCCGCTCCGTTCCTCATCGATGCGGCCGGCGTGCCGCAGCTCATCATCTGGCACCCGCGGGCGATCAGCTCGCTCGATCCGGCGACCGGCGCCGTCTACTGGGAGGTGCCGCACGTCGTCGACATGGGGATGAGCGTGCCGACGCCCGTCCGCAGCGGCCCGTGGCTCTTCGTGACCTCGCAGTGGGGCGGGGCCCGCATGCTGCGGCTGGCCGAGACGCACCCCGACGCGACGCTCGTCTGGCAGGGCGTCGGCGAGAGCGATCCGGAGCACGGCCGCGACTTCGACACGCTCGACTCCGTCATCAGCACGCCGGTCATCCAGGGGGACTACGTGTACGGCGTGGACGGCGAAGGAGTGCTGCGCTGCCTGGAGCTGCGGACGGGCAGACGCGTCTGGGAGACCGCGGATCTCATTCGCGACCCCGCGCGCTGGGCGACGGCGTTCTTCGTCCGCCACGGCGACCGCTACTTCATCAACACCGACGGCGGCGACCTGGTGATCGCGCGGTTCTCGCCGGCGGGCTACGAGGAGATCAGCCGCACGCACCTCATCGCCCCGACGAGCCCCTATGTCCGCCGGCGCGCCCAGGGCCCCTACGTCAACTGGTCCCACCCGGCGTACGCCAACCGGCATGTCGTCGCGCGCAACGATGAAGAGATCGCCCGCTTCTCGCTCGCCGCGCCGTAGCCCGGGAGGGGCGATGCCGGCCGGGGGCGCGGCGGCACCGTCGGTGCGTCCCACCCTCGCGCCGGCGGGGGCGGCGCTCGCCGTTCTCGCGGCGGTGGCCGTCGCCGCCGCGAGCGTGCCGCTGTGGGTGCCCGTGGCGCCGCGCGTCGCCGCGTGGCCTGGCGGCGCGGAGACGCGGAGCGCCGCGGGGACCCCGGGCAGCGCTGCAGGGCCTGGAGGCGTGACGCTGCCCGTCGCGATGCCAGGTGCCGCCGTGACGCCCGGCGCCGTTGTGACGGCGGGCGGCGCGGTGATTCCGGGCGGTCTCCTGCAGGCGCCGGCCTCTCCGGCCTCTCCGGCCGCGGGCGCACCGCGCCTCGTCGCGGTCGTCGCTGACCTACATCTCGGCCCCGGCCGCGACGAAGGGGGAGAGTGGCGGGCGGCGGAGGACTTCCGCTGGGCGGACGAGTTCGCGCTCTTCCTCGACGCCCTCGACGCGGAGGGCGGAGGTGACACCGACCTCGTGCTGAACGGCGACACGTTCGATCTGACGCGGCCGGCGGATGCGGGCTGCGACTATGAGGATCCGGCGCTCGGGTGCACGGAGACGGAGGCGCTCGCTCGGCTGGAGCGCGTGCTGGCGGCGCATGCGGACGTCATCGACGCCCTCGCGGCGTTCGCCGCCTCGGGGGCGAACCGCGTCATCCTGGTGCCGGGCGAGCACGACGCGGCGCTCCTGTTCCCGGCGGTGGCGCAACGCGTGGAGCTGGCGCTCGACGCGCCGGAGGGCCGCGCCGAGGTGGCGGCCGCCGGCGCCTGGACGTCGAACGACGGGCAGATCCACATCGAGCATGGCCACCAGATCGGCTGGCGGGTGGACCGCTTCGAGGCGTGGCCGGATCCGTTCGTCGAGCGCGACGGCCGCAGGCACCTTGCGCGGCCGGAGCGGGCGCGGGCGGTCGACGGCTTCTTCGACGCGCTGGAGGCCCGCTACCCCGTCATCGACAACTTCGCCGACGAGGGCGCCGGCCTGACGCACGGGCTGGCCGCCGAAGGGACGAGCGACCTCGGCCCGCAAGCCGCCGCGTTGCTCCGCTACGTCCTCTTCCGGATGCCGTGGCAGCAGTTCCGGGTCGACCTCGACGCCGGCGACGTGCAGCCGCCCTCCTGGGACCTGGCCGCCGTGCGCGCCCAGGGCACGTCGTTCCTGGTCGACTCGCTGCCGAACGACCACCGGTTCAAGCCGCTCGCGCGGCAGGCGCGGGAGGCAGGCCGGCTCGATGCGCTGATGGCGGGCCTCGGCGACGACGAGCTGATCGCGCTCTGCGACTACCGCGCCGCCTCCAGGCGCGCCCGCCGGCGGTTCGAGCGGGTGCTCACGCAGTTCGATCCGCAGGGCCCGCCCGTGCGCGAATGCCCGCGCCACCCCGACAGCCGGGGCGGTCTGTTCGACTACTTCTGGCGGACGCGGGACCGCATCTACGCAGATCGCCTCACGGCTGCGGAGGCCGGCCGGCCGGCGGGCGCACCGCCCATCGCGGTCTTCGTCCACAACCACACCCTCCTCGTCGACTGGCGCCAGCGCGTGCTGGAGCTGACCCGGCTCGGCCGCACCGTCATCGTCGACGGCTTCTCGCCGGTGCGCAATGCCCTTGCACCGGTCGTGATCAACGGCGGCCCCTGGCAGCGGACCATCACGCCGGTGCAGTTCGGGCGGCTGCGCGCCGAGCACGGCCTCTCCGAACGCGAGCTGCTCGCCGCCCTGCGGCCCGAGCATCTCCCGCCCTGCTACGGCTTCGTGCGGATCGATCCCTACGACGAGGCACCGGGGCTGCCCGCGATCCGCTACTGGCGTCCGACCGAAGAAGGCACCGGCTGGGAGATGGCCGGGACGTGCGGCCGGCAGCCCGAGCTCTGACGGCTCGGACCCGGAGACACGGAGGCTTCCGATGGACAGGCGCGAGCTCCTCTCCCGCATATCGATCGACCCCGACATCTGCTTCGGCAAGCCGTGCATCCGCGGACACCGCATCTGGGTGTCCCTGGTGCTCGACCTGCTGGCCAGCGGGTGGACGGTCGAGCAGCTTCTCGACGAGTATCCCGGCATCGAACGCGCGGACGTTCTGGCGTGCATTGCTTACGGCGCGGAGATGTCCCGCGAACGCTACGTGGACGTCCCGCTGGAGTCTTCTGCGTGAACATCAAGCTCGACGAGAACCTTGGCCGACGGGGCGCTGCCATTCTGCGTGCGGCCGGGCATCAGGTCACCACCGTTGCCGACGAGAGACTCTCGTCAGCCAGCGACGAGCACCTCGCGGGAGTCTGTCGTTCGGACCGCAAGTGTCTGGTGACGCTCGACCTGGACTTCGGCAACCCACTTCGATTCACGCCGTCGCGCCACGCGGGCATCGCGATCCTGCGGTTGCAGCGCGGGTCCGGTGCAGGAGACCTGCTTCAGGCGGTTCGCACGCTGGCGACCGGACTTGCGGGAAACACGATTGACGGCAAGCTGTGGATCGTGCAGAGAGGGCACATCCGGGAGTATCAGGAGCAGCCGGAGCGTTGACGAACGCGCTGGCTCGCAGGAAGGCGGAGAGCTACAGACGGGGGGACAATCCGCGGCATGACGGCGCCCTTGTTCGATCTGCTGCCGGCCGGGGAGGCGACCGGCGACGTGCTGCTGGATCGCTTTCTCGACTACGTCGACCGGC
>JAPOYG010000637.1:0-1997 GCA_026706755.1 Acidobacteriota bacterium
GTTCGGCCTGGTCGTCGCGCTGGGGGCGACCCGCGTCCTGACCGCGCTGCTCTACGGCGTGTCGCCCCACGACCCCGCCACGTTGGCGGCGGCCGCCCTAACCCTGTTGGCGACGACGACGGCGGCCGGCGCGTATCCCGCGTGGCGCGCCACGCGCACGAACCTCATGCGCTCGCTCCAAGGCGAATGAGAACGCGGATCTGGAGAAGACCAATGGCTGCCCTGCGCGAGTTCTGGCGTCGCCTCCGGGGCGTGCTCCGGCGCAACCCGGCCGATCACGATCTCGAGCGCGAGCTGCGCTTTCATCTCGAGCTGGCCGAGGAAGAGCTCCGCGGGCAGGGACACTCGCGAGCCGAGGCCGCGCGGATGGCGCGCGTGCGTCTGGGCGGCGTTCCGCAGGCGCTGGAGGCGCTGCGCGACCAGCGCGGGCTGCCGTGGCTCGACGACCTGCGGACCGATGTGCGGATCGGCCTGCGCGGCCTGGCCCGGCGTCCCGCGTTCGCGGCGACGGCGGCGCTGACGCTGTCGGTCGGCATCGGAACCACGGCGGCGGTCGCCACGTGGACGAACGGGCTGCTCTTCCAGCCCCTGCCGGTGCCCGACCCGGAGGAGCTCGTCATGGTGGCGCAGCTCGACGAGCACACCGCGGAGTTCCCGCACGAGCTGTCGTATCCCGAGTACCTCGACTACCGAGAAGGCAGCGACGTCTTCGAGGGTCTCGCCGCCTTCACCATGGCGGAGGGGCTGTTGTCGATCGACGGCCGAGCGGCCGAGCGGATCCGGGTCGAGTACGTGAGCGACAACTACTTCGACGTCCTGCAGTTGGACGCCGAGCTCGGCCGCACGTTCCTCGCCGGCGAAGGCCTCCGGCCCGGCGATGCGCCCTTCGTCGTGCTGACGCACCACGCGTGGCAGACGCGGTTCGGAGGGGACGCCACCGTCCTGGGGAAGGCCGTGCGCCTGGGGCGGGCCAGCATGACCGTGATCGGGATCACGCCGGAGCCGTTCGCCGGCGTCAACGGCTTCGTCCCCGTCGAGGCGTTCGTCGCTGCGACGGAGGCCGCGCTGGTCGAACCGGGATGGAGATGGACGGAGCTTCTGACGGATCGGCGGGAGGAGTCGTTCTTCCTGACCGGACGCCTGCGGCCGGGCGTAACGTTCGCGGAAGCCGCTGCGCAGCTCGACGTGCTCGCCGCGGCGCTGGCCGCCGAGCACCCGGAGAGCCGCCACAGCGAGCTCTACGTCGTGTCCGAGCGCGACTCGAGACCGTACCTCGGTGCGTCGCGCCACATCGCCCCCCTGATGACCGCGGTGATGGGCCTGGCCTCGCTCGTGCTGCTCATTGCCGTCGCCAACGTCGGGACGCTCCTGGTAGGCCGCGGCATCGCGCGGCGGCAGGAGATGGCCCTGCGCGCGGGTCTGGGTGCGACGCGGCGGCGGCTCGTGCGGCAGTTGACCACCGAGAGCGTCCTGGTGGCCCTGGTGGGCGGAGCCGGCGGCGTGCTCGTCGCGCTCTGGGCCGCCGATCTCGTGGCGGCCCGTGCCGCGACGGAGCTCGCCCGCTCGATGCCGGTACGCGACCTGCCCATGGACTGGCGGATCTTCGGCTTCACGGCGGCGGTTGCGATCGTTGCCGGCCTGCTCGCCGGCCTGGCGCCGGCGTTGCGCTCGACCCGGATCGACCTCGCGCGCGCCATCGGCTCCGGCGGCCGCGGCACGGGCGCAGGATCTCCGGGACGGCGCCTCACGAACGGACTCGTAGTGGTCCAGGTGGCGGTGTCCATGCTGCTGCTGGTCTGCGCGGGCCTCTTCGTGCAGAGCAGCAGGAACGCCGACGCGACCGACTTCGGTTTCCGAATCGACGATCTCCTGGTGCTGTCCGTCGATCCGCTCGCGCAGGGCTACGACCGGGATCAGGCCCGTGCCCTGTACCGGGAGATCGCCGCCGAGGTCGGCGCCCTGCCCGGCGTCAGGTCGGCGAGCTGGGCGCGCAGGGC
>JAPOYG010000637.1:2286-4649 GCA_026706755.1 Acidobacteriota bacterium
GTCGTGCGTGACGCGCACATGTCACGGTCGCCGTTCGAGCAACCTCCGTTCGTCCTCTATCCGTTCGGGCCCCGGCTGGCGGGGTCGGCCACGCTGCACGTGCACGTGGACGGAGCGCCGAGCGCCCTGATCCCGATGATCACCGAGGCGGTCCGCCGGAGCGCGCCGACCCTGGCGATCCTGGAGGCGGACGGCATGGACACCGTGGTGCGCTCGTTGGGGATGCTGGCCCTCGCGCGCGGCGGCGCCGCGGTCGTCGGCTCGTTCGGGATGCTCGGCCTGCTTCTCGCCGCCGTGGGACTCTACGGCGTCGTGTCGCACGCGGTGGTCCAGCGGCAGCAGGAGTTCGGGATTCGCGCCGCCCTCGGCGCCACCTCCGGCGCCATCATCCGGCTGGCCCTCGGCCGGGGCATCGTGCTCACGACGCTCGGACTGGCGTTCGGCGCCGTCGCGGCGGTCGCGGTCGCGCGGATCGCCGCCGGTCTTCTCTTCGACGTCAGACCGGGCGACCCCCCCGCCGTGCTGGGCGTCGCGGGCCTGCTTCTGGCGGTCGCGGCGCTGCTTGCGTGCCTGGTGCCGGCACGGCGCGCCGCGGCGGCCGACCCGCTCACGACGCTGCACGAGGGGTAGCGAGAAGCAGGAGTGTGCCGCGCGCTGGCGATCGCCACCGGGTGCGAGGTCGACCCATCGTAATCGCCAGCCGGGTCCGTCGTCACTCCAAGGGCTTCAGGTCGGCCAGCAGGGTCGGAATCAGCTCGGAGACGGTGGGGTGAATGTGCACAGCACGTTGAATCACCGTGTACGGGGCCTTCGCGTACATCACATCGAGGATGGAGTGGACGGCTTCGTCCCCGCCGACGCCGAGAATGGCGGCGCCGAGGATCTGGTTGGTGGTGGCGTCGACCAGCACCTTCATGAAGCCCCGCGTCTCGCCCCGCTGGACGGCGCGGCCGACCTTGGTCATAGGCCGTTTGGCGGTCAACGCGGCACGCCCCGAGTCCCGCACCTGTTGCTCCGTCATCCCCACGCGACCGAGAGGCGGATCGATGAACAGACCGTAGCAATCGATCCTGTCCGACACGAGGCGGCGGTCGCCGTGCAGCAGGTTGGCGGCGACGATCTCGTAGTCGTTGTAGGCCGTGTGGGTGAATGCGCCGCGGCCGTTGCACTCGCCGAGTGCCCAGACACCAGGGACGCTCGTCCTGAGCGCGTCGTCGACCTGAACGTGACCACGAGCGTCGACCTCGACGCCGGCGGCATCGAGGCCGAGGTCATCGGTGTTGGGACGCCGTCCCACGGCCAGCAGGAGCATCGACCCGGCCACGTCGGGGAGGCCGTCATCGCACGTGACGCTGGCGACAATCTGGTCGCCGAGAGTGTCGACACGCACGCATTCGGCGTTGAGGCGGACATCGACACCTTCCGATTCGAGGATCTCCTCGACGGCCGACGACACGTCAGCCGACTCGCGCGGAAGCAGCCGGTCACCCCGGTGAATCAGCGTCACGCGGCTGCCGAACCGGCGGTACATCTGGGCGAACTCGAGGCCGATGTAGCCACCCCCGATGATGACGAGGTGTTCCGGCAGGAAGTCGACCGCCATCATGCTCGAGTTGGTACGGTAGCGGACACGGTCGAGTCCCGCGATCGACGGCACGTGAGCGCGCGCGCCGACGTTGATGAAGATCCGGTCAGACGCGAGGAGCTCGTCCTCGACCCGCACGGTGTGCGGCCCCTCGAAGCGTGCATGACCCGTATGCACGGTGGTGTTGTCGAGGCCTCGGAGCCACGTTTCGACGCCCTCGCGCGAGCGGCGCACGATGGCGTCCTTGCGCGCCTTGACCTTCGTCATGTCGACCGACACGCTGCCGCCGATGACGACCCCCAGCTCGTCGGCGCGCCGCGCGACGTGCGCGGCGCGCGCACTCGCCACCAGCGCCTTCGTTGGAATGCAGCCGACGTTGACGCAGGTTCCGCCGAACCGGTGTCGCTCCACGACCGCCACCTGCATGCCGGCGCCCGCAAGGGCCGCGGCGAGACTGGGGCCGGCTTGACCGGTTCCGATCACGATGGCGTCGTACGAGCGCATGTCGGTCGTGGCCACCGCCTGCTACGGGCTTCGAGCTGGCTGGTGGTAGTGCCCAACGATACCCGAACGCCTCGTTGGCGCATGCCGGCGGGGCAGAAGGGCGGCGCGCAGGTGCTCGAATGGCGACGGACACGTCGGCCTTGGCCGTGAGCACGTCGGGGGACCGGCGAGAGCGCGCCGGCCCCGGGGTACGCGCCTACTGTCCGATTACGGCGTCCGCCGCCGGCGCGTCCGGCGCCGGCCGCTTCACCTTCATCCGGAACACGTCGCTCGT
>JAPOYG010000478.1:0-1213 GCA_026706755.1 Acidobacteriota bacterium
TGGCGCACGCCCGACGGCGGCTACAGCCAGACGGGCGGGGCGGACCACGGGACCGCGTACGGCTGCTTTCTGGCTCTCGGCGCCTACGAGGATCTGGGCGTCGCGCTCCCCGCGCCGGATCGTCTCCTGGATTGCCTGGCCGCGTTGCGCGCGGCCGATGGAGGCTACGGCAACCGGCCGGGCTCCGCGGCGGGCCTGACGCCCCCGACCGCGGCCGCGGTGACCGTCCAGCGGCGTCTCGACCGGCCTGCCGACCCGGACGCGGTCGCGTGGCTCCGGGCCCGTCACCTGCCCGAAGGCGGGTTCCGCGCCTCGCCGGCGTCGCCGATCCCGGATCTGCTCTCGACCGCCACCGCCCTGCACGCGCTTGCCGGCGCGCACGCGCCGCTCGAGCCGCTGAAGGAGCCGTGCCTCGACTTCGTCGACAGCCTCTGGACCAACTCCGGCGGCTTCTACGGCAGTTGGGGCGACGACGTGCAGGACTGCGAGTACACGTTCTACGCCCTGCTCGCCCTGGGGCACCTGAGCCTGTGAGCGAGCACCTCGATCCACCGGCGCCGGCCGCGGCCGGCGTTCTCGCCCCGGCGGACCCGCGGGCGCCGGACGAGCCGGGCGAGCGGAACGCGACCCTCGAGCGCATCACGGACCGCGTGCTCGCGGCCCGCACGCCGGACGGGCACTGGACCGGGGAGCTGTCGTCGTCCGCGCTCTCGACGGCCACCGCCGCAATCGCGCTCGCGCTGGTCGGCCGCAGCCGGCCGCGTCCGACCCTCGACGCGCTGGTCCGCGGAGGCGCGGCCTGGCTGGTCGGGACCGCGAACGCGGACGGCGGCTGGGGCGACACTACCGACAGCCCCAGCAACGTCAGCACCACCGCCCTCTGCTGGGCGGCCCTGACCGTCGCGGGCGGCGACGAGGCGGGGTACGATGCGGCCCGCGAGCGGGCGCGCAACTGGATGCTGGGTGCGGCCGGCAGCCTGGAGCCGCGACCGCTCGCGCGCGCGATCAGCCGGCGCTACGGCAAGGACCGCACGTTCTCGGTGCCGATCCTGACCGTGCTCGCGCTGGCCGGGCTGCTCGGGACGGACAACGCGGAAGGGCGCGTGCCGGCCCCCGGGCGGAACGGCGGCAGCGGGATGATCGGGAGCGGGAGGATCGGCAGCGGCTGGCGTCACGTGCCCCAGTTGCCGTTCGAGCTGGCCGCGGTGCCGCC
>JAPOYG010000478.1:1412-4606 GCA_026706755.1 Acidobacteriota bacterium
CTCACGAGCTTCGTCGTCATGAGCCTCGTGGCGGCCGGGGAGGCGGCGCATCCCGTGGTGGATCGCGGCGTGGAGTTCCTGGAGCGCTCGGTGCGCGCCGACGGAAGCTGGCCCATCGACACGAACCTGGCCACCTGGGCGACGACGCTCAGCGTCAACGCGCTGGCCCGCCGCCGCGGCTGGCGCGAGCGGATCGGGCCCCGGGGGTGCGCGGCGCTCCGCCGCTGGCTGCTCGATCAGCAGTACCGGGAACGTCACGTCTACACGGACGCCGCCCCGGGCGGCTGGGCCTGGACCGACCTCCCGGGGGGCGTGCCGGACGCCGACGACACGCCGGGCGCGCTGCTCGCGCTCCATGCCCTCGGCGCCGGCGATGCCGAGCACCGCGAGGCGGCCTGCGCCGGAATCGGATGGCTCGTCGATCTCCAGAACGCGGACGGCGGCATCCCGACGTTCTGCCGCGGCTGGGGGGCGCTGCCGTTCGACCGCAGCAGCCCCGACCTGACCGCGCACACGCTGCGGGCCTGGACCGTGTGGCGGTCCGTCCTGCCCGCGAGACTCCGGATGCGCACCCAGCGCGCGACACGGCGCGCGGTCCGGTTCCTGGAGCGGGCGCAGCGGGCGGACGGCGCCTGGATCCCGCTGTGGTTCGGCAACCAGGGCGCCCCCGACGACGCCAATCCGGTCTACGGAACGGCGAGGGTGCTGGAGGGGGTCGCCGCTCTCTCCGACGCCGAAGCGCCTCTCGCGGCCGAGGCGCGGGCCGTCGGGTGGCTGGTCGGCGCGCAGGGGAGCGACGGCGGATGGGGCGGCGCCCCCGGCGTTCCGCCGTCCATCGAGGAGACGGCGGTCGCCGTCTCGGCGCTGGCGACGGTCGGCCGGCTGGCGCGCCGGGCTGACGGCCCCGAGCTCGACGCGGCGGTCGACGCGGGAGCGCGCTGGTTGATCGACGCCACCGGCGGCGGCCGGCAGGCGGCGCCGACGCCCATCGGGCTCTACTTCGCGAAGCTCTGGTACTCCGAGACGCTCTATCCGTGGATCTTCGCCCTCGGGGCCTTCAGCTCGCTCCGACCCCCTTCGCGATGAGTCAGGCAGCAGGCGCCGGCCCGCGCGGCGGCGACGCCGTCGACTCCGCAACCGAAGCGTTCAGCGACAATCCTCGTCAGGCGGCAGGCGCCGACCCGGTGCGGGACGACGCCCTTGCGGGATCCGCTCCGCGCGGGCGTGCGGCGGCGCCTCGGGCGCCGAGAGGCGGAGGCCTGCGCCGGAGCGTGCGCCTCGCCTGGACCATCGCGACGCTCGTGGTCGTGCAGGCCATCGTCTGCGGCGCTGCGGTCCTGCCGGTGATTGCGCTGTGGGCACCCCTGCTGGCTTGGGCCGCGGACAGCCCCGTCGCCGGGATCGCGGCCGTGAGCTTCGCCGCGATTCCTTCCTATGCCGTCTTCGCGATCACGCTGATGTTCGCCTCCGCGGTCGCCACCCGCGCGACCGGCTGGCGGACGCAGCCGGACGCCAACCTGCGGCTCGCCGAGCTCGACTGGCCGCTCCTCGACTGGGTGCGCTACATGGTCGCAACCCACATCGTGCGCCTGTTCGCCGGCACCCTCTTCCGCGGGACGCCCATCTGGAGCGCCTACCTCCGCCTGAACGGGGCGCGGGTGGGGCGCCGCGTCTACGTGAACAGCCTGGCCGTGAGCGACCACAACCTGCTGGAGTTCGGCGACGACGTCGTCATCGGCGGCGACGTCCACCTGTCGGGCCACACCGTGGAGGGCGGCTACGTGAAGACGGGTCGGGTATGCCTGCGCAACCACGTGACCATCGGGCTCGGCTCGGTGATCGGCATCGGGGCGACGATTGGCCCCGATGTGCAGGTCGGAGCGTTGAGCCTCGTGCCGAAGCACGTCACCCTCGACACGCGCGGCGTCTACGTCGGCGTGCCGGCCCGCCGCCTCGCCGACCGGAGCGAGGCGCGGGCGGGGGCACCGGGCGCCGCATCGGGGACCTGACGCTCACATGGCGACCCGTCTTCCGCGGCGCGGAGTGCGCCGGCGCCGGTAGACGTGGCCCACCGGCCCGCGGCCCCAGCCTTCGCCTCCAGTTCCCCGGCGCACAGACGGCCGACGTCGCTCCCGGTCCCTTCACCGTTCGGATCAAGGACGTAGACGCGGTCGTCAGGCCGGAGTGCCGCGGTTCTGACCAGCTCCTCCATCCAGGCGGACGCTTCCTGCGCCGCCGCCCGCGACGTGACGCACGTCGGCGTCAGCACGACTCGCACTGCCGTCCGTCTGCTCATGTCGCGGTCTCCCGGTTTCGGGCACCCGTACGCGTCTTCGTCGTCACTGGCAGTGCGATATCGCGCCGCGAGACGGCTCATGACGCAGCACTACGACGGCGACCGCGAGGGGCGTGCAGCGAGTCGCGCGGGCGAGGCCGCGCGATGAGCGCCGCCAAACCCGTTGCAGGCTCCTTGTTCGACCCCAGCCCCCACCGGCCCAGGAGCTGGCGTCGCGGAACTCCGCGGTTGCGTTCTGCGGCGCAAGCTCCTAGGCTGCGATTCGCCTCGCCGTCGCGACCGCGGCGGCGATCGGTCCCCGGCGACCAAGGGAGGGAGAGATGACGAAGAGGCCAGCGACGGAGTCGGCGCTCGTTCTGGTCGCGATGCTCGCAGCGGGCGTGGCGTCGGCCCAGCCCGCTGGAACGGACCGGACGGTGACGGAGGCGCAGTACGAGCAGTGGAAGGCGGAGCTGACCAACTGGGGCCGGTGGGGCGCCGACGACGAGATCGGCGCGCTCAACCTCGTCACGCCGGCGAAGCGGCTGCAGGCGGTGGCGCTCGTCGAGGACGGCGTCACGGTGTCACTGGCCGGCGACGCCGACACCGTGGCGGCGGTCGACAACCCGTATCCCTACGAGCACGAAATGGTCGGGATCAGCTCGGACCGGCTCTCCGTCCGCTACCACGGCATCGCGCACACGCACCTCGACGCGCTGGCCCACATCAACGACGACGGCGTCTTCTACAACGGCTACACGCCGGACGCCGATGCGGTCCTGGCGAGCGGGCACCCGAAGAACTCGATCCACAACCTGAAGCACGGCATCGTGACGCGCGGCGTGCTCGTCGACATCCCGCGCCTGCGCGGCGTGCCGTACCTGGAACCGGGAACGCCCATCTACGTCGAGGACCTGGA
>JAPOYG010000505.1 GCA_026706755.1 Acidobacteriota bacterium
GGGCCACCATCGCCGGGGAGGCATCGGTGGCGACGACCCGGTGACCGGCGGCCACGAGATGACGGGTCAGTGCTCCGGAACCGCAGCCGAGCTCCAGCACCAGCCCCCCGCGCTCGCGCACCGGCGCGAGTCGGGCCAGGATGCCTGGCGCGCAGGCGTCCGCGTGGCCCGCGAACCCCTCGTGGTGGACGCGCGCGAGGGCCGACCGGTAGTAGTTGGCTCCCATGCCGGTCATCACGGCGGGGTCGAGCCTCCCGGCTTGCGGCGGTGCCGCCTCCGCCCGCCCAACCGCCGCCCGGCGACGTCTCCGGTCCGCGCAGACCGTCCGGGCTCGCCCTGACGGTCGCGTCGGGAGCCTGCACTGTTCGGAGCCTCCATGGCAGGTTGCAGCGCCCGGCGACGCCTAGTGACTGCGCCACGATCCTGCGCGGCGCGATCCGCCGGCTTCCCCGCCGCCCGGCGAGGCTCGCATGCCGGCGAACAGACGCCGGTGCCCTTCCACGATGCGCCGCTCCGCCTCCGTGTCGAAGTCGAGACTGCCGTTACCGCGCTCGTAGGTGCCGCCGAGGAGAATCCCGTCCGAGCGGGGGATCATGTACAGCCCGCCCTCCAGGACGATGTAGTCGACCTCGGGCTGCGGAAGGAGGATGGTGAGTTGCCCCTTGACCGGAACGAGCTGCCCGTCGCCGAACAGCGCGGCCGCCCCGAGCCCGGTGCAGTTGACGACGACGCGCTCGGAAATGCGCTCCGCCACCTCCGTCCGATCGCGCAACTCGCCCACTACCACCGAGCCGCCCGCGATGCGGAAGTCGCGCAGCAGCGCGTTCAGGTAGATGGCCGGCTCGATCAGCATCGTCCGGACGCGGTTCGCCGCGCGCGCCGCGAACGGGTGCTCGTGCGGCTCGAGGTCGGTCGAGCTGGCGTAGACGTCCGGCAGCAGATCGACCAGCCAGCTCGATCCCGGCTCGTCGGCGAGGTAGTAGTTGTCGATCCAGCGTACGCCGTAGCCCGCGCCGACGAAGTCCTGGTAGTGGCGGTAGGCGATCCGGCTCGCCCGCGCGAACTGCTCGACGAACGCGGGCGTCGCGACGCCGCGGTCGAAGACCGACGAGGGCGTCCACTGCCCGCCGGCGACGTTGGAGGTCGTGCGAGGCGGGAGATCGCGCGCGTAGATGGTCACCGCCCAGCCCCGGCGCTGGAGCAGACGGGCCGTGGCGAGCCCTACCACTCCGCAGCCGAGCACGGCCGCGCGCCGCTCCTGCCCGACGGCCGCGGCCTCCGCCTCCCGGACCGCGAGCTCGGCCGTGCCCCACGACAGCGTGATGCCGCCGCCTCCGTGGCCGTAGTTGTGGACGACGATCTGTTCGCCGAGCCGCTCGGCGCGCAGGACGAAACCGGCGGGGCGGAACGGCCGCAGGCCCACGACGCGCCGGATGATTCGGTTCCACGCCACGTCGACGGGCGCGAGGACGGGGACGTCCACGGCCGGCGTAACGGGGGGCGCGTCGCGGGCGGCACACCCGGACGCGACAAGGGCGCCGGGCGCCGCGACGGCGCCGACGAAGGCGCGACCGCCCCAGCGGAGGGCGGCGCGGCGCGTGAGGTGGCGCGGCGCGGGCCCGCGAGCATGGTCTGGAGCGAACATCGGTTCCACCCGTTGCAGGCAGGCGTATACTACGCGCTTCGGCACGACCTCAGAAACATGGACGCCACCATCAGGGCCGCCTCCCCGAACGACGCCGCGGCCATCGCCGGCGTGCACGTCACGAGCCTGCGCGCGTCGGCCACCGACCTGCTCCCCGCGCACCTGACGCCGATCGTGCTGCCCCCGGCGGACGCCGCGCCACGGGCGCGGGCATGGAAGCGCTGGATCGAGCGGGAGCGGACCAGCACGTTCGTGTCGCTCGCGGGCGCCACGGTCACGGGATTCTGCACGTTGCACCCGGCGACCGACGACGTCCGCGCGACCGGGGCCGGCGCAGAGAACCACGGGCCGCAAGCCGCCGGCGCGGGCACCGCGGCCGGGTGTGGCGAGATCGCGAGCTTCTACGTGCTCCCCTCCGAGTGGCGGCGAGGCACGGGGAGCCGCCTGGGCGGTCGCGCGCTGGCCGAGGCCCGCGCGCGGGGGTTCGCCGAGGTGATGCTCTGGGTGCTGGAGACCAACGCGCGGGCCCGGCGCTTCTACGAAGCGCTCGGCTTCCGGCCCGACGGCGCCTCCAAGGTCTTCCTTGAGCGGCCCTACGCGTCGTGGCGCGAGCTGCGCTACCGGAGGGCGGTGTAGGCGAAGCGACCCGCCAGGGGGCGAAGCATGCCGCCCGCGTCACTCCTCGACGAAGCGCTCGAAGCTTGGGGCGACGCGCGACGCGGCGTCATCGCCGAGCTTCGGAGCGTCCCTCCCGGCCAGATCGATTTCCGTCCGGAGCGCGGCGCCCGCTCCGTGGCCGAGATCGCGCAGCACGTCGTCGACACCGGGCTGATGTGGTGCGGCGAGCTCTCCAACCCGGACGGCGACTTCACCCGCATGAGCTTCATGGAGTTCATGGAAGCCCACGGCACCCCGGCGTCGAAGCGTCCCGACGACCGGAGCGGCCTCGTCCGGCTCCTGCGATCGACGCACGCCGCGGGGGCGCGCCGGCTGCGGCGCGTCGGCGAGGTCGGAATCCTGCAGACGATCCGCCGCTTCGACGGCGAGACCGGTACGCGCCTCGCGTGGCTGCAGCACGGCATCGCCCACGAGGAATACCACCGCGGCCAGCTTGCACTCTACGTGCGCCTGCTCGGCCGGACGCCCGCGCTGACGAGGCTGATCGAAGGAAGCTGACCCTCACAGCGCGCGGGCCGGGGACGCGATGAGGCGCGGCCCCGGCGATGCGTCGGCGACGGGATGCACCGCCGCACCGCCAGGGCCGGAGAGCAGGCCGGACGCTCAGTCGAGCGAGAACGGATAGATAACGAGCTGGGCGTCGTTGAGCTGCGGGATCAGCACGCGGCTGCGACCCACGTCGATGCCGATGTCGGCCGCCGGCGTGTCCGAGATGATCTCGGAGACGGCGCCGTCCGGGGCGATCCGGTAGACGGCGTTGGCGCCGATGCTCGAGACCAGCAGGGAACCATCCCCCGCGACGACCACGCCGTCGAGCTGGCCCTGCGGAAGCTCCGCCAGGGTCGTCAGGCTCCCGTCCTCGCCGATGATCGACACGATGTTCGAGCCGATCGGGGCCAGCACCAGGCCCTGCGGCGCCTCGACGACGCCGTTCGGGAGCGCCAGCGCATCGCCCTGCGCGATGGCCTCCGGCTGACCGTCGGCATCGAAGCGGTAGACGGCGGCCGTGCCGGTCGGGGTGAAGCCCTGCGGTCCGATCGAGATGCCGGTGTCGGTGACGTAGACCGTGCCGTCGGCGCCGACCGCGAGGTCGTTCAGGAAACCGGCGCCCGGCACCTCCCACGCGTCGAGCGGGGCGCCCGTGGTCCGGTCGAACGAGCGGACGGTGTCGATGTCGGCCACGTAGAAGCGGTCGCCGTAGATGGCGCTTCCCTTCGGCGCATGGAGCGTGACCGCCGGATCCTCGCCGTCGATCCACTTGAGATGCGTGATGGTGCCGTCCGGCGAAAGGCGCGTGATGAACCCGTTGTCGTCGACGTCGCCGGGGCCGCCGTTGATGTTCGAGACGAGGTAGACGTCCGCCTCAGGGTCGTGGACCGCGGACTCGGGGGTGGCCATGCCGGTGACTACGACCGGCTCCTGGCCGTGGAGCGACGGCGCGAGGAGCAGGATGGCGGCCAGCGCGAGGGCCGCGCGGCGGAGGGCTCGGGTGCTGCGGTGGATGGTCATGTCTGTCACGGTCTCCAGATAAAGCCGATTACGAGGTCGGAGCCGGCGCCGCGAGCACCGGCCCGTGGTGCACGGGCCGGATCTTCCCGTGAACGCTCGCTGTCAGTCAATCCGTGCCAAAACCGCCGCCTGCGACGCGGTTGCGGCCGTGCCGACCGATCCCGCGTGCGCCCGCCGGCGGGCACCACGCTCCCAACTCCGGCGCCCGTCAGTCGAGCCGCGCCCAGAGGATGGTGCTCTGCCCCTCACGCCCCTCGTCGTCGACGCCGACCGGCGGCCGCAGCGCCAGGTGCGTGTCGGTCAGCTCGTAGAACCGCTGCGCGTCGGTGCCGCTCTGTCCGGGGTCCTCGTTGCCGATGCGGTGGTGCACGAGGTAGCTCTCCTCCTCGTTCACCGAGAAGGGGCCGAAGTAGCTGCCGTAGCTGAGGACGGTCGCCAGCGCCTCCTCCGCCGTCGGCTCGTCGCCGGCGTAGGACATGCGGCCGGGCCGCATCAGGTGCACGGACATGTGTCCGGACGGGGCGTACATGATGTAGGCGGTCTCGTACTGATCGACCTCGATCGGCTCGCCGTCGGTCGTCTCGCGCGAGATCGACTCCACGCGGTAGGCCCCGAAGAGCCGTCGATGCGTGTCCGTCAGCTCCGCCTCGGGAATCGCGGGGAGCCGTTCCCAGGTGATGAACGACCTCGCGCCGTCCTCGCTGGCCGGAGGCTGCAGGATGAGGTTGTCGCCTTCGAACGTGAAGAAGCGCTGGTAGTCGGAGCCGGCGCCGTCCGGGTTCAGGCTCCCCTCGAGGTGGTGGGTCACGTACCCCTCGGCCTCGTTGACGGTGAACCGCCCGAAGTAGGAAGCGTAGCTGCCCATCTGGGCCAGCGCCTCCTCGCCCGTCGGCCCGTCCTCGGAGTACGGCTCCCGGTCGGGCTGCATGAGGGCGACGCCCATGTATCCGGCCGGGTCGTACATGATGTAGCCCACCCGGTTCTCCAGGGGCTCGCCGATCAGCTCACCGTCGGCGTCGCGCCGCTCGCTCCGCACCAGCGACCAGGCGCCGGCGAAGCGATCGTTCGGGTTCGCCGCCTCCATCTCCTCCGCCGGCTCGGCGGGTTCGCTCCCCCCGCAGGCGAACGACACGCCGAGGATGAGGGTGGCCGTTGCGAGCAGCGCGAATCTGGTGGTCCGCATCGTTGTCCTCCCGACCCGAAAGTCAAGCGTGCCGGCATCTTAGCGCGACACGGAAGCCGCCCGCCACCGGGCCGCGGCGGAGCGGCAGTCAGTCGTCGCCGTCCCGCGCCGACTCGCCGCCGTCGCCGGGCTGGCCGGCGCTCCCCCCGCCGCGGGCGGCGCGGCGCCTTCCGAGCGCCGGCGGCGCCGACTCCGCTTCGCCGGCGCGCGCCGGGAGCCGGCCCGCCTGCTGCAGCGCCCGGCGGAGGACGAAGTCGATCTGCCCGTTGACGCTCCGCAGCTCGTCGGCGGCCCAGCGCTGCAGGGCGGCGAGAACCTCCGGCTCGGTGCGCAGCAGGAACGGCTTGCGTGCGGCCATCGGTGCGACCTTGCTGAACGGCCTGGACGAGGATCAGGACGAGGAACCGTCGGGCGGCGTATCCTCGATTCCGGCTACTGGTGCAGCGTGCCCGTGTTGACGACCGGCTGCGTCGCCTTGTCGCCGCACAGCACGACCAGCAGGTTGCTGACCATGGCTGCCTTCCGCTCCTCGTCGAGCTCGACGATGTTGCGGTTGGAGAGGCTGTCGAGGGCCATCTGCACCATGCTGACCGCCCCGTCGACGATGCGGCTGCGGGCGGCGATGATGGCGCCCGCCTGCTGGCGCTGGAGCATCGCCGAGGCGATCTCCGGCGCGTAGGCCAGGTGGGTGATCCGCGCCTCGAGCACCTCGACCCCGGCCTTGTGCAGCCGCCCCTGGATCTCGGTCTGCAATTGCCCGGCGATCTCCTCCGTGTTGCCGCGCAGCGACGTCTGCGCCTCCTCGTGCGCGTCGTACGGGTAGCGGGTGGCCAGGTTCCGGACCGCGGACTCGCTCTGGACGTTGACGTAGTGGACGTAGTCGTCCACCTCGAAAACGGCCTCGGCCGTGTCGACCACCTTCCACACGACCACCGCCGCGATCTCGATGGGGTTGCCCTCGGTGTCGTTCACCTTGGAGCGCGCGGTCTCGAAGTTGCGGACGCGCAGCGAGACCGAGCGCCGCCCGGAGAGCGCGTACAGCGGATTGGCCCAGCGCAGCCCGGGTTCGCGGGCCGTGCCGACATAGCGCCCGAACAGCAGCAGCACGCGCGCCTGGTTCGGATTGACGACGAAGAGACCGACGAACAGAAAGATGATGACCGGAAGCGCAAGGGTGTTGGCCAGCCCGGTCAGAGACACCTGCTGGTCCGTGGCAACGTCGATGACGAACCACGTGATGTCCGCCACGAGCGCAACGATCAAGGCGAACAGCACGAGCCAGCCCGAGGCGGCGGCGAACGACTTCTCCTGAATCATGATCCCTCCTGCGTGATTTCTAAATCATATCATAGTGATATCACTCCCCGGAGATACGCGGATCGCACCGGCCGCGGGTATGATCTCGGGGCTGGCTCGCCGCCGGCCACGGCCGTCGATTCCGGAATCCGGGGCTACCAAACGAGGGAGCGATCCGATGCGGTCCGCGACTACGCGACGTTCCCGTCCGCGCGGGTCCCGTTCCGCGCTCCACACAGCGGCGCTGGCGACGACGGCGGTGCTCCTCGCCGCCGCTCCCGCCGCCGCGCAGCACGGGACGACCGGCGGCGAATGGCGCACGTGGGCGGGCGACCTCGGCGCGACGCGCTACGCGCCGCTCGATCAGATCGACGCCGGCAACTTCAACGACCTGCTCGTCGCCTGGACCTACCGCACCGACAACCTGGGCCCGAGCCCCGACTTCAATCTGCAGTCGACACCGCTGGTCGTCGACGGCGTGCTCTACACGACGGCGGGGAGCCGGCGAGCGGTGGTGGCCCTCGATGCAGGCACCGGCGAGCACGTCTGGATGTACCGCCTCGATGAGGGAGAGCGCGCGGAACGGTCGGTGCGGCGGCTCTCGGGCCGCGGCGTCGGCTACTGGACCGACGGCGCCGGCGACGAGCGCATCTACTTCGTGACGATCGGCTACCAGCTCGTCGCACTGGATGCGGCAACCGGGCGCCCGGTTGCCGGGTTCGGAGAGGCCGGCGTCGTCGATCTCAAGCGCAATAACGACCAGGAGCTCGATCCGATCACGAGCGAGCTCGCCTGGAACGGCGCCCCGGTGGTCGCCGGCGACGTGGTGATCGTCGGGGCCGCGAGCCGCCCCGGCGGGACGCCGCCGAGCCGCCGCAACGCGAAGGGCTACGTGCGCGGCTTCGACGCCCGGACGGGCGAGCGCCGCTGGATCTTCCACACCATCCCCCAGCCGGGCGAGTTCGGCCACGAGACGTGGGAGGACGGCTCCTGGGAGTACACCGGCAACACCGGCGTCTGGACGCAGATGACGGTCGACGCCGAGCTCGGCATCGCGTACCTCCCCGTCGAGATCCCGACCGGCGACTACTACGGCGGCCACCGGCCCGGCGACAACCTCTTCGCCGAGAGCCTGGTCGCGGTCGACGTCGAGACCGGCGAGCGCATCTGGCACTTCCAGTTCGTGCACCACCCGGTCTGGGACTACGACGTCCCCTGCGCGCCGATCCTGGCCGACATCACGGTGGACGGCCGCGAGATCAAGGCCATCGCGCAGCCCACGAAGCAGGGCTGGGTCTACGTCTTCGACCGCGTGACCGGCGAGCCGGTCTGGCCGATAGAAGAACGGCCCGTGCCGGCCGGCGACCTCCCCGGCGAGACCTACTCGCCGACGCAGCCGTTCCCGACCCGGCCGCCACCCTTCGAGCGGCAGGGCTTCGAGCTCGACGAGCTCCTCGACTTCACGCCCGAGCTCCACGCCGAGGCGCTCCGCATCGCGCAGCAGTACCGCACCGGCCCCGTCTTCACGCCGCCCATCCGGCGCGGCGCGGGCGACCTGTTCGGCACGCTCTTCGTCCCCAACGGCGCGAACTGGCCCGGCGGCTCCTTCGACCCGGAGACCGGCATCCTCTATCTCTTCTCGCAGACGCTGAGCCGCGTGCTCGCGATGCAGTCCATTCCCGAGCGCTCGGACATGGCGTTCATCAACGGCCCCGCGCGCGGCCCCGGCCAGACCGTGCAGGGGCTGCCGCTGATGAAGCCCCCGTGGGGCCGCATCACGGCCATCGACCTCAACACCGGCACCATCGTGTGGCAGGTGCCGCACGGGGAGACGCCGGACTCGGTCCGACGCCACCCGGCGCTCCGGGGCGTCGACATTCCCCGCACGGGACGCAAGGGCCCGGTCGGCACGCTGACGACGAAGACCCTCGTGATCTCGGGGGAAGGCGGGCGCAACGCCATCGACCGCGGCTTCTTCACCACCCCCGACGGGCGGCGCGGCGCCATGCTGCGGGCCTACGACAAGGCGACCGGCGACAACGTCGGCGAGGTCTACATGCCCGCGCCGCAGACGGGCACCCCGATGACCTACCTGCACGACGGGCGGCAGTTCGTCGTCGTCGCCGTAGGCGGCGTCAGCGTCCCCGCCCGGCTGCTCGCGTACACATTGCCGGACTGACGGCCCGGACTCTACCTGGAGGTGCAATCGTGATCGTGAGTTCCAAGCTGCGTTTCGTCACGCTCGTCCTCGTCGCGGTCTTCGCGCTCGGCGGCGCCGGGACGGCGGGCGAAGCGGCGGCCTCGGAGGCCGACCGCGACCTGAAGGCTGCGAAGCCGGAATCGGTCGGCATCGACCCCAAGCGGCTCGAACGGCTCGAGTCCGGCATGCGCGCCTTCGTGGATGAGGGCCGCCTGTCCGGTGTCGTCACCCTCGTGGCGCGCCACGGCAAGACGGCCCACCTGAGCGCGGCGGGCGTCAAGAGCACGGCCACCGGCGAGCCGCTTGCGACCGACTCGATCTTCCGCATCTACTCGATGACGAAGCCGGTGACGGGCGTCGCCATGATGATCCTCCACGAGGAGGGCAAGTGGCGGCTCGACGACCCGATTGCGAAGTACATCCCCGAGTGGGCCGACCTCAAGGTCTACGCGGGCGACGGGTCGGAAGGTGAAGGCGACGAGCTGGCCGTCGAGGACCCTGCGTCGCCGATGACGATGCGGCACGTCATGACGCACGCCGGCGGCCTCTCCTACGGCTTCGGACCGCACCCCGTCGACCAGCGCTACGGGGCGGTCGACATCTTCGACCTGGAGAAGCCGCTCCAGACGATGATCGAGAAGCTCGGCGAGATCCCCCTGATGGTCCACCCGGGGACGCAGTGGATCTACAGCATCTCCGTCGACGTGCAGGGCTACCTGGTCGAGAAGCTCTCGGGCCAGCCGCTGGCCGACTTCTTCCATGACCGCATCTTCGAGCCGCTCGGCATGTCGGACACCGCCTTCTACGTCCCGGAGGAGAAGATCGGCCGCCTGGCGAGCATCCACGCCGCGGACGAGAACGGCAAGCTCCAGCCGAACCCGCAGATGTTCGGGCTGCTGGGGACCGATGCGACGGTTCCGCCCATCCTGCCTCTCGGCGGGGCCGGGCTCTTCTCCACGGCGGAAGACTACGCACGCTTCGCCCAGATGCTGGCCAACGACGGCGAGCTGAACGGCGCGCGCATCCTGGCCCCGCGCACGGTGGAGACGATGCGCACCAACCACCTCTCGCCGGAGGCGGTGGCCACGATGACTCCCGGCCTCGGCTTCGGGATGGACTTCGCCGTGGTGCTCGACTCGGCCGCCGCGGGCGAGCCGAGCCGCGAGGGGTCGTACTACTGGAGCGGCGCGGCGGGGACCTGGTTCTGGATCGACCCGGCGACGGACCTGATCTTCGTCGGCATGATCCAGCACCAGGGACCGGAGATCGGGGAGATCCAGGGCGTGTCGCGCAACCTGATCTACCAGGCCATCGTGAAGTAGGGGAATCCGAGCCACTCCCGGAGGTAATCCGACTCTCGTAGTGATCCGAGATCCGACTCCCGAAACGATCCGAGATCCGGCTCCACGATTCGAGGTGACACAATGATGCGAAACCTGACGGCCGGCGCACTCGCGACCGGTCTCGCTCTCGTCTTCGTCCTGCTGCCGGCGACCACTGCGCCGGCGGCGGCCCAGTCCGCCGGTGCGACCGTCACGGTCGAGGGCGGGCAGCTAGCCGGCGCCCCGTCGCCCCTCGGCGAGGAGGTCATGGTCTTCCGCGGCGTGCCGTTCGCGGCCCCGCCGGTGGGCGATCTCCGGTGGCGTCCGCCTCAGCCGGCCGCGTCGTGGGAGGGCGTGCGCGACGCGACCGAGGCGGCGCCGGCGTGCATCCAGAACGAGATCCCCGTCGAGGTGCAGACGTTCTACAACGCGGGCGTCGACCGCATGAGCGAGGACTGCCTCTACCTCAACGTCTGGACCGCGGCCGGGCCGGACGACCCGGCGCCGGTCATGGTCTGGATCCACGGCGGCGGGCTGGCGATCGGCAACAGCGCCGACATCACCTACGACGGGACGCGTCTGGCGCAGCGCGGCGTGGTGCTCGTGACCATCAACTACCGCCTCGCGGCTCTCGGCTACCTCGCCCACCCGCTGCTGAGCACGGAGTCCGAGCAGGGTGCGTCAGGCAACTACGGCACCCTCGACCAGGTGGCCGCGCTCGACTGGATTCAGAGGAACATCGCGGCGTTCGGCGGCGATCCGTCGCGCGTCCTGATCTTCGGCGAGTCGGCCGGCTCCTGGAGCGTCAACCACATGATGGCGACTCCCCTGGCGCGGGGCCTTTTCCACGCGGCGATCGGCGAGAGCGGCGGCAGCTTCGGATCGATGGGCCGGGCGCAGGCCAAAGCCGACATCGAGGCGACCGGCGAGCGCTTCGTCGAGGCCCTGCTCGGGGACGGCGTGACGCCGTCGCTGGAGGCGATGCGCGCGGCGAGCACGGACGAGATCCTCGCCGTCGCGCCGGAGCTGGTCGTGTCGGCGGCGACGGTCGACGGCTGGGTCTTCCCGGACACCGTCTACAACATCTTCGCCGCGGGCGAGCAGCACGACGTGCCGGTCATCGTCGGCTCGAACGCCGACGAGATGTCCATCCTCGGCGGGACGGCGGGAGCGGAGACGCTGGAGCAGTTCCGCGAGACGACCCGCGACCAGTACGGCGAGCACGCCGACGCGTTCTTCGAGACGTTCCCGGCCAGCACCGACGAGGAGGCGCAGCAGGCCTTCATGGCCGGCGGCACCGACGCCACGTTCGGCTGGGAGATGCGGACGTGGGCCCGCCTGATGGAGACCGTCTCGTCACCCGCGTACTTGTACTTCTTCAGCCGCATCCCGCCGGCGCCCGACGCCGAGCTCTACGGGGCCTACCACACGGCGGAGATCCCGTACGTGTTCGACAACTTCGGCGTCAGCCCGCACCCGTATGCCAACCGGGACTACACCGACACCGACCGGCTGCTGTCCGACATCCTGGCCTCCTACTGGGTCAACATGGCGGCCACCGGCAATCCCAACTCCGAGGGGCTACCCGAGTGGCCCGCCTACGACCCCGAGGCCGACGCCGCGCTCCACATCGGCGACACCATCACCGTGGAAGAGGGCATCCGCAAGGAGCGGCTGGACTTCTTCGACCGCTACTACGCAGCGCAGCGCGAAGGGAACAACTGACGCTGTCTGGGGTACTGAATCAAGGGCTCTGCACCCTTCGTGGGGGCAGAGCCCTTTGTCTTCAGGCGCGGGAGCGCGAACACCTCACCTTGCGCGCGTCTATTCGGCAGTCTGCCGCGACGTCGGGTTGGAACGCTCGGGGCGAGGCGAGTTGATTGAGGAGAGACGGGGTGGAGGACGTCCCTGACGTCCTCCACCCCGCTACGTTGGAACCCTCGGTTGCCAAGGCTCGGCGCGCGCGGTCAACCGAAGGTCGGAGCCGGCCGTCGGCTACTGCTGCGCCGCCGCCTGCGCGGCCTCGTCGTCGCGCGCGCCGCGCAGGATGTTCAGCAGGCCGTAGTTGCCCTCGTGGCAGGCGTACTCGAAGAGCGGCGCCGCTCCCCGCTTCATCGGGATCTGGGCCGTGACCGGCTGCACGAACGTCGACGGGTCGTAGACGGTGTACTCGTAGCTCAGGGTCTCGTCGTCGACGCGGCTGAAGCGCTCGATCAGCCGCATGTTCTCACCCGTCCCCATCGCCTCCATGACGCTGGGGTTGAAGCTGGCCGTGCGGTCGGTGAAGTTCGTCGTCTCCACCACCAGCGTGTCGCCGTCCCAGTAGCCGCGCGAATCGCCCATCCACTGGCGCATGTGGTCCGGCAGATGCGGGCGCCCGTCGATCGGGATGATGCGCGAGTCGTGCACCATCTCGTTGAGGACCACGACGTGGTCGGGCGTCTGGAAGAGCTGCATGTTCTGGTTGTAGCCGCCCGGCAGCATCGGGGGACCGGAGTTGAAGCCGAGGAGGCAGCGCTCCGCGAGGCCGCGGTCCTCGGGGCCGTCGACGCCCGCGCCGCCCGCGCGATAGAGGATCGGACGCGCGCTGGCGAAGTCCTCGCCGAGCGAGCCGATCTGGTGGCGCGCCCCCTGACGCAGGGCCGGCACCCGCCCGTTCGGGGGATCGACGATGAGCGACGTGCGCCGGTCGTCGACCACGCCCGCCCCCCGGTCGAACCAGAAGGCGTTGTAGCCGCCGACGTCCTGCCCGGCCGGCAGCGGCTCCGTGCGGACCTCACTGGGCTGGTCGGCCGCCGCGGCCGCGGCCACCGAGCGGGCCTCGATCTCGGCCGCTTCCTCTGCCGTGAGCGTCGCCTCGGCCCGGTTCGCCGGGCGCTGAAGCGGGGTCAGGGTGCGGAAGTCCCACACCCCCTGCAGGTCAGGCTGCCCGGCCGCGGTGCGCGGCACGGTCCAGCCCTCTTCCTGGGCGCTGACACCGACGGGCGCCAGCACGACGAGCGCGGCCAGCGCGAAGCTGGCGACGAGACACCGTTGGGTCATGGGAATCTCCTCCATCGATCGCATTGCGTGGGGTCGAAGTGCGTCGCGGGCCCCCTGAACTGCTCGGCCGTGGATCGGGAAGGCCCCTCCCACGGCATGGCACGCGCACCGGTGAACCCCTGAGCATAGGCGCGGGCCGACTCCTGATGCAAGCGCCAGTTGCCCGGTGCGCGTCGAACGCGTCGAGGCCCGGAGCGATCCGATCGGCGGCGCGCCGCGGCTCCGGTCGAGGGCGCCTGGGATCCCGGCTCTCGGATTGCGCCGTCGCAACGACTTTCCAGCTCGTGGCGGTGCCGCGCGCGTCCGGTCTTGCACGGAATGGTTGCGTTTCCATCAATATTCATCAATAGTGTCGATATTGATGAATATTGATGATCGCGACGCTGGCGAGGCAGAGACCTGGTAGTCGTACATCTTCATCAGCGATCATCAAAACGATCCGGCAATTGATGATTCCGGAACCCGGCCGATGAAGAGGCCCCTCGCCCCGCCGCCGCTCGAGAAGCTCCTCGAAAGACACAAGCAGCGTCTACCTGACGTGCTGAGGCTCGGCGGACAGCCGACGGTGGGCGGGCACTACATCCACTGGGACCAGCTGCGGCGCAAGACACCTCGGCCGGCCGATCTGAGCGCCGGTGAGTGGTGGACCGGCATCCGGTTGGCCCGTTTCAGTCAGTCGAGACCCCTCCCGCTCGAGGATACGCGCGGCCGGCCGTTCCTCTACATGCTCCCGGACCGTGTCCTCGAGGCGCTGCACCGTATCGACAGCGGTGCCAGCGGTCGGATCGGTGTCACCGAGGCAGTGACCAATCCGGCGACACGCGATCAGTTCATCGTCAGCTCTCTGATCCGGGAGGCGATCACGTCGAGCCAGCTCGAAGGGGCGTCGACGACTCGCGCCGCGGCGGCGAGAATGATCCGCGCCGGCCGGCGACCGCGGAATCGTAGCGAACGGATGATCCTGAACAACTATCGCGCGATGCGCGAGGTCCGCGAGATGAAGGATCAGCCGTTGACCGTCGAGGCGGTGCTCGCCCTGCATCGAGCGGTCACCGACGGCACGCTCGACGATCCGGCTGCCGCCGGCCGGCTGCAACTCCCGGGCGAGGATCGCGTCGAGGTTTGCGACGCCCAGGGGCAGATCCTTCACCGACCGCCCCCGGCGGACCGGCTACCAGAACGGCTGCGAGCGATGGTCCGATTCGCCAACGCCGAGAACGGGGCCGACACGCCGCATGGCAACCCCTTTCTGCACCCGGTCATCCGTGCGATCGTGCTGCACTTCTGGCTCGCGTACGACCATCCGTTCGCCGACGGCAACGGGCGCACCGCCCGAGCCCTCTTCTACTGGGCGATGCTGCGCCGCGGCTATTGGATGTTCGAGTTCCTGTCGATCAGCCGGTTTCTCAAGGCGGCTCCCGTGCAGTACGCCCAAGCCTTTCTCCATACGGAGACGGACGCGAGCGACGCGACCTACTTCATCGTGCACCAGGTCGACGTTATCCAGCGGGCGCTCGACGCGCTGGACCGGTACCTCCAGTTGAAGGCGGCGCAGGCGGCACGGATCGACCGGTTGCTCCGCCGCGGGACGGACCTGAACCATCGCCAACTCGCACTCCTCGCCCACGCGGTTCGGCACCCGGACTGGGAGTACACGACGCGCTCTCACATGACCAGTCACGACGTGGTCTACGCCACTGCCCGCGCGGACCTGTTCCGGCTGGCGGAACTGAGCCTGCTCGAGCGGCAGAAGCGTGGACGCAAGCTCAACGTCTTCCGGGCGCCGTCGGATCTCGAAGCGCGTATCCGGGGACTTCGAGCAGTGCTCTGATACCGCTGCCGCTCCGGATGGACGAAGCGGCAAGTCGTCGACCGCCCCTGCCGGAGCGTCACGCGTCCGCTGCCTGCAACGTCCTCAAATGACCCGGTCGACGCGTGGACCGGCGGCTGGCGGTCGCGCGCGGCGGGGGCCGCTCCGGTCGCCCGCCGTCTGTCAGGCCACGCAGCAGGCGCAGGTCGGCCCCTCCTCCGACGCGAGGGTGGTGCTCGCCTGGCCGCGCGCCTGACCGCGGCCGCCGGTCCCGCTCTGGCCGTTTCGGTCGCGGGCCGCGAGAGCCGCCCCGGCCGCCGTCGCGCTCGCACCGGCCTGACGCTGGAGGCGACGCCGGGCGTCCGCCTGCTCCGCGCTCTCCCCCCGGTAGCCGGTGAAGATCTGGTAGTGGCGCTGAGCGATGTCCCCGTCGATGCGGATCGACCCGGGCCCGTCCACGGCGAAGCGGCTGAAGGGCAGGCCGTCGCAGAGGATGTAGACGTCGTCGGGGTCGGGCAGGTTCGTGACGCGCCAGCTCGTCTCCATCCCGCGGCGGTCCGGGGCCGCGGCATACGTTCCGACGTTCAGCGCGCCGCCGTCGGTGTCGTTCCACGCCTGGTACAGGCCGAGCGACGGGAAGTCGACTCCCTCCACGGTCGGCGCTGCGTACTTGTCGAGGTGCGGCGCCTCGAGGGCGCGGCCCCAGGCGTCCGCCTCCCCGACCTCCGCCAGCATCATCTGGGCGCTGAGCTGCCCGCGGGGGAAGCCGTCGTTGAGCCCGAACCACCAGCCGAACATCTCGTCGTCGTCGCCGAAGTACTTGGGCTCGAAGGCAAGCTCGGCCGCGGCCCGGAGGCGCTCGAGCGACGTGTGGTCCCCGAACTCCCGCGCCAGAAGCGTGCCCGCCGGCGACGGCTGGACCGGAACGCTCGGGTCGTTCCAGCCGAGCGCGTTGGCGGCCGACTCGTAGAGGAACTCGGTGAACTCGCGGTCCTGCGGCAGGAGGAGCATGCCGTCGAACACCCCGGCCGCGGCCCCGGCCGTCGACATGTGGTTGACGATGGGGTCGTAGTAGTTGGCGATCCACTCCAGCCGGCCGTCGGAGCCGACGCTCATGTAGTTGTCCTTGGCGTACTCCAGCCACCCCAGGACCGGCCGGTGCCGGTCGCGGCCGTAGACCCGGTCGTAGAGGTAGAGCCCGAGCCCCGCCGCGGAGTTGCACGGCACCCAGATCTTGGTGTTCTCGCAGTGCGGTCCCTCGGGGCGCTCGCGGTACTGCCCTTCGAGGAACTCCGCGATGCGGTGGTGGTCCCACTCGAACTGCTCGTCGCCGTAGCCGGTCACCGGGAACGGCCGCTCGTACTTGTCGTCGCCGGAGACGTACTTGTAGATGGACAGGACCAGGTTGAACCAGCCGCGGAAGAAGAGGTTGCCCTCCGAGCCGATCGGATCGGGAGACAGGCCCCACGGCTCCACCCCGTTCGCGGTCCACCCGATGCGGTTGTAGTTGCCCCGCAGCCGCTCGGGGATCCCCTGCATCACGGCGTCCGGATAGTTCGCGCGCCGGGGGTCGTTCCCGATCTGCGTCAGCCAGTCGATGGCCCCCCAGTAGGTGGGATAGCGGGTGGCCAGCCCGTCGGCGATGCGGGTGTAGACCTCGCGCCACGCCGGCGTCTGGTCGGCCATGACGAGCAGCGCGTACGACGAGTCCTGCAGATCGAAGCGCGGGTAGCTGGTCACCACCGGGTTCGAGTAGCGGTCCCACCACGGGTGGGGCATCCCGTCGCCGCCCCAGTCGTCCGGCGTGGTGGTCTTCTCCCACAGGAAGCGCAGCCAGCCGCGCGCCCGCCGGTTGAGGGTGGGATGGACGGAGCGCGGCGTCGCGGCGAGGCCTCGCGCGGGAGCCGGCGCCTGCCCGGCCGCCGCTCCGAGCGCCCCGGGGGCGAACGCGACGGCCCCCGCTCCGGCGCCGGCCTGCTTCAGGAACCCACGACGCGACCACTCGCTTCCAGTCGGCACGACACGCCTCCCCGATCCCGCGAAGGGACCCCTCGAACTGCCGATTCTCCCTGTTACGATACGGTCACCGGCGCAGGCAGGCAAGGGGGCAGGCGACGCGCGAAGCGCAGGCGTGGATGCCCCGGAGATGCTCATGACGAACCTCGCTCGGTGGGCCTGCTTCTGCACGTGGCTGACGCTCGGGTCCCTGCCGGCGGCGGGTGCCGCACAGCCTCCGGGCGACCCGGCGACTGGGAGCGAGGTCCAGGCCGCGGGCGGCACCTCGACCAGCCCGGATGCGACGGCGGCCGACCTCCGGCGCATGGAGGCGCTGGCCCGCACGGTCACCATCTACCGCGACACGTGGGGCGTGCCCCACATCGTCGGCACCACCGACGAGAGCGCCATGTTCGGCGCCGCCTACGCGCGCGCCGAGGACCAACTCCCCGAGGACGAGCCCTTCTTCCTCGACGCCCTTGGACGCCGCGCCGAGCTCGACGGCGAGGAGGCGCTCGCCGACGATCGGCTGGTCCGGGCCTACCGCATCCCCGACCTCGCGCGGGCGGAGTACGAGACCGCGTCGCCCAGGATCCGCTCCCTGGCCGAGGCCTACGCAGACGGCGTGAACTACTACCTGCACCGCAATCCCGGCGTGCCGTGGCAGGTGCTCGACCGCTTCGAGCCGTGGTACGTCTTCGCCTTCTACCGTCTCGACGCCGGCCCGTGGCTGGCCGGCCCCGCCGAGCAGGTCGCCTTCCGTGCCCCGCCCGGACCCACGAACGGCTCGAACGCCTGGGCCGTCGGCCCGTCGCGCACCGCGAGCGGTCACGCGATGCTCTTCTCGAATACCCACATGCGCTTCAACGTCCCCTACGAGTTCCACGTCAAGAGCGACGAGGGGCTGAACGCCTCCGGGATCACGGGCTACGCGATGGTCGGCCTCCCGTTCGTGGGCCGCAACGAGCGCATCGGCTGGACGGTCACCGTGAACTACCCCGACGTGGTCGATGTCTATCGGCTCACGTTCGACGATCCGGACGATCCGCTCGCCTACCGCTACGGCGACGGGTACCGGCGTGCCGAAGAGTGGATGGAGACCCTTCGCGTGCGGACCGGCTCCGGCATCGAGGAGCGGCCCACGACGTTCCGCCGGAGCCACCACGGGCCGGTCTTCGAGGCCGCGCCGGGCGAGCACTACGCCGTCCGGCGCGCGAATCAGGACGGCGGCAGCCTCTTCCCGCTCTACTACGCAATCGCGAAGGCGCGGAACCTCGACGAGTTCAAGGCCGCCTTCGAGACGGGGCGGCTCGTGTACCACAACTTCGTGTACGCCGACGTCGACGGAAACATCTTCTACCTCTACGGCGGCGCGCATCCGCGCAAGGACCCGAGCTTCGACTGGGAGCGCCCGGTCGACGGAGCGGATCCGGCGACGGAATGGCAGGGGATGCTCTCCGTCGCCGAGACCCCGCAGATCGTGAACCCCGCAAGCGGCTGGCTGCAGAACGCCAACGCCACTCCGTTCCACGCCTCCGCGCCCGGCGACAATCCCGGCCCGTCGGAGTTCCCGCCGTATCTCGTCCGGGAAGCCGGTCCCCGAACGCTCCGCCCGCTCATCGACAGCGACGGGAACGGGGCCCGGGCGCGCCAGTCGCGGCGGCTGCTCGCGGCGGAGAGCGGGATCACGTTCGACCGCTGGACGGCCCTGGCCGCCGACAACCACTTCCTGTCCGCCGACGAGGAGCTGCCCGGACTCGTCGACGAGTGGAAGCGCCTCGCGGCGGCAGACCCGGCCCGCGCCCGGGTGCTCGCCGAGCCGCTGCGCCTGCTGCAGGCGTGGGATCGGCGCGGCGCCGCGCACTCGGTGGCGACCACGCTCTTCGTCCGGTGGCGTGAGGAGACGCTCGCGACGATCGAGGGCGGCGGCGCTCCCGAGGACCGGGCGACGACCGAGGACCTCGGCGCAGCCGAGAGAAACGCGCTCGCCGACGACAGGACCGGCGCCGACGGCCGGGATGGTGGCTGGCCGCGCGTCTCCGCGCTCGAGGCCGCCATCGCCGACCTCACCGCGCGCCATGGCACGTGGCGGACGAGCTGGGGCGACATCAACCGTCACCAGCGCCCGCGCTTCCGCGATGGACGGTCGTACGACGACGGCGCCCCGAGTCTGCCGCTGCCGGCCGCCGACGCCGACCTCGTCGGCTCGATACTGACCGCGTCGTCCGAGCGGCCGGCGGGGACCCGCCGCCGCTACGGGAACTTCGGAAACACGTACGTGGCGGTCATGGAGTTCAGCCATCCCATCCGCGCCCGTACCGTCGTGCCGTACGGGCAGAGCGCCGATCCGGCGTCGCCGCACTTCTTCGACCAGGCGCCGCTCTTCGTGGCCGGGAAGTTCAAGCCGTCGTGGTTCACGATGGAGGAGATCGAGGCCAACCTGGAGCGCCGCTACCACCCGGGCGAGCGGTAGCAGCCGGCGCCGCCCGGATGTCGTCCATCAGCAGGACGTCGATGTTGCAGTAGCGCTCGCCCGGCCGCGTCGGATCGGCTGCGGCGGTCCCGGGACCCGGTCCCGAGCGGCGGGAGTGCAGCGGCAGCGAGGCTCCGCGCACGCCCGAACGGCCGGTAGCCCACAGGGCCGAGCGGAACGGTGGTTGCGCCGGTCCGGCCGCGCGACTATCGTAGCCGGCAGGGCTTCCGATCGCTCGCTGCCGCAGGGAGGTTGACATGAGGTGCCGAGGGTCCGTCTCCATCGCGTTCGTCGCCGTCGCGCTCGCCATCACCGGCTGGGCGCCCGCGGCCGCCGGGCAGGACGCCGACCTGCCCCGGACGCCGGACGGGCGACCCGATCTGCAGGGCGTCTGGAACTTCAGCACCATCACGCCGCTGGAGCGTCCCGAGGAGCTGGCCGACCAGGCGTTCCTGACCGCGGAGGAAGCGGCCGCGTTCGAGCAGGAAACGGCGGCCGGGCGGGTGGACGCGCCGCCCCCGCCGGGCTGCCCCGGCGGCTACAACCAGTTCTGGTTCGACCCGGGAACCGAGGTGGTCGGCGACCGCCGGACTTCCCTGATCGTCGACCCGCCGGACGGGCGGCTCCCCGCGCTGCAGCCGGGGGTAGCGCAGGGCGAAATGGTTCCCGACGACGGCAGCGTAATCGCGCCCCCCGAGGCGCGACCCGTCCGCTTCCGCGCGGGCGGCGTCGGGTACGACGGCCCGGAAGACCGCGGCCTCGCCGAGCGGTGCCTCCTCGGATTCAACACGGGACCGCCGATGCTCCCGAGCGGCTTCTACAACGACTACATGCAGCTCTTCCAGGGGCCCGACCACGTGGCGATCCTCAACGAGATGGTCCACGACGTGCGCATCGTGCCCCTCGACGGACGGGCACAACTTGCGGACGGCGTCCGGCAGTGGATGGGGAGCTCGCGCGGGCACTGGGAGGGCGACACGCTGGTCGTCACGAGCACCAACTTCACCGACCGGACCGCCGGGTTCAACACGTCGGTCATCAGCGGGGTGGGAACTGGCGACACGCTGCGCCTCATCGAGCGCTTCACGCGCGTCGACGCCGACACGCTGCTCTACGAGTTCACCGTCGACGACCCGGCGACCTACACGCGTCCCTTCACGGTCGCCGTGCCGATGACGCGGACGGACGCGCCGATCTTCGAGTACGCCTGCCACGAGGGGAACTACGGCCTGCTGAACATCCTCCGCGGCGCGCGCGCGGAGGAGCGGGAGGCCGCGGAGGCCGGGCAGCCGTAGGCCGCCCGTCGCCGAGGCCGGGAACGCCGGGAGGGGCGGATGCGGCGGGACGCCGGCGGCGACCGGTCGGAGTTGCTCGTACAATTGGCTGCTCGCGGACCGGTCCGACGACAGTCGTTCTGCCACCACGAGTGGACGAGAGGCAGAAGGAGGAAGAGATGAGGCAACGAAACCTCGCCGTTCTGTGCGCCGCGGCCGCGGTCGTGGCCTTGGCGCCCGCGCTCGCGGCGGGCCAGGCGGAGGTACCCCGGACGTCGTGGGGCGCGCCCGACATCGGGGGCGTGTGGGACTTCCGCTCGATCACTCCCATGGAACGGCCCGACGATCTGGCCGACCAGGAGTTCCTGACCGAGGAGGAGGCGGCGCGACTCGAGCAGGAGACCGTCGCCCGCAACCAGGAGCTGCTGGACCGACCGGCCCAGCGCACGGCGGTGACCGAGAGCGTCGACAGCGGCGAGAACGGCGCCCCCGGCTTCTACAACAACTTCTGGCTGGACCGGGGCACGACGACCGTCGGTACGCGCCGCACGTCGCTCATCGTCGACCCGCCCGACGGCAAGATGCCGCCGTTCACGCCGGAGGCCGCCGCCCGTCAGGAGGCGCTCCGCGCGGCCCGCGAGGGCGTCGTGACGCACGCTCCGACCCCGGGCGGCTGGGTCGAGGACCTCGGCGCCAACGGGCTGCAGCTCCGCTGCATCACCGGCTTCAACGCCGGCCCGCCGATGACGCCGGGCGGCTACAACAACAACGTGCAGATCTTCCAGACGGAGGACTTCATCGCGCTCCTCAACGAGATGAACCACAACGTTCGCTACGTGCCGCTCGACGGCCGGCCGCACGTCGACCTGCCGCAGTGGACGGGCGATTCGCGCGGGCGCTGGGAGGGCGACACCCTCGTGGTGGAAACCGTCTCCTTCCTCCGCGAGACGAGCTTCTCGTCCGGGCGCACGGATGCCAACCTGCACCTCACCGAGCGCTTCACCCGCGTCGAGCCGGGCGTCCTGATGTACGAGGCGACGATCGACGACCCGACGGTCTGGACGCGGCCCTGGACCTACCAGGTGCCGATGACCTTCAACGACCAGCCGCTCTACGAGTACGCCTGCCACGAGGGGAACTACGGGCTGGAGAACATCCTCGCCGGCGCCCGCGCCGAGGAGGCGGCGGCGATGGCGGCCGAAGGCAAGTAGCTGCGGTCGAACGCCCGTCAGGGCGCGCGGGCGGCGGCGACGCGTCACCGGCGCCTGTGCATCGGGTGCCGTTTCGCGGCCGGCCCGGGTCGGAACCCGGGTCGGCCTGTCCCGTCTCGGGGATCAGAAGAACCGCAGCGAGTAGCCCACCCGGACGCCGCGTCCCATCTCGGGGGCCAGATCCTTGATGAACGACGTGTGATTCCGGTAGAGCGCGTTCGCAAGGTTGTACCCGGTGAACGACAGGACGTGCGCCACGTGCTGCCGGGGCCAGATGTAGGACGCGTCCAGGTTGACTACCGAGTAGCCGCGCGTCTCGGTCTCGGCGCGGAAGACCCGGTCCTGCCGTCCCGCGAACAGGAGCTCCGGACTGATCGTCAGCCCGCCGACCGGGATGTCGAGGCTGAGCGTCCCGCGTAGCGGGGGTATGCGCGGCAGCGGCTCGCCCGTGGTCGTCAGGGTTGCGTCGACGTAGCCGAGCCCCAGGGTCGCCCAGACCTGCCCGCCCAGCCAGAAGCTCCCGCGGGCGTCGAATCCGACGAACCGGCTGTCGCCCTGCCGGATGTCCAGGACACGCAGGTTGTTCGCGACCTGGTCGGTCAGGTCACCGAAGATGAAGTTGGCGATGTCGTACACGTAGAAGTTCGCCTCGCCCTGCACGCGGCCGACGCGTTGCCGCAGGCTCACGTCGAGGCCGCGCATCGTCTCCGCCTCGAGATCCGGGCTGCCGACCTCGAAGTTCCCCAGGTGGGGGCCGAAGTTGTAGAGCTCTTCGAGCGCCGGCACCCGGTGCGAGTGGGTGAAGTTGGCCACGATCGCGGTGCTGGCGCCGAGGTCCGCGTGCAGGCCGATCGACGCCGACGCCCCGAGGAACTGCCGGTCGCGCGGGTCGGCGGGCACCAGCACGCGTTCGTCTCCCTCGTCGGCGTGATCCTCGTCACCGTGGTCGTCATCGTCGTCGTCATGCCCGTGGTCGTCGTCATGCCCGTGGTCGTCGTCATGCCCGTGGTCGTGCCCGTCGTCCTCATGGTCGTGGCCCGGCAGCACGGGACGCCCCGCCGCGCGGTAGTCGGTGCGCTCTGCCCGCCCGCCGACCTGCACGCGGAAGCGGCCGACAGTGAGCTCCTCGTAGCCGAAGAGGGAGAACGAGATCTGCTCGGTGCGCGGCGCAAGCGCCTCTGCCCCGATCGCCTCGAAGTTGCGGAACCGCAGCTCCGAGCCGAATCGCCCGGTGAGGTGCTCCTGCTGCCGCTGATAGACCAGGGTCCGCGTGAGGTAGGTCCGGTTGTTGAAACGCGTATCGACGTTCTCGATGCCGTCAAGCGTGTCGACGTGGTCGTCCTGCACGTCGATCGCGAAGAATCCCGTGCGGACCCCCTGGATCACAGCGTTGTCGATGTTGCGCACGCCGATGTCGAGCCGGGCCACGCGACGCTCGGAAGCGAGGTCGATCTCGAGCTCGTCGTCGTGCTCGTCCTCGGCCTCCCCGTGGCCGTGCTCGGCGTGATCGTGCTCTTCCGGCTCCCCGTGGGAGTGGAACCGATCCTCGAAGGGCAGGCCGAAGCGGCTGTTCTCCATCGTCAGGCCGAAGCTCGTGAAGAAGCGGTCGCCGAAGTAGCCGAGCCCCGCCCGCCCGCTCGAGAGCTCCGTGGCCGAGTTGAAGACGCTTCCCTCCGGCGTGTCGTAGTCGCCCGCCTGCCGGTAGGAACCGCTCCCCCAGTAGAGCAGGTTGCCCCGCGAGTGTTGCACGTTGGCGTGCGTGCCGACCTGCCGGTTCGCGCTGCCGGCATCGGTTCCGAACCGTCCCCGCGTGCCGTCGAGCAGCGTGTCGCCGTAGCTCTCCGGCGGGGTGAGCAGGTTGCGGTAGGCCGCGTGCGGCGTAATCACGTTGATGAGGCCGACGACGTTCGACCCGTAGAGCAGCGTGGCCGGCCCGCGCGTGATCTCGATCCGCTCGGCGCTGTTCGGGTCGATCGAGACGCCGTGGTGATCCGAAGTGCTCGAGAGATCGCCGGTCGGGATCCCGTCCTCGATGATGTGCACCCGATCCCCGCCGAACCCGCGGACGATCGGCCGGCTCGCCCCGGGCCCGAAGCTGCGGTTGGCGATGCCCGGCTCGTCCTCGAGCGCTTCCCCGATGCTCCCGGGCGCCTCGCGGGCAATCTCGAACGCGTCGACCGTCGAGACGGCGTTGAACGCCCGCAGCGTCGCCTCCGCCCCCACCGTCGCTTCGGCGGTGACGGTCACCTCCTCCCGCAGCGCCGACAGACTGAGCACGAAGTCGATGCTGGTCGTCTCCCCGGCCGTCACCGCAACGGTCTGCCGGCCGCTGGTCAGTTGCTCGCGCTGCGCCGTGACCTCGTACGAGCCGGCCGGGACGTTGGTGAACTCGAAGGTCCCGTTGTCGGTGAACGTGAACGCCCCGGTCCCCAGGATCAGAATGACGGCGCCGTCCACCGGTCCGCCATTCTCCACAAGGGTCACGGTGCCGCGCAGCGTCCCGCCGTCCCCGGTCTGGGCCTCGGCCGGCGCGGCGGCGAGCGCGACGGCGGCAGCGATGGCAAGCAGAACGGGCCAGGCGAGGCGACTCCGGTCGGCGGGGGCACTACGGCGCGGCACCGCGCGGGGGCACGACGGCGCCCGACTTCGTCCGGCACGGATCGTCGAGTGCAGGCTCCGGGTCGCCTGCTGCATCGTAGGCGGTTGACGGTGAGTTCCGTGCACCATGAGATTCTAGCGAACGTGGCGGCCCGCGCCCCGGTGGACGACGTCCGGGAGACAACCGGAGACGATCGAGCGCTTCGGTCGCGAAGCGCTTCAGGCGTCCGAGCCACCGAACCTCCCGTAGCGGGTGCCGCGGCGTGCGCGCCGCTCGCCCGGGAGACCGCACGCGTTCGCCGGCCCGCTCGTGCGGGCGGGAAGCTTGCTCCCGGTTGGCCCCGCGTGGTACGTTCCGCTGCGCCAGTCGGGCGTTTTGTCGGTTTCCCAGGCGGGCGGGAGCATGACCATGTCACGGATCGGGTTCGTTCTCGTAATGTCGTGCGTGCTGGGCACTGTTTCGTTCTTCGGCGCCGCCACCGCCGTGCAGGCCCAGGTGAAGGCCGGCGACGTCGTGGACCGAGCGTCCCTGAAGGCCTTCGTGGAGAGGGCCGTCGAGTTGGCGGAGCGAGAGATCTCGCACCCCGCTGACGCGTACGCGTTCTTCGACCGCACCTTCGGGCCGGAGGGTGAATGGAGGATGGGATCCATCTACCTCTACGTGTCCAACACCCGCGGCGTCATTCGGTTTCACGGCGCCAGAACGGACCTGGAGGGAGTGGACCTGTACAACGACCGCGACAAGACCGGGAAGCTGTACGTCCGGGAGCTCATCCGTGCCGCGGAGGCCGGCGGCGGCTTCGTGGAGTACTACTTCGACAACCCGGCCGTCGCCGGCGACGAGGACGAAGGGTCGCTCAAGGTCGGCTACGTCAAGATGCTGGACATTGGAGGAGAGAGGCGCTTCATCGGCTCCGGCATCTATCCGGCCGATTCCGTGCCCATCGCCCCACCGCTCGCCCTGCTGGCGCTCGTGGCCCTGCTCGCGGGCGGCGCCTACCGGCGACTCCGGGAGCGGTAGCAGAGGACGGGCGACGTACGGCTCGCGCCGTACAGCGTCACGGTCGACGATTCCAGGGCCGGCTCCGCGGGTGCGGAGTCGGCCCTTCGCATCTCCGCGCGCTCGTCCCGCGGATCGAGGTCCGCGCGGCCGCCGTTTTGACGTCCCGAGACGATTGTGCCATCGTCCCGTCAGCCGGGCGGCGCCCGCTTCGGTGGAGGAGGTACGTCAACAGCCATGTGCAGAACGCTCTCGAGTCGGCACCCGATCCGTTGGCTTGCGGTCGTGGCCGTTGCCTGCCTGGGAACCGTCGGCGTGAGCGCGCAGGACGGCGCCGCCGATGGTGAATGGGGGGTGTTCGGAGCGGACGCCGGCGCCACGCGCTATTCGCCGCTCGGCGAGATCCACGCCGGGAACGTCGCGGACCTGGCGGTGGCATGGCGCTGGAGCGCACGAGATCAGGGCACGCCTCCGCCGTCCGGCCGGACGCAGATCAGTCCCATCGTGGTCAACGGCGTCCTCTATACGACCATCGGCAACCAGCGCAGCGTGATCGCTCTCGACGCCGCCACGGGCGAGCCCATCTGGAACTGGCACCCGGGCGACAACGAACGCCGGTGGGGCGACATCATCGAGCCCGTGGCTCGCAGCGCGGGACGCGGCGTCTCCTACTGGACGGACGGGGCAGGCGACGAGCGCATCTTCGTGGTGACGCCGAGCTTTCAGTTGGCGGCCCTCGACGCCCGGACGGGGAACCTGGTGGAGAGCTTCGGCGCGGCCGGCGTCGTGGACATGATGGACGACCTGCGCTGGAGCGAGCGGCCGGCCGCGCAGCGCGCGGGTCGCGTGGCCAACACGTCGCCGGCGGCGATCCTCGGCAACACCCTGGTGGCGTCGATCTCGATGCACACCGGCAGCATTCCGACCCGGGCCTCACCCAACGAGGTCTGGCCCATGAACATGCCCGGCGACGTGGTGGCGTACGACGCGCGCACGGGCCGGACGCTCTGGCGCTTCAACACCATTCCGAAGGAAGGAGAGTTCGGCGTCGAGACCTGGCTGCAGGCGGACGAGGCCCTCTGGGAGGTCCCGACCGGCACGCACGACTGGGTGCAGGAGCGTCCGGAGCTCCTCGACGCCTCCTGGAAGTACACGGGGAACGTCGGGCACTGGGCGCCGGTGACGGCCGACCCGGAGCTCGGCCTGTTCTACGTGGCCACCGAGACTCCCACCAACGACTACTACGGCGGCTACCGGCCGGGCGACAACCTCTTCGGCAACTCCGTGTTGGCGCTCGACGCCGAGACCGGCGAGCGCGTGTGGCACTTCCAGCTCACCCACCACGAGCTGTGGGACTACGACATCCCCACCGCCCCCATCCTCGTGGACATCGAGGTCGACGGCGTTCCGATCAGGGCGCTGGTGCAGCTCTCGAAGCAGGGGTTCGCGTACGTGCTCGACCGCCAGACGGGCGAGCCCGTGTGGCCGATCGAGGAGCGGGCCGTGCCGCCGTCCGACGTGCCGGGCGAGCGGGCGTCGCCGACCCAGCCCTTTCCTACCCGCCCCCCCGCGTTCGAGCGCCAGGGCGTCACCGAGGACGACCTGATCGACTTCACGCCGGAGCTCCGGGCCGAGGCGTTGCAGCTCGTGGAGCAGATCCGGCTCGGGCCTCTGTACACGCCTCCCTCCCTGATCGAGCCGGGCGTCAACCTCGGCACCCTCGGGCTTCCCGGCGCGGGCGGCGGCGTCAATTGGCCGGGCGGAGCGGTGGATGTCGAGGCGGGGCTGCTGTTCATACCGTCGCAGACGCGGCCAACGCTGTTCGGATTGACGGACGGCACCGAGGGAACGGGGGTGCGCTACCACATCTCGTTCTCGCGCGGCGTTCCGACCGTCCGCGACCTGCCGCTCCTGAAGCCTCCCTACGGCCGGATCACCGCGCTCGACCTGACCGCGGGAGAGATGCTGTGGCAGATCCCGCACGGCGAGACGCCCGACTACATCCGGGAGCACCCGGACCTGCAGGGCGTGAACGTGCCGCAGACGGGAATGCTCACGCAGAGCTCCGGACTGCTCGCCACCTCCACGCTGCTGTTTGCCGGCGAAGGGCAGCGGGGGACTCCCGTGCTCCGCGCGTACGACAAGAGGACGGGTGAGGTCGTGCACGAGATTCCGCTGCCGGGCGGACCGACTACGGGCTTCCCGATTACATACAGCGCCGACGGCCGGCAATACCTGGTCGTAGCGGCCCTGGATGAGGAGCGCATCGCGGAGCTGGTCGCGTTCACCGTCGAGTAGTGCGGTCCGGCGGGAGTCGCCGGCGCCCGTTATCCGGCGGCCGACCGTGCCTCAGCGGGGCGCTTCGGGACGAGTGACGCGGGGACGAGCCGCGTTCAGGGCAATCCGAACACGAACAGATTGTTGCCGACGCTGGGGCGCAGCTCCGGTGTAAGCAGCATGTGGCCGCTGACGGTCGCCGCCGTGCCGGTGCTGATCGCCACGTACTGCCGGCCGTCGACGGCGTAGGTGATCGGGAAGCCGGTGATCGGCGAGCCGAGGTTGATCTCCCACAGCACTTCGCCGGTCTCGTGGTCGAGGGCCCGGAAGCGCCCGTTGCCGTCGCCCCCGAAGACCAGCCCCCCGCCGGTCGCGACGAGTGAGGTCGTGACCGCCCGTTGCTCGTAGACCCACGTAATTTCGCCCGTCTCCGCCGAGATCGCCTGCACCGTGCCGACCTGGTCCGTCCCCGGCGCGATCTGGTTGCGCACGGCGAGGGCGTAGATGGCCAGCCCTCCCTCGCGCGTCGCCAGCATCCGCGCGCAGACGTTGCGGAGCGGGAAGTACATCGTGTTGGTCAGCGGACTGTAGGCGCCCGCCTCCCAGTCCTTGCCGCCGATCCACGTCGGGCAGGCCAGGACCTCCTGCCCCAGGGAGCTGAAGACGACCTCGGCGTTCTCCGAGACTTCGCCTGTGGCCCCGTCGATGTCGCTGATGACGTTCTGCGTCACCGTCGGCGTCGCCCAGAGGAACTCGCCCGTCTCGCGGTCGAGCGTGTAGACCACGCCGGTCTTGCCCGGGATGCCGGTCAGCACCCGGCGCACCTCGCCGGGCACGATGCGCGGGTTGATCCAGCTCACCGCGGCCGGGTCGGGCGCCACCGCGGTGTCGACCAGCATCCTCTCGAACGGGTGGTCGAGGTCCCAGTGATCGTTCAGGTGCTGGTAGTACCAGCGGATCTCGCCGGTGTCGCCGTCGAGGGCCAGCGTGGAGTTGTGGTAGAGGTGCTTGTTCCCCGCGCCGCCGAGAAGGAACTTGGGCGCCGGCGAGGTGACCGACGTTCCGATGTAGACCAGGTTCAGCTCCGGGTCGTAGCTCGGCGCCATCCAGGCGCCGACGTGCAGCCGCTCCTCGAAGGGGACCCCGCCCCAGGTCTCGTCGCCCGGCTCGCCGGGGGCGGGTATCGTCCGGCGGCGCCACAGCTCGGCACCGGTCGCGGCGTCGTGGGCGGTGATGACGCAGGCGTCGGGGCCGCCCCGCGGCAGGCAGCCGCGGCCCGAGAAGATCTTCCCGTTCGCGACGATGGGGCCGGAAGTCTGGTGGGCGGGATGCGTCCGGTAGTCGAGGATGCGCGTCTCCCACACGGGCTCGCCGGTGGTGGCGTCGAGGGCGAAGACGGAGTCGTCGGCGCTGGTGTCGATGATCAGGCGGCCGTAGATGGCGATGTTGCGGTTGTTGTCGAGCAGGCCGCCTGCCGGCAGGTACTCGTCGAGATCGTCGGGCCGCGGACGCTGGTGCTCCCAGAGGAGGTCGCCGGTCACGGCGTCGATCGCCTGGATGACGTCCGCCGGGTTCGGCATGTAGAGCACGCCGCCGTACGCCAGCGGTGTCCCCTGCTGGCTGCCCGGCCGCAGGGCGCGGGTCCAGACCAGGCGCAGGTCGGCGACGTTGTCGCGGTCGATCTGGTCGAGCGGGCTGTAGCCCCACCCGTCGAGCGTGCGCCGCCACGTCAGCCAGTCGCCGGGCGCCGGGCGGCGCAGCATCTCGTCGGTGACCGGCTCGAACGGGACCTCCGGCTGGGCGCCGGCCGGAACGGAACCTGCCGCGAGCAGCGGGAGCGCCAGGGCGAGAATCAGAGCACCGCGGGTACTGAAGCTCGGACTGTCCATCTTCGGGACTCCCTCCGCACGAGGATCACTGTGCGCCCAGCGCGCGCAGGAGATCGCCGGTGCTCGTGCGGGTGACGAGCGTGGCGCCGCCTACGTTCACGAAGCGCTCCGCGACGTCGAGCGGCGTCTCGCCGCGTTCGTTCTCGACGTGCACGGTGGCTCCCCCCTCCACCAGGAGCTCGACGAGGGCGTCGGACCGCACGAGAGCGGCACCGTGCAGGGCGGTGTCGCCGGCCGCATTGGCGGCGTTGAGGTCGCCGCCGAGCGTGCGGATGAACGCGACGGACTCCAGCGCCCGATGCTCGGTCACCAGGCTCAACGCAAGGTTGCGCCCGACACCCGCGGCGGCCATCAGCGGCGTGGTGCCGCGGTGGACGCGCGCCTGCCCGTCGAAGACGGCGCCGGTCACGTCGGCCGTCGTCGCCATCCGCGGATCGGCCCCGTTCGCCGCGAGCACGCGCAGCACCTCGACGTCCGCCGCCATGGCCGCGAGCCAGAACGGCGTGGCTCCCCCCAGCGAGCTCAGGACGGACGCGTTGAAGCCGACCTGGGGCGGCGGCTTGACGAGCCGGGCGTTCGGGTTCGCGCCGTGGGCCAGCAGCGCCCCGATGAGGTCCAGCTTCCCGGCAGGTACTCCGCCCAGGGCGCGCCACTCGTCGTCGCGCGCGGTGACGATGCCCCGCGGCCCCGTGAGCTCGCTCTCCCAGGAGCCGGCCGCCCAATGCAGCGCCGTGAATCCGGCGCCCACGACGTTCGGATCGGCTCCCCGCTCCAGGAACCACACCGCGAGCGGCGCGTGACCCCGGACCGTGGCCAAGACGAGCGGGGTGAGGCCGCTCGGGGACGCCTCGTCGACGCGGGCGCCGGCGTCGGCGAGCAGCCGGGCGGAGGCGAGATCGCCTTCCCGCGCCGCGAAGAGCATCGGCGTGAACGCGCCGGCGGACCGCGCGTGAACGTCCGCCCCACTGGCGATCAGCGCCCGAGCGACGCCGGGATGCGCCTTCGAGACGGCCCACATCAGGGCCGTCTGACTCCCGATCGACTCCGTCGCGTTCACGTGCGCGCCGTGCGCGAGCAGGGCCTCGACCGCCCCGACGCTGCCCGTCCGCGCGGCCGTCATCAGCGGCGTCTCGCCCGTCGACCGCGGGGCGTTCGGGTCCGCGCCGGCCTGGAGCAATCGATGCACCAGGGCGGGGCTGGCGTTCCCGGCGGCGAGCGCGAGCGGTGTGACCCCGAAGTCGTTGGAGGCGTTCACGTCCGCCCCCGCCCGAAGCAGGAGCTCCACGGCGTCGGAATCGTCCCAGTGCGCGGCCCAATGGAGCGCCGTCGCGCCGTCCGGCTGAGCGGCGTGGACGTCCACCCCGTGCGCCAGCAGGACGCGCACTGCCGCCGTGTCCTGGCGCTTCATCGCGTCGACGATCCGAAGATCGCCGCCGGCGGCCTGCAGCGACGCCGCCAGCGTGGCGAGCATCACCCCGCCTCCGAGCCCGGCTCTGGCCATTCGCATCGTGTCTCGCCTGTCTTCGGCCTTCCGCGCACCGCCACCGCGACTCCCGGACCGACCGCGCTTCCCGTGGGCCGCGCGGGCCGGCGGTCCTACAGGTCCGAGAGCTCGGTCAGCTCGCCCGTGCTGTCCCCGATCCGCTCGACCGGCACCCCGACCTTGTCGAGCAGGCTCACGTAGAGGTTCGCCAGCGGCGTCCCGTCTCCGTAGCGCACGTGGCGGCCCCCGGAGAGCCCGCCCGCCCCGCCGCCGGCCACCAGGATGGGCAGTCGGCGGGGTGTATGCAGGTTGCTGTTGCTCATCCCGCTGCCGTAGACGATCGCCACGTGGTCGAGGAGCGACCCGTCGCCGTCCGGCGTGGATCGCAGCCGCTCGAGGTAGTCGGCGAACAGGCGGACGTGGAACGTGTTGACCATCGTCAGCTTCGCCAGCTTCTCCGCGTCGTTGTGGTGGTGCGACAGCGGGTGGTGCTGGTCGGGCACGCCGATCTCCGGATAGGTCCGGTTGCTGATCTCCTTGGCCACCATGAACGTGATGACGCGGGTGAGGTCGGCCTGGTAGGCGAGCACCTGCAGGTCGAACATGACGCGGGCGTAGTCCTCGAAGGACTCCGGGATGCCGCCCGAGGGGCGCTCCACCGCCGGCAACTCGCGCGCTCCCTGTCGCTCGGCGTTCTCGATCCGGCGCTCGACATCCCGGATGGCGTCCAGATACTCGGCGAGCTTGGCGCGATCCGGCGCCCCGAGCTCCCGATCGAGGCGGCGAACCTTGTCCGACACCGAGTCGAGGATGCTGCGCTCGGCTTCCAGGCGGGCCAGACGGTCCGCCGGGTCGGTGCTGTCGCTGTCGCCGAACAGGCGCTCGAACGCCGCGCGCGGATTGTTCTCCATCGGCAGCGGCGTCGTCGGACTGCGCCAGCAGAGGGTGTTGACGTAGGCGCAACTGAAGCCCGCGTCGCATGCGCCGGCCATCTCCGTCGACTCCAGGCTGAGCTCGAGCGACGCCACCTGCGTCCGGCGGCCGAGCTCCGTCGCGGCGATCTGGTCCATCGAGACGCCCGCCTCGACGTCGGCGCCCTCGGTCGGCTTCGCGTGCACGCCGGTCAGGAACGCCCCGCCGATGCGTCCGTGCCCACCCGCGGGCTCGCCCTTGACCGCGAGCGCCGGGCGGTTGTCGAGCCCGGTCAACACCAGCAGACGATCCCGGAACGGCGAGAGCGGGGCGAGGATCGGCGAGAACTCGAAGTCCACCCCCTCGCCGGCAGGCGTCCAGTTGTCCATCACGGCGCCGTGCGGCACGTAGACGACGCCCAGGCGCCGCACGGGCCGGGCCGCCGTGTTGCGCAGGGCCGCGTAGGCCGGCACCATGCCGTCCAGCAGGGGCAACGCGATGGTGGCGCCGAGGCCGCGCAGGACGGTCCGCCGAGGGATGGCCTGCTTCGTGATGATCATGGCTCCGGTCTCCTGATCCGCATCGTGAAGGGCGTGCTCTCGACGATTCCGAGGATGATCGAGGACCAGCGATAGTCGTCCGGGCGCGCCTCCCGCACGATCGCCCGGATGGCCGGCATGTCGTAGTGCTCGACGCCTCGGCCCACCGCGTACGTCAGCAGACGGCTCGTCACCGTGGTGACGAACTCCTCCGCGCGATCCTCCAGCAGCCGCCGCAGGTCCGCCGCGCCGTCGAAGGTGGTGCCGTTCGGCAGCGAGCCGGAAGCGTCGATCGGAAGGCCGCGGTCGCTGGTCCGCCACCGCCCGATGCCGTCGAAGTTCTCGAGCGCGAAGCCGAGCGGGTCCATCCGCGCGTGGCAGCTCGCGCAGACCGCGTTGGCGCGATGCCGTTCCAGGCGCTCCCGCATCGAGCGCGGCGTGCCGGCCTCGTCGACCTCCTCGAGCTCGGGCACGTCGGGCGGCGGCGCCGGCGGCGGGGCACCGAGGATGTTCTCCAGCAGCCACTTGCCGCGTACCACCGGAGACGTTCGCGTCGCGTAGGAGGTCACCGTCAGGATGCTGCCGTGCCCCAGGAGACCCCTCCGCGCCTCGTCGGCCAGCGCCACTCGCCGGAAGTGGCCGCCGTGGACGTTCGGGACGTCGTAGTGCTGGGCCAGGCGCTCGTTCAGGAACGTGTAGTCGGCCGTCAGCAGCTCGACGACGCTGCGGTCGTGGTCGAGCTGGCTCGCGACGAACAGCTCCGTCTCCCGCTCGAATGCGCGGCGAAGGTTGTCGTCGAACTCGGGGAACTCCCGCACGTCGGGCGTCACGGCACGCACGTTCCGCAGGTGCAGCCACTGCGCGGCGAAGTTCTCGACGAGCGCCGCCGCGCGGTCGTCCGCCAGCATGCGCCGCACCTGCCGTCGGAGAACGGCGGGTCGGCTCAGCCGTCCGGCGGTCGCGAGCGCGACGAGCTCGTCGTCGGGGATGCTGCTCCAGAGGAAAAAGGACAGCCGCGACGCCAGCTCGAGGTCGCTCAGGCGGTAGGCGGTCCCGGCCGGCACGTGCGCGGGGTCGCGCTCGACGCGGAACAGGAACTCGGGGTCGACCAGGATCCGCTCGAGGGCGCGCCGTATGCCGGCGTCGAAGTCGCCCGCGCGGCGACCGGCTTCGTACTGGCGCAGGAGCGGCCGCAGATCGTCCTCGGCCACCGGCCGCCGCCAGGCCCGCCGCGCCAGGGTTCGCAGGATCTGCCGGGCGCAGCCCCGTTCGTCCTGGGGGGCGTCCGGCCGGCAGACGAAGATCCGACGCCGGCTCGGGCTGTCGCCGACTCCTTCGACGTCGTACGGACCGGCGATGTCGATGCTCTGCACGCCGGTCTGCCGAAAGCTGATGCTGCCCACCGGGAGGTACGCGGGCGTCAATCCTTCCGGAGCCGACGTGATCGCCGCGAACGCCGCGCCGACGAGCCGCGAGCCGGCCTTCACCCGCACGCGGACCACCACCGGCCGGTCCGCGCCCCCGTAGTCAACCGTCTCGGCGACCTCCGGTCCACCCGCCCCCGGATCCCCCAGCGGCACGAGCGCCAGCCGCTCGCCGTCGAGTCGGATGTCGAGCTGCTCGCGCGACGTTCGCGGCGGACGGCTCGTGAGGTGGATGGCGATCTCGTACTCGCCGTCGAGAGGGAAGAGGTGTCGAAGCGCCAGACCGCCGCGCGTTCCGAACGGCAACTCCTCGCTCATGCGGTCGTCCTGCACGAGCGCCTTCGGCACGCGATACGTCTCCACCCCCGGACGCAGGGCGGGATCGCCGATCGCCAGCCGGCTGATCCTGCGGGCGGCCAGCAGGTATCGCTCGAGCAGCCCGGGGGAGAACGCCAGCGCATCCGCGATGTTGTCGAAGCCGAAGGCCTGATCGTCGGCCGGCAGCAACGTCCGGGCGTCAATCTCCACCGCCAGCAGATCGCGGATGGCATTGGCGTACTCGACCCGATTCAGCCGATGCAGGGCCGGCCGTCCCGGATTCGGCCGAGCGGCTGCCACGCGATCGAGGCCGTCCTCCAGCCACGAAGCGAACGCGTCGTAGGTTTCGGGCGCCGGCCGCGCCCGCGGGGGCGGCGGCATCTCGCGGGTCCGCAGCTTCTGGACGACCCTCTCCCACACCGGCGCATCTGCGGCGAGGTCGTGGATGTCGACGTTGTCGAGGGTCAGGTGGGCGGTGCGGAGGCGTGCGTTATGGCAGGTGACGCAGTAGCGATCGAGGACGGCGCGATAGGTGGAGGCGGCGGACGGCTCGATTCCGGCCGCCGATGCGGGCGCCCCCGGCGGCCGGGCCGCCTCGGCTGCACGCGCGGGCTCCGCCGAGCCCACCAGGCAGGCGGCCGCGATCGCGCCGACGACGACATGCTCCCCGATCCGGCCGCCCGGGTGCATCTGTCGCATATCGCCCACCGTACCTCGCGACCCTGGGACCCCGGCGGGTCGGGCATCGCGCCGCGGGAACACACCGTACGCCTGGAACCAGCCGCGGCAAGTCGGCCGCGGTACATCCCGGGCGCCACGCAGCGGGAACCGCCGTCCGCCGGGCACCGGCCGCGAGCAGAGAACGGCCACGGACCGGGCTCCCGCACCCCGGCCCGACGCTCAGCCTCTACACGCCGGGAAGCGGTTCGAGCGGCAACACGCCGGTCGCGTCGCCGAAGTCTTCCGTGTGGACCCCCACCCGCCCCAGCATCGCCAGCAGCAGGTTGTTCATGGGCGTGTCCCTCGTGTGGCGCAGGACGCGGCCGCCCTTGACCCCGCCGGCCCCGCCGATCATCACGAGCGGCAGATCGATGTGCGAATGCTCGTTGGCGTCGCTGATGCCGCCGCCGTGGAGCACGAGCGAGTGGTCCAAGAGGTTCCCGTCGCCGTCGGGCGTCGCCTTCAGCGCCTTCAGGAAGTGCGCCGTCAGGCCGATGTGGTACTGGTTGATCTTGTGCCCCTGCTCGAACTTCAGCGGGTCGTGCTGGTGGTGCGACACCGCGTGGTGCGCGGCGTTCACGCCCAGCTCCGGGTAGGCGCGGTTGGTCTGCTCCTTGCCCAGCGTCAGCACGAAGACGCGGGTGATGTCGGCCTGGAAGGCGAGCGCGACCAGATCGAACATCAGCTTCGCGTGCTCGTCGTACGACTCCGGCACGCCGACCGGTCGGTCCGGCAGCTCCAGCGTGGACTCTCCGTGCTGGCGCTCCGCGACCTGCAGGCGCTGCTCGACCTCGCGCACGGAATCGAGATACTCGTTCACGCTGCTGCGGTCCGCCGGGCCGAGCTTCGCCTTGAGCTCCGCGACGTCGGCGAGCACCCAGTCGAGGATGCTCCGATCCTCCTGCATCTGCGCCAGGCGCGCCTCCGGCGAGCCGCCGTCGCCGAACATCCGCTGGAAGACGATGCGCGGGTTCGTCTCGTGCGGGTTGGGCGTGGTCGGCGTCCGCCACGAGATGCTGTTCGTGTAGACGCAACTGTAGCCGTTGTCGCAGTTGCCGATCAGGTACGTCTGCTCCATCGCGAGCTCGAGCGACGTCAGCGGCGTGTCGCCGCCGATGTGCCGCGCCGCGATCTGGTCGGCGGTGATGCCGTTGCGGACGTCGGCGCCCTCGGTCTCCTTCGGGTGGACGCCGCTCAGGAAGACGGTCCCGGCGCGGGAGTGCTCGCCGTTGCCGTCGCCGAGCGCCTCCGCCTGCTTCTGACTGAGGCCGATCGGAACGACCACCTGATTCCGGAACGGCGCGAGGGGGCTGAGCGTGGGGGAGAGCGTCTCGAGCTTGCCCTCACCCTCCGGCTGCCAGTGGGACATCACCGCGCCGTTCGGGATGTAGACGAACCCGAGGCGGCGCACCGGCCTGGCCGCCGTCTTCGCGAGGGCCGACGAGGCCGGCACCATCGCGTCGAGCAACGGCAGCGCGAGCGTGACACCCATCCCGCGGAGGAACGTCCGGCGGGGCAACGCCATCCTGGTGTTGAACATGACGGTTCTCCTGCTCAGCTCTTCCGTTCGGTCTTCCCCGGCCGCTACTCCGCGCTCGGAGCCTGCGCCTGCCGCATCCGGAACGGCGTGCTCTTCACGACCCCGACGACGAGCGACGCCAGGCCGTAGTCGTTCTCCGCCGCGTCGCGCAGGATCTGGCGCACGGCAGGGGCGTCGTAGTGCTCCACGCCCCGGCCGAGGGCGTAGATCAACAGCTTCTCCGTCACCACGGTAGCGAACTGCTCCGGGTTCCGGACGAGGAGGTCGCGCATGCCGGCCGGACCGTCGAAGGCGGTCCCGTCCGGCATCGATCCCGACGCGTCGATTGCCGTCCCGCCCGGCATGTGTCCCCGCCAGCGGCCGACCGCGTCGAAGTTCTCCAGAGCCAGCCCCAGCGGGTCCATCATGCGGTGGCAGCTCGCGCAGACCGGGTTGGCGCGGTGCTGCTCCATCCGTTCGCGCATCGCCAGCACCTGCCCCGCATCCTCCGCCGGCTCGAGCTCCGGCACGTTCGGCGGAGGGGGCGGAGGGGGCGTGCCGAGGACGTTCTCCAGCACCCACTTGCCGCGCCCGACCGGCGACGTGCGATCGGGATAGGACGTCACGGTGAGGATGCTGCCCTGCCCGAGCAGCCCCCGGCGATTCGCGTCGGGGAGCGCAACCCGCCGGAAGTCGCTGCCGTAGACCCCGGGAACACCGTAGTGCCGGGCCAGCCGCTCGTTCAGGAACGTGTAGTCGGCAGTCAGCAGGTCGGTGACGCGCCGGTCCTCCCGCAGGATGCTGTCGAAGAACAGCTCGGTCTCGCGCACGAAGTCCTGCCGCAGGCTCTCGCCGAAGTTGGGGAAGATGACGTCGGACGGCAGCGCCCCCGAGATGTTGCGCAGCCGCAGCCACTGGCCGGCGAAGTTCCTCGCCAGGGCCTCCGCCCGCGGGTCTCCGAGCATCCGCCGCACCTGGCGCTCGATCTCGTTCGGATCGTCGAGTGCTCCCGCGGCCGCGGCCTCCAGCAGCTCCTCGTCCGGCAGGCTGCTCCAGAGGAAGAAGGCGATGCGCGACGCCAGCGCGAGAT
>JAPOYG010000300.1 GCA_026706755.1 Acidobacteriota bacterium
CGCTGCACCGGGCGGTCGGTGCGGTTGGGGTTGGCGCCGGTCCAGACCGGCCGCGCCGCCGGGCGGTCGGGGTTGAGCGCCAGCATCAGGCCGCCGTTCTCCACCTGCGTGATGAGCAGGTAGCGCCCGCTGCGGACCGGCGTACCGATCGTCAGCCCGCTCGCGAGCGGGAAGTCGTGCTCCCACCAGGTGCGGCCCGTCGCCGGGTCGAGCGACGTGACCCCGGCCGGGTGCCAGACTATCAACTGCCGCACGCCCCCGGCGGTGGTCACGATCGGCGAGGAGTAGCCCGCCTCCGCGTTGGTATCGAGCGCCCGCCACGCTTCCGCCCCCGTCGCCTTGTCGAACGCCACGACCATCGCGTCGGGCTCGCCGCCGAGCAGCGTGATCAGGAGGTCGCCCTCCACGAGCGGCGAGTGCGCGACCCCGTAGACCGGCACGGTAACGTCGTAGTCGGCCACGGTGTCGATCTGCCAGATGAGATCCCCGCTCGCCGTGTCGAAGCACGACAGCATGCCGGCCGCTCCGAGGATGTAGACGCGGTCGCCGTCGACGGTCGGCGTGGCGCGGGGCCCCGTGGCGAACACCGGCACGATGTTGCGGTAGGTGGCCGGCCATTCCCGCGTCCAGAGGACCGCCCCGGTCTCCTCGTCGAGCGCCACGAGCCGCTCGCGCCCGTCCATCGTGCGGGTACCCGGCGTCTCCCGGTAGTCCGGGACGAAGACGCGTCCGTCGGCGACGGCCGGTCCGGCGAAGCCCGCCCGGACAGGGGTGCGCCACTTGACGATGAGCCCGCCCTCTGCGAAGCGCTCGACGATCCCGGTCTCCTGCCACACGGCGGCCCGGTCGACGCCGCGCCACTGCGGCCAGTCCTCGGCGTCGAGCGCGGCGGTCAGGCAGCAGGCGACGGCACAGGCGAGCGCCGCAATCATCCGGCAGGGCGTACGACGGTCAGGCATCAGCGACTCCATATTGTTCCGGCTCGACGAGCGGCCGATTGCGCTTCGCCAGTGTAGGGCACCGCATCGGCCGTGTCGATCCGCTCCGGTCGGAACCAGCCCCGCCGCATCCGGGCCCCAACTTCCGGAACTCCAGCGTCGACCAACTAACCCTCGTGTCACAGGACGGACGGACTGGCGACCTGAGTCGGTTCGCCCAGGTCGGCAGCATCAGCGGCCGTCAGGTCTCAGGGCGCCACCCCAGACTTGCGTTCCCGTTGCCGCCGACCGGCTTCCCGAGTTCGATATCCGCGAGTCCATCGTGACCAACCCATTCCGGGCGAGCAAGAGCGGGCATTGGGCGTATACTGCCGGCTGCGCCAGTCATTTGGCGGGCAACCTCGGGTTGCGAAGGAGAGTAATGATGAGCCTGGCAAGCAGCCAACGCGGCCGGATGTGGATTCCGCTCCTGTCGCTGTCGCTCTTCCTCGGCGTACCGGCGGCGGTCGCGCAGGACGGTTCGGCGGGCGACCCCTCGCAATGGGTCATGCCGAACGCCAACTACGCGGGCTGGAACTACAGCGCGCTGGATCAGATCAACGTCGACAACGTCGAGCAACTCACGATGGCGTGGACGATGCAGCTCGGCATCCACGATTCGTACGAAGCCTCGCCGCTCGTCATCGGCGACACGATGTACATCGTCACCCCGGAGCCGAACTACGTCTACGCGCTCGACCTCGCCCGGGACGGCTTCATCAAGTGGGAGTTCCGGCCCGAGATCCCCGATGCGGAGCTGACACGGAGGAGCGCCTGCTGCGGCGCGCAGACCCGGGGCCTCGGCTACGCCGACGGCCGGATCTACTACGCCACCCTCGACGGACAGGTGTTCGCGCTCGACGCGGAGACCGGAGAGCAGATCTGGCAGGCCGAGAACGCGAACGTCGCGTCCGGGGAAACGGTCCCCGGCATGCCGCTGGTGGTCGGCGACAAGGTCATCGTCGGCGTGGCGGGCGGCGAGCGCGGCGTCCGCGGCCACGTTACCGCCTACAGCACCGAAGACGGCCGGTTCCGGTGGCGGTACTACAGCATGGGGCCGAACAACGAGGTGGGCATCGGGGCCCGCTTCGCCCCCTTCTATCCGGACGACCGGGTCCCGAACCCGGCGCTCGACACCTGGTCCGGCGACTCCTGGCGCCGCGGCGGCGGCGCCGTCTGGGGCTGGTTCACGTACGATGCGGAGCTCGGCCTGTTCTACTACGGCACGAGCAACTGCGCGCCGTGGAATCCGGACTACCGTCGCGAGTGGGGCGTGGTCGAGCTGGACGAGGACGGGGGCCTGACCGGCTACCGGAACAACTACTGCGCGTCGATCCTGGCCCGCGACGTCGACAGCGGAGACCTGATCTGGGCCTACAACATGACCCCGCAGGATCAGTGGGACCTGGACGAGCCCAACGTGAACCTGCTTCTCGACCTCGAGATCAACGGCGAGACGCGCAAGGCGCTGGTCCGCCCGGCGCGGAACGGCTACTTCTACGTGTTCGATCGCGCGACGGGCGAGATGCTTCTCGAGCCCTGGATGTTCGTCTACAACGACATCTTCGACGGCATCAACATGGAAACCGGCCGGCCGCGCTACGACATGACGAAGATGATGTTCACCGACGTCGAGGATCGACAGCGCTACGTTCCGGACGCCGACAACGTCGCCATCGGCTGGTGTCCCGGCATCGCCGCCCGGAACTGGCAGAACGACGCGTTCTCCCCGCGCACAGGACTCGTGTACACCCCGACCTCGAACAGTTGCGATCGCCTGAGAATGGTCGAAGGCGAGTATGTGCCCGGGAACGAGTACACGCTCCGTGAACGCGGCGGCCGCGCGCCGGACCCGCCCAATGCGGAGGTCGTCAACGAGCTGCAGGCCAACGATCCGGTGGCGGGCGAGACCGTCTGGCGGATTCAGTTCACGACCGCCAACAACGCGCCGGTCATGGCCACCGGCGGGGACCTGCTCTTCCAGGGCGGTCCGAACGAGGGCGTGGTGCGGGCGATCGACGCCCGGACCGGGGACATCGTCTGGACGTTCCGAACCGGAAGCAGCTTCCGCAGCTCGCCGATCACCTACCTCGGGCCGGACGGCCGGCAGTACGTGGCCATCATCGGCAGCGAGCGCTCGGGGAGCGTGCAGGTCACGGGAGATACGGACCCGGACGCGGTGGAGCGCTTCCGGCGGGCCGGCAGCGCGCTCTACGTGTTCGCGCTCCCGCCGGCGCGCGACTGAGTCGAGGTCGCGGGCGCCCGCCGGGACGTCCGCGACGCCGACCTCACGGCGAATCGAGGAACGCCGTCACGAAGGCGCCTCGCGGTGAGGCGCGAGAGGTACCCGGATGCCAGTGGGTCGACGTCGGTTCAACACGCTGCTCGCGGGGACGGCCGGCTGGGTCGCGGCAGGTCCGGTCGGCACGGCCGCCGTGCAACCGCAGTCGCGCGGCGCCGACTATGCCAGCCTGGGCGCCCGGCTCTACCGGATTCGCCGCGACGGCGATTCCCTGGTCCGGGAACCGCGCCCGCTGATCCTGCCCGCGCAGGTGCAGGAGGGGTGGCAGCATCCGTCGGGCCGGTTCTTCTACATCGCCAGCAGCGACCAGCGCACGTCGACCGCCCGCGTGCGGCACCACTACCTGAACGCGTTCCGGGTGGATTCGTCGGGCGATCTCCAGCCGTTCGGCGGGGCCGTGGAGCTCCCGCATCGGCCCATCTACATCACCGTCGACCAGCGCGGCGAATACCTGCTGTCGGCGTACAGCTTTCCGAGCTCCCTCTCGGTGCACCGGCTGAACGCCGACGGGTCGATCGGCGACATGGTGGATCAGCGGGCGAGCCTGGATGCGGGCTACTACGCGCACGCCGTGTACGTCATGCCCTCGAACCGCGCGGTCCTGCTGCCGGCGCGCGGCAACGAGCCCGAGCCCGGCGTCCACACGGAGGATCCGGGCGGTCTCTTCGTATACGGCTTCGAGAACGGCCAGTTGACCAACAAGCAGGCGATCGCGCCCGACGGAGGACTGGCGTACCGCGCGCGGCACGCCGACTTCCATCCGTCGGGCCGGTGGGTCTACGTCGATCTGGAGACGCAGAACCTGCTGCACACCTACGCCATCCGGTCGGACGACACGCTTTCGGAGGAGCCCGTGTTCGTCAGCACCACGCTGGCCGCGCCGGAGGCCTATCGCGGCGGTCAGACCACGTCGTCGATCCGCATGCATCCGACCAACCGCCGGACGCTGTACGTCGCGAACCGGGGCCGCGGAACGGAGATCTTTCGGGGCGAGCCGGTGTCGAACGGCACCGAGAACACCATCTCGGTGTTCTCCGTCGATGCCGGCACCGGCGAGCCGACCCTGGTGCAGACGATCGACACCCACAGCATCGCCGTCAGGACGATGGCGTTCCAGCCAGACGGCCGGTCGATGGTCGCCGCGAGCCCGGAGCCCGGACAGACCCGCGTCCAGGGGCGTCTGGAGACCGTGCCGGCCATGCTGACGCTGTACGACATCGAAGCGGACGGCCGGCTGGCGTTCCGCTCCACGCTGCCGGTCGACACGCGGGGCGAGGCGATGTTCTGGTCCGGGATCGTCCGCTATTGAGATGGAGAG
>JAPOYG010000196.1 GCA_026706755.1 Acidobacteriota bacterium
ACGTGCTCGAAGACGGCGGGCTCGTGGACGTCTGCTTCAGCACCGGCGCCGGCCCGACCCGCCGGCACTACCTCAACCGGCCGGCCGTCCACGGCGCCGACGACCGCGGCGGCGCCATGGTGCTCGGCGCGGCGCTGGAGTACCACGACCTGCTTGCAGGCGGATGAGCGCCTCGACGCCTGATGGCCCGGCGTCGATGGCCGTCCTTGTCCGCGACGACGAGCGCGCCCGATCAGAATCCACGGACGACCGCCGGCAGACGACTCGCGGCGCAAGTCATGGCGGTGGTGAGCCGCTGGAATCGCGCTGCCGAAGCCGCCGAGGGCGCCGGCAGCGGGATGACCGGCAAGGGCCTGCGCTTGCTTTGCTCAATACTCTGAGTAGAATTACTCTCCACATTGAGTAATTCGTCGCCGTACTCCCGACCGCAACTCCGCGAGCTCGTCGAGCGCCTTCGCGAGCCGCGACGCTTCCTGCAGGTCGTCGCCGGATCGCGCCAGGTCGGCAAGACCACCCTGGTCGACCAGGCGGCGAGACAGTGCGGCCTGCCGACCCGCTACGCCAGCGCGGACGAGCCGACCCTCAGGGGCACTCCCTGGGTCGAGCAGCAGTGGGAGACGGCGCGGAGTCTCACGGACGAAGCCGGCGGCGACGGCGCACTCCTCGTGCTCGACGAGGTGCAGAAGGTGCCGGGCTGGTCCGAGGCGGTCAAGCGCCTGTGGGACGCGGACACCCGGGCGGGCCGACCGCTCAAGGTTGTCCTGCTGGGCTCTGCCCCGCTCCTCGTCGAGCGCGGCCTGGGCGAGAGCCTCGCCGGTCGCTTCGAGATGCTGCGGCTGCCCCACTGGAGCCTCGCCGAGATGCGCGCCGCGTTCGGCTGGTCGCTGGAGCAGTATCTCTTCTACGGCGGGTATCCGGGCGCCGCGCCGCTGGCCCGCCAACCGGACCGCTGGGCGCGCTACGTCCGCGACTCGCTGATCGAGCCGATCCTCTCGCGGGACGTCCTGCTCCTCTCGCGCGTCGACAAGCCCGCGCTGCTGCGGCGGCTCCTCGAGCTGGCGTGCGCCTACTCGGGACAGATCCTCTCCTACACGAAGATGCTCGGCCAGCTCCAGGACGCCGGCAATACCACCACTCTGGCCCACTACCTCGACTTGCTCGCCGGCGCCGGGCTGGTCACCGGGCTCCCGAAGTACGCCGGGGGCATAGCCCGTCGCCGCGCGTCGAGCCCCAAGCTGCAGGTCTTCAACACGGCGCTGATCACCGCGCAGGCGAACCTGTCGCTCGCCCAGGCCCGCCGCGACCGCGCGTTCTGGGGCCGACTCGTCGAGTCCGCCATCGGCGCGCACCTCGCCAACGCCGCCAGCGCCGGCGACTGCGCCGTGCACTACTGGCGCGACCGCAACCGCGAGGTCGACTTCGTCGTCCGCGCAGGCCGCACCGTGGTCGCCATCGAGGTCAAGAGCGGACGCGCACCCGATACGCTGCCGGGGATGGCGGCATTCTCCGAGGCGTTCCAGCCGTCCCGCACGCTGCTCGTCGGCGGCGACGGCATCGACGTCGACACGTTCCTGACGACGCCCGTCCTGCACTGGCTGTAGGACGAACGAACGCGATGGAAGAAGGACTGTTCCTGCGGCGGATACGGGAGGAATTCCCCGACGTCGCGTGGACGTCGCACCGATACCTGACGCACGGCTGGGACCATGCCGTCCTGATCCTCGACGAAGCGCTCGTCTTCCGGGCTCCCAAGACGGAAGCGTACCGGGATGCGCTGGCGAACGAAGCCAGGCTGCTTCGCCACCTCCGCCCGAGGGTCGACGTCGGCATTCCCGACTACGTCTACGAGTCCGCCGACGGTTCCTTCGCCGGCTACCCGCTTCTCACCGGCCGCGAGCTCGACGTCGCAACGTTCCGCGGCCTCTCCGAAACGGAGAGGGAACGAATCGCGGAACAGCTCGCCACGTTCCTCACCGCGGTCCACGAGACCCCGAAGTCGGTCGCCCGCAAGTGCGGCGTGTCCGAGCAGGACCCGCGGAAGGACTACGAGGACCTCCGTCGCGACACCGAGAAGCTCGTGCTGCCGCGCCTCGCGCCGCACGAAGTCCGAGTCGCCCGAGCGTTCCTCGCCGAACTGGCCGCCGAACTGAGGTCGACGCCTCCGACGTGCCTCGTCCATGGAGACCTGACCGGCGCCCACATCCTCTGGGACGCGGAGAACCAGCAGGTCAACATAATCGACTTCAGCGACCGCTCCATCGGGGACCCCGCCCTCGACTTCGATGGACTGATGGGATACGGGCACGACTTCGCCGGACGCGTGTTGGAGCGGTATCGCGGGCGGAAGGACGACGGGTTGCTGCGAAGAGCGCACCTGTACTTCCGCCGCGGGTCACTGGAGACGATGGCCGACGCACTCCAGGGCTATCCGTGCACGTTCGAGGAAGGCTACGCGGAGTTCAGGGCGCGGTTCAGTCTGTGACACCCGCGACCGTTCCCGCGCCGGTCTGCGCACAGGCAAGATCGAACACCCTGGCCGTCATCCAGCGCTTGAAGTCCTCGTTGTCCATGAACTGCTTGAACAGCTCCGCGTCGTCCTTGACCATGCCGGTCACGCTGCGGGCCAGCACCTTGTCGTGCTCAATGCGAGCGTTGGCGTCGTCGGAGTTCTGCCGGGCGTTTCTGAAAGCGGAGTCAGCGGCCACACGGGCGGGGATGGTCTTGGTGATGAGTTCCCCGACACGGTCGCGGTCTTCCCAGGCGATGTCGCCGAACAGGTCGTTGAACGCCTGGAGGATGTTCGAGAGGCGGTCCAGCTCGGGCTCGGGCCGCTGTCCACCCCCGCTGGTCGGCACCGGCTCGATCTCGGCGTCGGCGTCGGGCAGCAGGATCTTCTGCACCGCCCGCTTCTCGACGCGGTAGCTGTCCATGTCGATGGCGTCGAGGATGCCCTTGGACAGATCCTCGTCGTCGGGGGCCGGGAGCTTCGAGATCAGGAAGTTGAGGAAGATCGAGCGCTTCTCCCACTCGGCGTTCGTGTAGGGCAGGACGCAGGACAGGAAGCCGTAGGTCCGCACGAAGGACACGCCCGCGGCTGGCACGCTTGCACCGCAGCGAGGGAGGCGCGGTGTGCGTCTCGATTGCGGCGTCGTGTCACCGTCCGCGCTGGCCAGCACCCCGTCCCGCATCGAGCCGGGCCAACAGGTCGGCCTCGTCACGGCAGGCCGAAGCGGCGGCAGCAAGCGCGGCGGGGTCCCCTCCCGCAACCCGGGCCGCCAGTCGCTCGGAGACGGCCAGCCCGCGGTTCTCCAGGATCGCACGCGCCATCTCCACGCACGCTTCGGCCCGCCCGACCGCCCAACCTTCCGTATGCCCCTCCGCGCGCGCCTCGCGACGCTGCGCGCCGAGCCACGGATCGTCGTCCGGACCGGTCCCCGCAGCCGCACCCAGCGCTCGGCCCACGCGCTCCAGCACCGCGCGCGTCGCCTCCGACAGCACGGGCTCATTCAGCGCCGCGTGGACCTCCGCCGCCGTCCAGCCCGGCAGAGCGACGCTCGCCACGACCTCCCCATAGCCCTCCGCGCCCAGACGGTGAATCGTCAGGCCCGGCCCGCGCCGCGGTGAACCGCCCTCCGGCACCTCGACCCACACCTCGGGGAAGCCCCACGCTTCGTAGAGGCCCAGCTTGCCGCGACGTACGTCGGTGGCATAGTCGACCTCCAGCAACACGTCCGGCAGGTGGTCCGCCCCCACTTCGACGGCCGCGCCCCGCGGCCGCGTCTCCACCGGGTCGAGATAGACCATCTGGTCCGCCTGCAGGATGCGCCGCCGCTCGCCCCGCGCGTCGCGCAGCAGCAGGTCTGCAGTGCCGAGCGTCAGGATGGGCGCCCCCCGGACCGCCGCTATCCGCGTCAGCAACCCGGCGAGCTGCTGGCCCGGCCCCTCGTGATAGACCGTGGTCGGCTCGCATGCCACCCACGCCGTCTCGGTCGCGGCATCCCAGTACTCGATGCGACCCTCGTAGTCGCCGATGGCGTCGCGGGTGATCCGGACGGAGCGGCAGCCGGGAAACTCGGGGGTGGATTCGGGCACGTCGCGCCGAGCGTATCCCCCCGGCCGGGCGGGAGCCACCGCGGCAGCGGAGCGAGCCGGCGTGGAGCTGCGGTGGGCCATCGGCCATGCTACCACGCAGGCACCTCCTGCCCCCGCGGCTCGGTCGGCCTCGCCGGGCAACTCCCAATCGCCGAGCTGCGATTCGGGGCCGGCCGGAGTTCCCGTACTCTTGGCCCTACGGGACGACGAGCCCCTGGAACTCGATGCGGATGTCCGGCCGCACGCGGAGGAGGCCGAGGAGGACGACCGGCGGCTCCACGCCGTAGTCCGTCATGTCGAGGCCGAGCTCGCCCGCGATCGCGACGCCGGCTCCGGACGGAGTCAGCGAGATGGGGAAGGTCACCGGCATCGTGACGGCCTGGATGGTGAGGTCGCCGCTGGCCTGGGCGCCGCCGCCGGACGGCTCGTAGCTCCCGAGGCTGAAAGTGATCTCGGCGAAGTCGGCCGGCCTCATCGCGTCCAGGAGATGCTCGGTCATCT
>JAPOYG010000389.1 GCA_026706755.1 Acidobacteriota bacterium
GCGCAAGCTCCTGGGACGGTGGGGGCTGGGGCCGACCCGGAGCGTGCGACGGGTTGGCGCGCTGACGCGCCCTACACGCGCTGGTAGTCGGCGCGCCAGTTCTGGATGGCCTGCTTGATCGCCTTCGGCTCGGCCTTCTCGTCGAGTGCCTTGCGGGTCAGGGCCTCGAGCTCACCGTCACTCGCGAACCGGAGCGCGATGAACTGCTGGAGGGTGAGTTCGTCGATCCGCGCCTTGAGGTCGTCCGGCAGGAGGCGCTCCATGCGCAGCGTCTCCTCGAGCCGGATCAGGCGGTCCTGCACCGTCAGTGGGCTGACGCGAACCAGGCCGACCACGACCAGCAGGGCCAGCGCCACGGCGATGTCGAACAGCACCTCCAGCGTCGGCCCGTTGCGGAGCCCGACCAGGGACCAGAGGGCGTTGATGCCCAGCATCGGGAACGCGAAGAAGTGCCACACGGGCTGCCACCGGGTGTGGTTGGCGTAGGTCTGCGGCTTGTCGGCCATCGGTGTCGGTCTCCGCGGTGTGAGGCCGCGGCACGGGGTGCGCAACGCGGCCGTGGAACCAGAGATACGAAACCACTATACGCGGAGTGGCGTAAACTGACCGGGGTTGGCGGTGCGCGGCCGGGGTCGCGCCCCGACCGCACCATCCGCGACACGCTGGGCGGCGGCGTCCGCGACCCGCCAGCGGCGGCCGGTGAGCGCGCCCGAATCCGGAGCTGACAGGCGATGAGCGAACTCGCGAAGCAGCAGTGCGTTCCGTGCCGGGGCGGCGTGCCGCCGCTGACCGGCCAGGCCCTCGCCGCTCTCCAGGGGAAGCTGGGGGGCGACTGGAACGTCGTCGAGCAGCACCACCTGGAGAAGGTCTACAAGTTCGACGACTTCCGGCAGGCGCTCGACTTCACGGTGCGGGTGGGGGAAATGGCGGAGGAGCAGGACCACCACCCGGACCTGTACCTGACGTGGGGCCGCGTGAAGATCACGATCTGGACCCACAAGATTGACGGCCTGACGGAGAGCGATTTCGTCTTCGCGGCGAAGGCGGACGCTCTCCTGGCGCCTGCCTGACACCGCAAGCCGGCCGCGCGGGTCGTCGGGCACTGCGCAGGACGAGGCCGATGGCGGGCACAATGCGAGAACGCTCCCTGGTTCGGATCTTGCTGGAACTTCACCGACGTGGGTTGGGACACAGCGTCGGTCGAGTCTCGGGCTCCAGCCGATGACCTGGTGGGTCTGGATGCTGGCCGGCGCGGGTCTGGTGGCGCTGGAGCTGCTGGCGGGCGGCGAGCTGTGGCTTCTGTTGGCCGGCGTGGCGGCGGTGCTGGTGGGCCTCGTCGCGCTCGCGGGCGTCGAGAGCCTCGCCCTGCAGCTCCTGGTCTTCTCGCTGCTCGGGTGCTCCGTCTACCTGGTGAAGTCCCGCCTGTTGCCCGCGCGACGCACGGACGAGCCCGTGACGACGCTGGTCGGGGAACTCGGCGTCGCGGTGACCGAGATCGCCCCCGGCAGGGCGGGCAAGGCCGAGCTTCGCGGCACGCAATGGACGGCGCGCTCCGCCGACGACCGGACCATGGCATCGGGCGCCGGCGTGCGCGTCGTCTGGGTGGAGGGCGTGTCGCTCTACGTGGAGCCGGAGTAGCGCCGCCTCCGCCGGCCGGCCCGTGCCCGCGGGGCGGACACGCACCACGTGGGCCGGGCGCCGAACGGAGCCGCCAGCCGCCGATTGGCGCGGTCGTCGCGACGCAGTTCCCCCGATCACACGTCCGACCCCGGATCAACAAGTTGGAGAGAGAAGAATGATCGCATCGATCTCGCCCGCCACCGTCGTGCTGCTCCTGCTCGCCGCGGTCGTCGTCTTCGTGCTCTTCCGGACCGCGCGCGTCGTTCCGCAGCAGGCGGTCTTCGTGGTGGAGCGCCTCGGCCGCTACCACGGGACCCTGAACGCCGGCTTCCACTTCCTCGTGCCGTTCGTCGACCGCGTGGCCTACCGCCACTCCCTCAAGGAGCGGGCGGTCGACATCGCGCAGCAGGTCTGCATCACGCGCGACAACGTGCAGATCTCGGTCGACGGCGTGCTGTATCTCCAGGTCATCGACCCCGAGCGGGCGTCCTACGGCATCAACGACTACGTCTTCGCCATCAGCCAGCTCGCGCAGACCACGCTGCGCAGTGAGGTCGGCAAGATCGACCTCGACCGGACGTTCGAGGAGCGCGCCACCATCAACATGTCCGTCGTCCGCGAGGTCGACAAGGCCAGCGATCCGTGGGGCGTGAAGGTGCTGCGCTACGAGATCCGCGACATCGCGCCGCCCCGCGACGTGCTGAGCGCGATGGAGAAGCAGATGCGCGCCGAGCGCGAGAAGCGCGCCGTCATCCTGGCTTCCGAGGCCGAGCGCGAGGCCCAGATCAACCGCGCCGAGGGCGAGAAGCAGCGCGTCATCCGCGAGTCGGAGGCGCAGCGCGAGAAGCAGATCAACGAGGCCCAGGGCGAGGCCGAGGCGATCCGCGCCGTGGCCACCGCCACCGCCGAGGGCGTGCGGCAGGTGGCCGAGGCAATCTCGGCGCCCGGCGGGTTCGAGTCGGCCCAGCTCCGGGTGGCCGAGCAGTACGTCACCGAGTTCGGCCGCCTCGCCTCGGAGTCGAACTCGATGATCCTGCCCGCCAACCTGACCGACGTGGCCGGCGCCGTCGCCACCGCGATGAACGTCATCCAGAAGCAGAGCGACGCCTAGTGCGCGCCGCCGAACCCGCGCGGTAGAGACCGTGTCCCGCGCGCGGCGCATCCTGCCTCGGGCGACCGAATCCCAGTCATGCGCGACCGGCCGAAGGGTCCGACCGCGCCGACCAGCCGACGGTCGGTCACAGAATGGTCGCGACTGAAATACGATACTACTTGTTATGGTCAGCGCCGGACAGGCCGAGCGCCGCGTCTACGACGCGCTGCTGGAGGACCAGTTCGCGGCGAATCGGCAGATGGCGTTCGTCAGCGGGCCACGCCAGGTCGGGAAGACGACCACCTGTCGTCGGCATGCCGACGCCTACCACAACTGGGACAACCTGGACGACCGGGCGCTCCTGCTGGCCGGGCCGGCGGCGCTCGCGGAGCGGCTCGGCGTGCACCGGTTGTCGGCCGCGAGTCCGGTGGCGCTGTTCGACGAGCTGCACAAGTTCCCGCGCTGGAAGCCCTTCCTGAAGGGCATCCACGACACCTACGGGGATCGGCTGCGCATCATCGTGACCGGCAGCAGCCGCCTGGACATCTACCGGCGCGGCGGCGACAGCCTGATGGGCCGCTACTTCGGGTATCGGATGCACCCGTTCTCCGTCGCGGAGGTGGTGAGCCGGGACCTGCCCGATGCGGAGCGAATCGTCCGTTCGCCCCGGCCCGTCGAGGCAGCCGAGCTCGACGCGCTCTGGACGCACGGCGGCTACCCCGAGCCGTTCCTGCGGCGCGACCAACGGTTCAGCCGCCGCTGGCGGTCGCTGCGCCTGCGGCAGCTCGTCCGGGAGGACGTCCGCGACCTCACCCGCGTGCAGCAGATCGACCAGATGGAGCTGCTGGTGCGGCAGTTGTCGCGCGGGTCGGGCCGCCAGCTCGTCTACGGCACGCTCGCCGGCGAGACGCGGGTCGCGGTGGATACGGTCCGCCGCTGGATCGCCTCCCTGTGCGACTTCCACCTGGGATTCCTGGTCCGGCCGTGGTTCCGCAACGTGTCGCGCTCGCTCCGCAAGGAGCCGAAGTGGTATCTGCGGGACTGGGCGGACATCGAGGATGTCGGCTCCCGATCGGAGACCTTCGTGGCGTGCCATCTGCTGAAGGCGGTCGACGGCTGGAACGACCTGGGGCTCGGCCGCTTCGAGCTCGGCTACCTGCGCGACAAGGAGAAGCGGGAGGTCGACTTCCTGGTGGTGCGCGACGGACGCCCCTGGTTCCTCGCCGAGGTGAAGCACCGCGAGACGGCCCTGGGGCCGGCCCTCGCGCACTTTCAGCGGCAGGTCGGCGCGCCGTTCGCGTTTCAGGTCGTCGTCGACGCCGACTTCGTCGACGCGGACTGCTTCGCCTCGCCGGGCCCGCCCCTCGTGGTCCCGGCCCGGACGTTGCTGTCTCAGTTCCTGTGAGGCTTGGGCTGCCAACGCGTTCCCGGCGGCTGCGCAGGGCGCCACGGAGAAGTTGCTCCCTGCTGTTGATGCTGGCAGAATGCGGGCATGCCGGTCCAGATCACCATTCGCGACGTTCCCGAAGCGGTGCGCGACGCCCTTGCGGTCCGTGCTGCGCGGCAGCGCCAGTCGATGCAGGGGTTCCTGCGGGGTGAGCTCGAGCGAATCGCGTCCCGACCCTCCGCCGCGGAGTGGCTGGAGCGTGTCCGCGAGCGCAAGGCCGCGGCGGGCACGAGAGTGCCGGCGGCGAGCATCCTGAGCGCCCGCGACGCGGATCGAAAGTGAGGGCCGTCGTCGATGCCTCGGTGATCGTCGCGGGGCTCGTGGACTCGGGTCGGGAGGGTCGCTGGGCCGAAGCGCAACTGGCGGTCGGCGAGCTGGCCGGCCCGGAGCTGGCGTTGGCCGAGGCCAGCAACGTGCTTCGCCG
>JAPOYG010000373.1 GCA_026706755.1 Acidobacteriota bacterium
CGTCCGCGTCACCGTCTGGGAGACCCCGACCTCGTTCGCCACCTACCAGCCGGCGCCGGGCTGACCGCTCTCGATCGACATCCGGCGTCTGGTCGCCCTGATCGAGGCACATGGCCATGAGATTTGAAGACTATGGCGGCGTCCCGGCCCCGGACTTACATCGCAGGGGAGACAGCCGTCCGTGTGGGGATAAGCTCTGGTAAGGTCTGTCAATTCCAGCCCGGAGTGGAGGCGCGGCACAGCGCGCCGAGTGGTTTCGGCCTTCGCGTGCCCAACGTCCTCCGCGGCGCCGCGTGCTGCAACTGACCCCGAGTGAACGGCTCCGATGGCGCGAGCACTCTCATCGCCGCTGACCACGATTTCCGAGGCGCTCGAGCTCGCGAGCGCCGACCTCCTCCGGCCGATGCTGGCGCTGGCGGCGAAAGCTCAGCGCGTCGCAGTGGACGCGGCGCGGCGGCGGCACGACCACGAGGGGAAGCGTGCAGCCGCACCGCCGCCCCGGCGCAAGGCGGACCTGATCGCGGAGATCGAGGGGTTGCTCCGTGGCGACTCGCTGCGGGGCCTGTGGGGCGCGCTTAACGAGACCCAGCAGCTCGCCGTGCGCGAGGCCCTGGGCACGCCGGACGGATTCTTCGATCGACACCTCTTCAAGTTGAAGTACGGCCGGCTACCCGCCGGTTTCGGCGTCGCAGCCACGCCGTCGGCGACCCTTCTGCACTTCTTCATCTACGCGCCGCGGCGCGGCGGCCTCGACCCGACGATCGTGCCCCTGGAGCTGGCCGGGCGCCTGCGGGACTTCGTGCCACCGCCTCCCGAGGTCGAGGTCCCGGCGGCAGAGGAGCTGCCCGAGGGCGTGCCGCTGACGCGACGCGACATGGAGCAGGCCGCGCAGCACGACCTGCTCGCCGTCCTGCGGCTGGTCGATACCGGACGCATCGGCGTCAGCACTGGCACGCAACGGCCCGGCGCCGCCGCGTGCCAGCGCCTCGCCGAGGTGCTCGCGGGCGGCGACTACTTCGAATGGTGGGCATCCGGGGCGCCCGAGCAAGTCCGGGAGATCGGTCCGATCCGGGCGTTCGCCTGGCCCTGCCTCGTGCAGGCAGCCAGGCTGGCCGAGCTCCGCGGGTCGAAGCTGGCGCTGACGAAGTCGGGCCGCGCCGCGCTGCGCGCGCCGGCGGCGGAGACGCTGCGCGCCATCTGGAAGCGGTGGCTCGGGAGCAAGCTGCTGGACGAGTTCAACCGCGTGGACGCGATCAAGGGGCAGACCCGCGGCACTGGCCGACGAACGATGACGGCGGTGCCGGGGCGCCGCTCGGCCATCGCCGACGCGTTGCTTCAGTGTCCCGTTGGCCGGTGGGTGAGCTTCGATGACTTCGGGCAGTTGATGCAGGTGGCGGGCTTCGACTTCGTCGTGAACCGCAACCCCTGGAACCTGTACCTCGCGGAACCCAGGTACGGCAGCCTGGGCTACGACGGCTCCCACGACTGGGCCATCGTCGAAGGCCGGTACGCCCTCTGCCTGCTGTTCGAGTACGCCGCCACCCTCGGCCTGATCGACGTCGCCTACACCGAACCCCACGGCGCGCGGGAGAACTACACGCACATGTGGGGCTCCGACGACCTGCTGTACCTGAGCCGCTACGACGGCCTCCATTCCTTCCGGCTGAATGCTCTGGGCGCCTACTGCCTCGGCATCGCCGAGGCCTACGGGGCGCGCACACCCGCCTCGCGAGCCGCGCTCACGCTCTATCCGGACCTCTCGATACACGCGGACGCGCCGTTGTCGCCGGACGAGCGGACGCTGCTCGAGACCTACGCCGCCGAGGAAGCCGACGGCGTGTGGCGCCTCGACCGCGACAGGGCGCTCGCCGCCATCGAGGACGGCCACGACCCTGACGAGTTTCGCAAGTTCCTCGCCGCGCGGGACTATCAACCCTTGCCCGAGACCGTCGACGGCTTCCTGCAAGCCGCGAAGCGCGGCGCGCGAGCGCTGAGGATTCGTCGGACCGCGTTGCTCATCGACTGCGCGGACGCGGAGATCGCCACCCGGCTGACCACGGACAAGCGCACCGCCCGCCTCTGCCTGCGCGCCGGCGAGCGTCTCCTGGCCGTGCCGACGGCATCGGAGGCCGCGTTTCGCAAGGCCGCCCGCGCGATGGGCTACGGCATGCCGCCCCGGTGATCGACCCATGCCCGTGCGACAGGTGCTCGATCGGGGCGGCGTCCCCGTCAAGGTCTTCACCGACGACGTCGACGAGGCGTCGCTCCAGCAACTCGGCGCCGTCTCTCGGCTGCCGATCGTGGTCGGCCACGTGGCCGCGATGCCCGACGTGCACGTGGGCATCGGCGCGACCGTCGGCTCGGTGATTCCAACCCGGCGGGCGCTGATTCCGGCCGCGGTCGGCGTCGACATCGGCTGCGGGATGAGCGCGGCCCGGCTCACGCTCGACGCCTCGCGGCTGCCCGACTCGCTGCGCCCGGTGCGGCGGGCGATCGAGGACGCCGTCCCCGTCGGCTTCGCCGCCCACGAGCGGCCGGTGGCCGACGACGCCCTGCTCGACGCGCTGCGGCCCGGCGTCGAGCGGATCCTGGAGCGCCATCCGCGCGTCGGGAAGATGCTCCGCAACGTGCGCGACCGGTGGCCGCGGCAGCTCGGCACGCTGGGCGGCGGCAACCACTTCATCGAGGTCTGCCTCGACGAGGCGGACCGCGTCTGGGTGATGCTCCATTCCGGGAGCCGCGGCGTGGGGAACGTGCTCGGCCGCCACTTCATCGCGCTCGCCCGGCGCGACATGGAGCGGCACCTCGCGCGGCTGCCGGCGAAGGACCTCGCCTACCTGGAGGAGGGCTCCGACCACTTCGCCGACTACGTCGACGCGGTGACCTGGGCGCAGCGCTACGCGCTGGAGAATCGGCGCCTGATGATGGCCCGCATCCTCGCGGCGCTCGGGACCTGCCTGCCCCCGTTCCGGGTGGCGGGCACCGCCGTCGAGTGCCACCACAACTACGTCGCCGAGGAGGAGCACTTCGGCGAACCGGTCTACGTGACCCGCAAGGGGGCAATCCGGGCCGGACGCGGGGACCTGGGCATCATCCCCGGCAGCATGGGGGCGCGCTCGTACATCGTGCGTGGGCGCGGCTCGCGGGAGGCGCTGGAGTCGTGCGCGCACGGGGCGGGCCGCCGGATGAGCCGCTCGCAGGCGAAGGCGGCCTTCACGGCGGCCGACCTGGAGCGACAGACGGCCGGCGTCGAGTGCCGGAAGGACGCCGGGGTCCTCGACGAGATCCCCGGCGCCTACAAGGACATCGACACCGTGATGGCCAACTCGTCCGACCTGGTGGACATCGTCCACACCCTCAAGCAGGTCGTCTGCGTGAAGGGTTGACGGTCGCCGCCGGCCTCCGCCTCAGGGAACCTCGGTAACCCGCTGCGTGTTCTTGCGGCGGGCGCCGGCCAGGATGCCCTCCAGGCCGTAGTTCCCCTCGTGGCAGGCATACTCGAAGAGCGTCCCGTCCGTCCGCCGGAGGGGCATCATCGCGGTCCAGGGGCGCGTGAAGTTGTTCGGGTCCTCGACCGTGAACTCGTACAGGACGGTGTCGGGGTCCACGCGGCGGAAGCGCTCCACGACATGCGTGTCGCGGCTGGAGCCCCCGAGGCTGGTCTCGCGCAGGAAGTTGCGGGTCTCGACCACCAGGGTCTCGCCCTCCCACCGGCCCCGCGAGTCGCCCGACCACTGCCGCAGGTCGCCGTGCGGGCGCCCGTCGAGCGGGATGATGCGCGCGTTGTGGACCATCTCGTTGAAGACCACCACGTAGCCCGGCACCTGCAGGATCTGCACGTTGTTGTTGTAGGCGCTCGAGACCATCGGCGGGCCGGCGTTGAAGCCCATGATGCAGCGGTCGGCGAGGGTACGGTCGGTGTAGGAGTCGGCGAAGCCGTTCCGGTTGTTCAGGCGCCGGATGCGCGACGCGGCCTGGTACTCCGGGCGGAACGGGATGCGGCCGTCCGGGGGATCGACGACCAGCGACGTCCGCTTGTCGCTCGTCAGCTCCACTCCGCGCTCGTACCAGAACTCGTTGTAGGAGAGGACCCCGCCCTCGGCGCGCGGCTGGTAGCCGGCGCTCGGCGCGCCCGCGATCGGGTCGAACAGGTCACGGTTCAGGCGCGTCCGCTCCGACGCCTCGAACGCCGCCGCCTCCTCGAGCGACAGCGTCTCCTGGCCCTCGAGGGCGGAGGGGCGCTGGAGCGGCGTCAGGGTGCGGAAGGTGAAGATGCCCGAGATGTCGGGCTGCCCGTCGGGCGTGCGCAGCGGCTCGGGCGCCGCCCCGGACTGGGCCGCCGCGGGCAGCGCCGCGAGCGCGAGGAACGCAGCAGCAACGACGGCGGCCGCAAACGGTCGGTTTCTCATTGTCGTTGACCTCCGGCACCGGCATCGAGACGCACCGGGAGCAACCGGCGCGCGGGGCGACCGGCAGCGGGCGAACGCTTCCGGAGGCGGCCGGCGCGAAACGTGCATGATCGCCCACGACACCGGCTTCAGGCAAGCGCGGGCGGGCCCAGCCGTACAGGGTGTAGGGTGTATG
>JAPOYG010000026.1 GCA_026706755.1 Acidobacteriota bacterium
CCGCCGCCCCACGATCCGCCGCCCCAGGCCCGGCGGGCGGCATCGCGCAGACCGCCGGCCAGGGAGATCGCGGCCCCCTCCGACTCGACCGGGACCCAGACCAGCGCCGAGCGCGGCGCCGGGGCCACGACGGCGAAGGTGACGGACGTGATCACGCCGAGCGTGCCCTCGGAGCCGATGAACAGGTCGATGAGGTCCATGCCGGGGGCCGCGAAGTAGCCGGCCGAGCACTTGGGGACGGCCGGCATGCGGTAGGACGGCACGGGAACGCGTTGCGCGCCGCGCGACGTCGTCACCTCGAAGTGGCCGTCGGGGTGAGCGCGCGTCGCGCCGCGCGTCAGGTCGAGCACGTCGCCGCTCGCCAGGACCACGGTGAGGCCCCGCACCCAGTCGCGCGTGGTGCCGTACTTGAAGGTGGCGGCGCCGGCCGCATTCGTGGCCACCACCCCGCCCGCGCAGGCGCCGTCGAAGGTCGGCACGGGCGGATACCACGCTCCGGCCCCGCCGAGCGCCGCCTGGAGGACGGCGAGCGGCACACCGGGCTCGACCGTCACCTCGTGGGGGCCGTGCGCCAGGATGCGGTCCATCCGATCCGTCGCGACGACGACGTCGCCGGCCGGCGTTGCGCCGCCGGTCAGCGACGACTGGGCGCCGATGGGCAGCACGCGAGGCGCCGCGCGGACGACGGCCGCCACCTCGGCCTCCGAGCGCGGACGGACGACGCCGGCGGCGTGACCGCCCGGGTAGTGCGCCGCGTCCGCCCGCACGCCGGCGAGGGTGCCCGCGTCGCGGGCGACCGGCGGCACGGGGACGCGGGCGGGCTCCCGGGCCCGGATGCGATGCGACGCCATCGCGCAAGTGTCCCCGATCTCGAGCCCGGACGACGCGTCCGGCTGGCGTCGCCCGCCGGCCGGGTCCCGTCCGATCCGGGCGTCCGCCGGCCGGGACCGAGGCCCCGGGCGGCGGGAGGCGGAAACGGTGATAGAGTGAGCCGTCCGCCTGGACTGGAGGTCGCGCGGCCCGTGTCGGTGCGCGGATGGAGCATCCGCCGCCCTGGCCGGGCATGGCCCCGGTCGTCCGGCGCAAGGTGAGGAACATGTTCAAGCAGCGTTTCGTCGTCGCCGGGTTGGCCCTGGCCGCCGCGTTCGCCGCCCTGTCCGGCGTCGCGACGGCGCAGGAGGGCGACGCCGTCGTCGCCCGCATCGGGGATCAGGTGGTCACGGCCGCGGAACTCGAGGACGCCTGGCGCCGCAACGACGCCGCGTCCCGGCTCCGGATGCTGCAGGAGCTCTACGAGACGCGGCGGCGGGCGCTGGAGATCGTCGTCGGCGAGCGCCTGGTGGAACGGGAGGCGGCGGCGCGCGGGATGACGCGCGACGAGTTGCTGGCGGTGGAGCTTCCGCGCCGCACGCCGGAGGTCACCGACGCCGAGATCGATCTGATCTACGCCCGCAACCGCGACCGCTTCGAAGGCCGCTCCCTCGAGGAGATGCGCCCCGAGATCCGCGCCATCGTCGAGCGGCAGGCTCCGCTCCAGGCGCTTCAGGCGTACATGAGCGAGCTGCGAACGCTGGCCCCGGACGTCGAGATGACGCTCGAGCCGCCCCGGCACGACATCGAGACGCTGGCCGAGGACCCCGTGCGGGGACGGGACGACGCCCCGATCGAGCTCGTCGAGTTCTCCGACTTCGACTGCCCCTACTGCCGGCGCGCCACGGAGACCGTCGACCGCCTGATGGAGCAGTTCGCCGGCCAGATCCGCTTCGTCTACAAGGACTACCCCCTGCCGACCCACCCCGACGCGTTCAAGGCGGCCGAGGCGGGCAACTGCGCCCACGAGCAGGGACGCTTCTGGGAGCTCCACGACACGATGTTCGCCAGCCAGGGCTCGCTCGGCGTCGAGGAGCTGAAGGGCTACGCGGCCGACCTGGGGCTCGACACCGAGGCCTTCGACACGTGCCTCGACAGCGGCCGCCACGCGGCGGCCGTCAACCGGGACGTGCGCATCGGGATGAGCTACGGGGTCTCGTCGACGCCGACGCTATTCCTGAACGGCCGGGCCGTGCTCGGCGCGGCGCCCTACGAGACGTTCGTGGAGATTGTCCGCGAGGAGCTCGCCGCCGCGGCTCGGTAGCGCAACGTGCCGCATCGCCGTTCCGCGGCGCAGACGCCTGGCCTCGCGGGCCAAGGCTGGCCGATTCTGCAATGGAAGCCGACACAGCCCCATCGCTCGCCAGGGGCATCGTCCTGGCGGGCCTGATCGGCGTAGTCGCCTGCGGCGGAGGCGAAGCCCCTGGCGGCGGATCGGAATCGGGCGAGCGTCCACCCTCTCGCGAGGCGGGGGCCGCGTCCGCCCGCCGCCCCATCGCGGGGTGCCTCGACGTGGACGGGCCCGCGGTGCCGCCGCCGGAGGCGGTGGCGACAACGCCCGCACAGCAGCAGCGCTACGAGCAGCTCCGCGTCGAGACCCTCCGGCTGATGATCGACGCCGCCCGCCTCTCGCTCCCGATCGGTCCCTGCCAGACGCGGATCGATCGCGCCGCGTGGGCGGCGTCGCAGGGCGACGTGCCCTCCGCGGTCGACATCATGGCCGACGTCGCCGCCGGCCTGCGCGAAGCCGTCGCCGACGCGCAACCCTGACCGCGAGCGCGGATGCCCCGCGTCCAGCCGCTCGCCGGATCTACAGCTCGGCCCGTCGCAGGCGCAGCGCGTTGCCGATGACCGAGAGCGAGCTGAGCGTCATGGCGACGCTGGCCCAGATGGGGCTGATCAGCAGGCCGACCACCGGATAGAGCACGCCGGCCGCGACCGGGATGCCGAGCGCGTTGTAGGCGAACGCCAGGAAGAGGTTCTGGCGGATGTTGCGCATCGTGGCCCGGCTGAGCCGCCGGGCGCGGGCGATGGCGCGCAGATCGCCGCGCACCAGGGTCACGCCGGCGCTCTCCATGGCGACGTCGGTGCCCGTCCCCATGGCGATCCCGACCGCCGCCTCCGCGAGGGCCGGCGCGTCGTTGATGCCGTCCCCCGCCATGGCGACGGTCCGGCCCGCCGCCTGCTCCTCGGCGACCAGGCGGCGCTTGTCGGCGGGGAGCGCTTCGGCGAAGACATCGGAGGCGTCGATCCCGACCTCCGCCGCGACCGCCTCGGCCGTCACCCGGTTGTCGCCGGTCGCCATCACGATGCGCACGCCGTCCGCGCGCAGCAGGCGCAGGGCCTCGGGCGTCGACGCCTTGATCGGATCGACGACACCGATGACGCCGGCGGGCCGGCCGTCGACCGCGACGAGGACGACCGTTTCGCCCCGTGCCCGGGCTTCCGCCGCGATGGCGGCCACGGGCGCGAGGGTGACGCCGCGCGCGGCGAGGAACGCCGCCGTCCCGATGGCCACCGCCCGCCCGTCGACGGTTCCGGCCACCCCCCGGCCCGTCTCCGACGCGAATCCGCTGACCCTCGCCGGCCGCTCCCCCCGCGCCGTCGCTTCCGCCACGATGGCGGCGGCCAGCGGATGCTCGCTCGCCCGCTCCAGACCGGCCGCCAGGCGCAGCAGGGCACCGTTGTGGATGGCCGCTCCGGGCGCGCTGACGAAGGTCCGCACGCGCGGCTTCCCCTCGGTCAGCGTCCCCGTCTTGTCGACGACGAGGGTGTCGACCCGCTCGAGCGCCTCCAGGGCCGCCGCCTCCCGGACGAGCACTCCCGCGGTCGCGCCCCGGCCCGCGCCGACCATGATCGCCATCGGCGTCGCCAGGCCGAGCGCGCACGGGCAGGCGATGATCAGCACGGCGACGGCGCTGACAAGGGCCAGGGCCAAGCGCGGCTCCGGACCCCAGAGCGCCCAGGCGCCGAAGGCCGCGACGGCCACGGCGACGACCGCCGGGACGAAGTAGCGCGCCGCGCGGTCGGCGGCCCGCTGGATCGGCGCCCGGCTCCGCTGCGCCTCGGACACCATGCGCACGATCTGCGCGAGCATCGTCTCCTGGCCCACGTGCTCGGCGCGCATGGCGAGGCTGCCCGTGCCGTTGACGGTGGCGCCGATCAACCGATCGCCCGCGCCCTTGGCGACCGGGATCGGCTCGCCGGTCACCGCCGACTCGTCGACGGCGCTCGCGCCCGCCACGACGACGCCGTCGACCGGAATGCGGTCGCCGGGGCGCACGCGGAGCAGGTCGCCGACCCGCACCTCGGCCAGCGGGACGTCCTCGTCCGGGGCGGACTCCGCCGCCGCGTCGCCGGCGTCCGCTCCGCCGATCCGATGCGCCACCGGCGGGGCCAGGCCCAGCAGCGCCCGGAGCGCCGACCCCGTGCGGTGCCGGGCGCGCAGCTCGAGGACCTGACCGACGAGCACGAGGACCACGATGACCACCGCGGTGTCGAAGTACGGCTCGACGCCGTCCCCCATCCGGAAGCCGGCCGGGAAGGCGCCCGGCGCAATCGTCGCCGCCGCGCTGTAGAGGAAGGCCGCCCCGACCCCGAGGCCGATCAGCGTGAACATGTTGGGGCTGCGGTTGACCACCGACGCCCATGCCCGGGCGAAGAACGGGAGCCCGGCCCAGAGGACGACGGGC
>JAPOYG010000269.1 GCA_026706755.1 Acidobacteriota bacterium
CGCAGCACCGTGAAGAGCAGCCAGCAGGTGAAGCCGCCGACGACGGTCATCGACAGGCCCCAGGCCATCAGCTTGTTGAAGAGCTTGCGGCTGTCCTCGTGCTTGGGGGCGGAGGCCATGCAGAGGGCGCCGAGGGTCGAGAGCGCGGAGACGTCGACGAGGTGGGCGCCGACGTTCATCGACGAGGCGATGGCGAGCGGCTCGACGCCGCCGACCTGCGCGGCGAGGCCGGGGACGGTCGGCAGGAACGCCGGGAGGACGACGCCCGACGTGCTGCTGTAGATGGAGATGAACCCGGTCGTGAAGGCCATGACGGCGGTCACGGTGTTGGCAGTCGACACGCCGGCGAGGACGCGGGTGAAGAGCTCGAGGCCGCCGGTGGCGTCGAGGACCGAGATGAGCACCGTGACGCCGCAGACCATCATGATCACGCGCCAGGGCATGATCTTGACCGCTTCCGATTCGTCGCCCGCCTTGAGCAGCGCGAGGACGATGGCGCAGGCGTAGGCGCCGAGCCCGACGTTGACGTCGAACAGGATGACGCCGACCAGGAGCGTCCCGATGACGCCGATGGTGATCCAGTGCTGGCGCTGGAAGCTCCCGGCGCCATCGGCCGCCCCACCGGCCCCGGCCGGGCCGCTCGCGCCGGACGCCGCACCGCTCGCGGCTCCGCCGCCCGCTGTGCCCGTGCCGTCCGCCCCCTCCCGCGTCGGGACGACCAGCGCGCCCTTGTGGTAACGGCCCAGCAGGCGCCAGCCTCCGAGGAGGAAGTAGGCGACGAAGACCACCACCAGGTGGGCCATCATGTTGTTCAGGTACGTCGAGATCTCGTAGCCCCCGAGTCCGATCTCCTCCATCACGCCGTTGACGATGACGCCGGTCGGCGCAATGGGGGAGAGCGAGCCCGCGTTCGACCCGTTCCCGATCATGATCGCCATCAGGAACGCGGGGATGCCGACCTGCCCCGCCACCGCCATCCCCATCGGGGCCATGAGCGCCGTGGCGGCGATGTTGCCGGGGCCGATCGACGCGAGCACGAAGGAGAGCAGGAAGAACATCATCGGCATCACGCCGACGTTGCCGCGGCAGAGCAGCACCGCCTTGTGCGCGATGAGGTCGAGCGTGCCGTTGGCCTGCGCCTGCGAGAAGAGCAGCGTCACCCCGGCCAGGGTCAGGAAGAGCCGCGTCGGGAACCCGCCCATGACCTCCGCGGCGCTCATCCCGGCGAAGTAGACGCCGACCACCCAGGCGAGCGAGATGGCGAGGAACCCGACGTGCAGTCGGATCGTGCAACTGACGACGATTGCGACGGCCAGCGCGCCGAGCGAGAGGGTGGCCACGTCCATGGGCGGGCAGTATAGCCGCTGGGCGCTTCCCGCCGGGGCACGGCACCGACCTCGCGGACCGGAATCGCTGGGAGTACCGGCACTTTCGAGCAGGGGGCGCGGTACGATGGGAGCGCCGTCGGCCAGCGACCGGCGGCCGGGTGTCTGCGCCGCAGCACGTGCAGCCGGGCAGCGCGCCCGTGCGGACCGCGAACGTGCCCGTCAGGGCGCGCCGGGGCAGCGATTCGGATGCACATCATCATCGTCGGCGGCGGGGAGATCGGCTTCCCCCTGGCCGAGGCGCTCGCCTCCGGGCACGACGTCTTCGTCGTCGATCCCGACCCGGCAGCGGGAGAGCGGCTGGCGGACGCCGACGTCGAGTTCGTGGGCGGCAGCGGAGCCAATCCCGACGTGCTGCAGCGCGCGGGCATCGAGCGGTGCGGGGTCCTCATCGCCGCGACGCGTCTCGACGAGGTGAACTTCGTCTGCTGCGCCCTCGCGAGCAAGCTCGGCGCGCCGCGGACCATCTGCTTCGCCAGCCGGGAGGACCTGCTGACGGGCGGCGCGCGCGGCCTGCAGCAGCACTTCGGCATCGACGAGGTCATCTGGCCCGAGGCCGAGCTCGCCGCCCACATGGAGCGGGTGGTCCTGGCGCCGGGCGCGACCGACGCCGGGGTGTTCGTCGGCGGCCGGATCGAGCTGCTGGAGTATCGGCTCGGAGACGGCTCGCCGCTGGTCGGAGCGCCCGTCTCGTCGCTCGATCTGCCGCCCGGCGTGGTGATCGTCGCCGCGGAGCACGATCTCTCCATTCGCATCCCCCGCGGCGGAACGCGGCTCGAGGCGGGAGACAAGGTGGTTCTGCTGGGGGTCCGGGAGGGGATGGCGGAGCTCCGCGCGCGCATGGCGCCCGGCGCCGGCCAGGGGATGCTCCGCGTGGCCATCATCGGCGGAGGCGACGTCGGCTGCCGGTTGGCGCAGCGCCTCGATCAGGCCGGGGGAATCGAGCTGCGGGTGATCGAGCGCGACCGGCAACGGGGCGAGCGGCTGGCCGCCACCCTGCGGCGGGGGCTCGTCCTCGAGGGCGACGGGACCGACCTGGCCCTGCTCGAGTCGGAGGACATCGGCCGCAGCGACGTGCTGGTGTCGGTCATCGACAACGACGAGCGCAACCTGCTCGCCTCGCTCCTCGGCCGGCAGCTCGGCGTGCGGAAGGTCATCACGCGAGTCGGCAATCCGGCCAACCACCGGCTCTTCGAGCGGGTCGGCATCGACGCCGCGCTATCCGCGCGCGGCTCCGCGGTCACGTCCGTGGTCCACGGCATCGACGGCGGTCGGAGCAGCCTGCTGGCCATCCTGCAGGAGGGGCAGGCCCGCGTGGTCGAGCTGACCGCGCCACCGGGGCTGCGGCCGACCTCGGTGCGGGACCTGCCGCTGCCGCGCGAGGCCGTCATCGGCACCGTGCTCCGCAACGGCCGCGTCTTCGTTCCGTTCGGCGGCGACCGGGTCGAGGGCGGCGACCAACTGATCGTCTGCTGCACGGAAGCAGCGCTCCGGGACGTCCGGGATGTCTTTGCGGGCCCCTGACGCTCCCGGTCGGACGCACTGCCCGCGTCTCGGGCGGCGCCCGCCATGCGCCTGAGCAACGTAGTCCACGTTGGCGGCCGCATCTGCCGGCTCTTCGGGCCTGCCTTCGCCGTCCCCGCCGCCGTGGCGGCATGCTACGGGGAGTGGTCGGACGTTCCCGGCTTCCTGCTCGGCGGCGTCGTCACGGGCGGGCTCGGACAGCTCGCAGTCGTCGCCTCGCGGGACGCCGACGAAGAGCTGCGGCGCATCGAGGCGCTGTCGGTCGTGGCGGGCGTCTGGCTGGTCCTGGCCTTCCTGTGCTCGATCCCCTACGTGTGGGTCGGCTTCGGCATCGTCGACGCGCTGTTCGAGTCGATGTCGGGCATCACGACCACCGGGGCAACGATCCTGACCGACTACACCGCGCCGGGGCGGGGCCTGTTCTTCTGGCGCGCGATGACGCAGTGGATCGGCGGCATGGGGGTCATAACCCTCGTCGTTGCCGTGCTGCCGCGCCTCGCGCACGGCGTTCACCAGCTCTTCTTCGCCGAGGCGCCGGGGCCGACGGCGGAGCGCCTGGCGCCGCAGATCCGCAAGACCGCCGCGTCGCTGTGGCGTCTCTACGCGGGCCTCACCGCGGTCGAGGCGCTCGCCCTCGCGCTGGCCGGGATGTCGTGGTACGACGCCGTGTGCCACGCGATGACGACGCTCTCGGCGGGCGGGTTCTCGCCGCACCCGCAGTCGATTCAGGGTTACGACAGCGCCGCCGTTGAATGGATCGTCTGCCTGTTCATGCTGCTCGCCGGGGCCAGTTTCGCCCTGCAGTACCGCGCGATCGCGGGACGCCCCGGCGTGCTGCTGCGCGACGACGAGCTGCGCGTGTACGCCCTCGTCGTCGCGCTGGCGACGGCGGCGCTCGCGGCCCTGCTGTGGCGCGTCGAGACCGACGACGCGCCCCTGCGGCGCGCGGTGTTCCAGGTGCTGTCGATCCTGACCACCACCGGCTACGCCTCCGCGGATTTCGGCCTCTGGGCCGACCGGACCCAGCTCGTCCTCCTGGCCCTCATGTTCATCGGCGGCTGTGCCGGGTCGGCGGCCGGCGGCCCCAAGGTGCTGCGGCACCTGATCGCCGGGCGCTTCACGCTGTGCGAGCTGCGGCGCACGCTGCACCCGCGCGGGGTGCTGCCGATCCGGGTCGGGGGGCGGGTCGTCCCCGACGAGGTGATCCGCTCGGTCCTCGTGTTCTTCCTTTTCTACGTCCTGGCGTTCGCGATCGGGGCGGGGGTGGTGGTCGCCTTCGGGGAGGACATCGAGACGGCGGTTACCGCGGCCGCGGCGACCCTCGGCAACATCGGGCCCGGTTTCGGCGAGGTGGGTCCGATGGCGAGCTTCGCGGGGCTGCATCCGGTGAGCAAGGTGACCCTGATTGCCGCGATGTGGATTGGGCGGCTGGAGGTGGTCACGGTGCTCGCGCTCGTCCGGCCCGAAGTCTGGGCCGTTGCCCGTTGGAGAGGCGCGCGCTCTTAGCGGGCGCGCAGCCGGTCGTTCAACAGCTCCCACGCCCGCCGGACGTGGCGCTCCTCGGTGCGAATGTTCCCGATCGCGAGCCGGATGGCGAAGCGGCCGCGGAGCCGGGTGTGGGAGAGGAAGACCTCGCCGGTGGCGTTGACC
>JAPOYG010000412.1 GCA_026706755.1 Acidobacteriota bacterium
CGAGGTCGTCGTTCGTGAAGTGCGACCCCATCCACGAGCCGCCCATCATCGAGGCCGGCACCTTGATGGTCCGGTCGACCCGCGGCAGGTAGTTCCAGATGTCGTCGTCCGCCATCAGCGTGGCGGTGCCCGCTTCGCGGGCCGGGGCCAGGATCCGGATCAGGGAGTGATCCTCCCCGTACGACCACGACTCCATCGTCAGCGAACGCGACCAGTGCTCGGTAACGATCTCCATCGTCACCTGGCCGTGGCTGGAATCGCCGCGGTAGAGGTCCTGCACGCGGTTCATGATCTCGACCGGATCGAGCTGCGCGTGCGCCGTCCCCGCCGTCGCCAGACCGGCCAGCACCACGAGGACCGCAACCCGCCGTCTCACGTCGTTGCTCCGTGCCATTGCGTCTTTCCCTCCAGTTCGAGGGCAGCCCCGTCGGGCTGCTCGTCGTTCGACACCTCCAGCCACGCCCGCAGCGCGGCGGGATCGATCAGCACCAGCGACCCCGCGGGCGCCCCGAGCACCCGCTCCAGCGCGTCCGAATAGGCGGCGACCGTCCGCTCGATGCTCGCCGCGTCGAGTCCGCGGGGGCCGGCGGCCAGCACCTGCCGGCCGGTGGTCTCGTCGAGATCCAGGATCAGCCCGATCACGATTCGGCCCGCCGGCTCGGCGAACGCCGCCGTGAACACCCCCTCCGCCACGCCCTGCTCGACGATCTTCGCCAGCAGCGGGGCTGTCCGATCCGTCAGCCGCGCGCCCGTCCGGTGGCGCGCGCCGGCGTTGTCGTCGGAGTACCAGGACGGGAGGGCGGCGAGGCCGAGCCGCATCTCCGCCGCGCTCGGGCGGAGGCCGGTGAAGAAGCGCCGGAGCTTGTCGAGCGCGGTCAACTCCGCGTCGGCCGCGCAGCGCGCGAGGTGCTCCTCCGCCGCCTCCGTGTAGCGCTCCACGATCCCCTCGAGCAGCGACTGCTTCGAGTCGAAGTAGTGGTAGAGCGCGCCCTTCGAGGCGCCGAGGTCGTTCAGCACGTCCTGGATCGTCATCTGCTCGTAGCCCTTGGTCCCGATCAACCGCTGGGCCGTATCCAGGAACGCGTTCCGCCGCTCGGCGTGCGCCGCCTCGTTCACTGTCCGCGCCATGACCGTCCATTCATAGACCGACCGTCTGCCTATCATTGCGCGTGGGGATCGGCGCTGTCAAGAGTGCCGCACGGCTCACGGTAAGATCGGGGCTGTGGATCGGTTCCGGGACTCGGCCTCGAAGCGCGTCTTCGAGGGCCGCCCGGTTCGCCGGCTTCCAGTCGAGATCCAGCGTCGGGCGAGGATGCGTCTCCAGCGCGTGGTCGCCGCAACCGCGTTGTCGGACTTGCGGCTGCCGCCGTCTCACCGACTGAAGGCGTTGAGCGGCGACAGGAAGGGACGACACAGCATCCGCATCAACGACCAGTGGCGGGTCTGCTTCCGCTGGACGGAGCGCGGCGCCCGAGAGATCGAGATCACGGACTACCACTGAGAGCGGACCTATGGGGGCCAACGATCCCATTCACCCCGGAGAGCACCTGGCGGAGATCCTCGACGAACTCGGGATCAGCCAGCACCGCTTGGCGCGAGCGGTCGGAGTGCCGCCGCGGCGGATCAATGACGTCGTCCGCGGGCGCCGATCAATCACGGCAGACACAGCCCTGCGCATCGGACGGGCGCTCGGGACGACGCCGGAGTTCTGGCTCAACTTGCAGCGGATGTACGACCTCGACCGGGCTCGCGCCAGCGCCGACGTCAGCCGGATCAAGCCGCTGATCGCGGCAGGCTAGTGTCTCGAGTCGGGAATCCGTTCGCAGTAACTACATCTGTCACGAACCACGGTGACAGGACAGTAGCCCCCGACGAACGGCGACCGCCTTCCTCTAGACACTGCCGCTCGACCTTGGCCGGCAGCGAGTTCCGATTCCTTCCACCAGTGGGCGCAGTCGCTCGACTGCGAAACCGAGCCGCTTGACAACCAGGTGCACACACACTTAGTCTCAGGGGCATCAAGTCGGAGTCGCCGGACAGACTGGCGCGAGCGACCGCGTTCCGATGGAGGCGCAAACCAATCTCCTGAGCAGACGGGTGTCCTATCTCGTCAGGGGGGACGGCCCCCACTCGGCTGGCGAGAGAATCCGAGCGCGTGAGAACGTGGTCGACTTACTCGTGCGATGGGCGGTCACCAAACGCCATGAGGAGGACGAGCAACAACTGCATCGAGAACACCGGAACAGATTCGGATGCCTTCCCCTCTACACGAAGGAGACGGGCCGCGCGCGCCCTGCAAAGAGCACATCCTCATGAACAGCAAGTACGCCCCGCTCCAAGTTCACCTCCGTGATTCCGGACGCGCGCACCTGGCCATGACCTTCGGCGAGATCGAGCGGGTGATCGGTGCGGCGCTGCCGCCGGCCGCCCGCAAGCACCGAGCGCTGTGGTCCAACAACCCCAGCAACTGGGTCATGACGAAGGCGTGGCTCGCGGCCGGATACGAGACCGAGAAGGTCGACATGCAGAAACACTCGCTGGTGTTCCGTCGGGTCGTTGGGAGCGCACCGCCGGGCGGAGCCGACGAGACTCCCGCGGCCGAGCGTCCCGGTTCGTTCGCCGAGGTCTTCGGCAAGCTGCACGACACCGTGACGATCGCGCCGGGCACGGACCTCACGGACCCGGTTGACGAAGACTGGAACGCCGAGCGGTGAGGCCGGGTGACCGAGTTTCTGCTGGATACGTGCGCCGTCGTCTGGACCGCCCACAACGATCCGCTGCGCGAACCGGCCGCGAGCCGGCTGCAGGACGCCTACCGGCGCGGGGCGCGGCTGTTCGTCTCCCCCATCACGGCGTGGGAGATCGCGATGCTCGCGACGAAGGGGAAGATCGCACTGGCCCTCGACCCCGACCTCTGGTTCCGGCGCTACTGCGACTTGCCCTCGGTGACTCTGGCCGCGATGCCGCCGTCCGTACTGGTCTCATCGACCGGGCTGCCGGGAGCACCGCCGCGCGATCCCGCGGATCGGATCCTCATCGCCACCGCACGTACCTTCGGGTACGTGCTGGTGACGCGAGACGCACGGATACTGGAGTACGGCTCGCGCGGCCACGTGCGGGTGATCGAGTGCTGACAACGATTACCGGCGATCGCCGGGGCTCTGCGCCGGCTCCACCGGCCCGCCCGCGGGCGATGGCGCGACTTCGCCGGGACCGGTGGCTACCGGTCGGCCCGGAGCCGGCGGGGGCGGAGGCGGAGGCGGCGAGGCTTCGTCCCGGCTTCGCGGCATCAGCGTGAAGTTGACCGTCACCGTCATGAGGACCGGAACGGCCACGCCGTCGACCAGGGTCGGCTCGTAGCGCCACTGCCGGACCGCGGTGACCGCGGCCTCGTCGAGCTCGGGCACGGATCGCAGCACCTCGATGTCGACCACCTCGCCGGTCGGGCCGATGGTCGCCTCGAGGATGACCACGCCCTGGGCGCGGGCGGCCCGGGCGCCGGCCGGGTAGACGGGCGGGACGTCGTGGGTCCTCCGGGGCGGGGGCACGTCGCCGCCCACCCGGATCGGCTCGACCGGCCGGGCTGCGCTCTCATCGGCGGGGCGGTCGAGGACGGTCGCGGTGACCTCCACGGTGACCACGCTGTCGTTCGCCGGATTGGCGGCCTCCGCGACGATCGTGGGCGTTCCGTTCTCGAGCGCGACGTCGAGACTCGCCTGGATGGCGACATCCGCCGCCCCGGTCGCACGGAACGCCACGACTCTCAGGCGGAGGGCCACGCGCCCGTCGTCCAGGAGCCGCGGTGTCGCCTCGACCTCAGACGCCTGGCCAAAGACGCTGACACCGCTGCCGGCGGTCGTCATGGCTCGGACGCGCCACGTCCGGCCTTCCGGCGCCTCCTCCGCGGTCGCCACATAACCGACCGTCTGGGTGACGACGACCTCGATCTCGATGCGCTCGGTCGACGGCTCCGCCGGCAGCTCCCGTTGCGCGGCGTGCGCGGCCGGGGTCCCGGTTCCCCCTCCCGCACCGATGGCGACAGCCAGAATCGCGATCGCGACGGCCGCCGACGCGGGTACCCGCTTCATGGCGCTCTCCTCTCCGGCTGCCCACTGTGCCACGCTTCGGGCGGCGTCGTTCCAGACAGCAGGCTATGCCAGCATCGTACGTCTACCGCCGCAGGGCCGCAATCCGTGGCGGCCGACGCTGCGCGCGGGCCGCCGTCGTGGCGACTCGACTTCGCCTCCGCCGAGAGCCGACGAGCTCGAGTGCGAACCAGCCTTCCTCAACCTCGAATGGGGCGAGCACGCTCGCGTCGCCACCCGTTCCTCCGCCCGCCGGGGAGTGGGGGCCGGCTCGTGCGCGTCCGGCAACACAGGTGCTAGGATCCCGCGCATGAAACGCATGCTGTACGCCGCAATCGTCGCCGTCGGCCTCGCGCTGGCGATGCCCGCCGCGCCGGACGCGCAGGAGAGGGAGCCAGTGGACGTAGCGTCACTCGGACCGCAGGTGGGAGAGCGGATCCCCGACTTCGCGCTCCCGGATCAGTACG
>JAPOYG010000543.1 GCA_026706755.1 Acidobacteriota bacterium
CCAACCCGTCGCAGGCTCCGGGTCGGCCCCAGCCCCCACCGTCCCAGGAGCTTGCACCGCGGCACGCACTCCGTTGGCGTTCTGCGGCGCAAGCTCCTGGGTAGCGTTGCAGCGAAGCTCCTGGAGATCGCGCTCGAACACCGTGGCGAAACAGTGCCCGACCACCGCCCCCACCTCGTCGACCGAGGCCGCGCGGCCGGTCAGGGCGGCGAGCGACGTCACGCCGCGGCCGTCGATGCCGCACGGGCGGATCAGCCGGAAGGGGGCGAGGTCGGCCGCCACGTTCAGCGCGAAGCCGTGGCTGGTGACCCAGCGGGAGAAGCGGACGCCGATGGCGGCGAGCTTGTCCGGCCCCACCCAGACGCCCGTCAGGCCCGGCTCCCGCCCCGCCTGCACGCCGAAGTGGGCGGCGGCGCGGATCAGGACCTCCTCGAGGTCGCGCACGTAGCGGTGCACGTCGCGCCGCTCCGGGGCCAGCCGCAGGACCGGGTAGCCGACGAGCTGGCCCGGACCGTGGTAGGTGACGTCCCCGCCGCGCCGGGCGGCGCGGACCTCGACGCCGCGGCGCGCGAGCTCGTCCGCGGTGGCGAGGATGTTCCTGCGGCTCTCGCGCGCGGCAACCCCGACCGTGATGACCGGCGGGTGCTCGAGGAGCAGCAGCCGGTCGGCGATGCGGTCCGCCTGGCGCAGGGCCACCAGATGCTCCTGCAGGCGGGCCGCCTCGTCGTAGGGGACGACGCCGAGGCGCTCGACGGCGAGCGGCGCCCGCGCCCGCGGGCTCGACGGCGGCGCCGGGGCCGGCGGCTCGGCTCGCATCCGCGTCGAGGCCGGCGCTCAGGCCAGGGTGACGAGGGCCGCGTCGAACGATTCGAGGCCCGCCTTGACGCGGGCCATGAACCGGTCGGCGACCGCCCCGTCGATCAGCCGGTGGTCGAAACCGAGCGTCAGGTAGCAGCGCGTCCGGGCCTCGATGGTGCCGGACTCGTCGACGACGACCGGGCGCCGCTCGACGGCGCCGACGCAGAGAATCGCCACCTGGGGCTGGTTGATGATGGGCAGGCCGAGGATCGATCCGAACGAGCCGGGATTCGTGATCGTGAACGTGCCGCCGGCGACGTCGTCGGGCGAGAGCTCCCCCGCGCGGGCGCGGGCCGCCACGTCGCCGATCGCCCGGCTGAGCCCGGCGAGGCCTTCCCGGTCGGCCTGCCGGATGACCGGAACGATGAGGCCGTCGTCGAGGGCGACGGCGATGCCGAGGTTGACGTCGCGCCGGTAGACGATGCGCTCGCCGTCGTCGCTGAGCGCCGCGTTCAGCAACGGCTCCTCCGCGAGAGCTGCCGCGGTGGCCCGCGCGACGAACGCCAGGTAGGTCAGCCGGACGCCGGACGCGGCCCAGGCCTCGCGGTGCGCCGCCCGCAGGCGGGCCACCTCCGAGAGGTCGACGTCGAACAGGGTGTGCACGTGCGCCGACGTCCGGCGGCTGCGCACCATGTGGGCGGCGATCTGCCGGCGCAGGACGGACATCGGCTCGACCCGCGCGCCGGCCTCCTGCTCGATGCCGGCCGGCGCGGCGCCCCCTGCCCCCGCCCCGACGTGCCGCAGGATGTCGTCCCGGGTGACGCGCCCGTCCGAGCCGGTCCCGGTCACCGCGCCGACGTCGACGCCGTGCTCGCGCGCAAGACGGCGCACGAGGGGCGAGACCCGCCGCGGACGCTCGCCCTCGCCCGGCGCCTCCTCGGCTACGGGCGTTCGCGGACCGGGAGTGGCCGCGGGCGCGGGCTCCGAGGCGGCCGCCGCGGCCGGCGCCGGCTCCGGTGCCGCCGCCTCCGGGGCGGCGCCGGCGGGCGCGCCCGCGATGACCGCGACAACGCTGTCCACGGGCACCGTTTCCCCGGCCTGCACGCGGATGGCGGTGAGCACCCCGGACGTCGGAGAGGGAATCTCCGCGTCGACCTTGTCGGTGGAGATCTCGAACAGGGGCTCGTCGCGGCCGACCGCGTCGCCGGCCTGCTTCATCCAGCGGACGATCGTGCCCTCGGCGATGGACTCGCCGAGCTGCGGCATCAGGACGTTGGTTTCGGACCGGGACACGGTGGCTCACTCTCCGCCGCGGGAAGAGCTCCTCGCGCCGCCGGCCGGGCGGGCGATGAACCGGGCTCCGCTGCGAGGGCCAGGCACGGGCGGCGTATCCGCCTCGACGCGATCGGTGAGGAACGGCCGACAGGGGCCGCTGCCGTGCGGCTGGCGGGATGGAAGCCGGGGGCGCGGGTCACGTCCCGGAGGACTCCGCGAACCGGGCGATGCTCCCGTGAGGCACGCGAGCCCGACCCGGCCGTGGGCTCGTCTACTTCGCGCGAGCCCGCGAGCGTGCGCGGGTCTTGGGCAGCACGGAATCCTTGAGCTGCTTGGTGATGCGGGCCTTGACCACGGTCTTGGCCGGGATCTTGATGGCCTCGCCGGTGGCCGGGTTGCGGCCCATGCGCGCCTTGCGCTTCTGGAGGACCAGCTTGGCGATCCCCGGCAGCGTGAACTCGTTGGCCTTCTTCAACTGCTCTTCCGACAGCCGCTGCAGCTCTTCGAAGATGTCCCGCACGTCCGTCCGCTTGAGACCGAACTTGTCCGCGAAGTGCGCGAAGAGTGCGGTCTTGCCCATCTTCTGAGCTGCTTCAGCCATCGGTGTCTCCCCCAGCCCTTGCTGGACGTTGTAGTCGGCCCGGCAGCCCCCCGGCGACGGACAGCCCCCCGAGCGTGCACCCCCCCGCGAGCGCACCACACAGTAGCGCGCCCGTGTTTCCGGTGTCAATCCTGTATCGGACACAGAAAGCCGGCATCGCGGAAGCCGTGTTCGGCCCCGCCCCTGCCCGCGCCGGGAGCCTGCGGCGCGGCACGCGAACCGTTGGCGTTCTGCGGCGCAAGCCCCTAGAATCCCGTTTGGCCGGAGCCGCGCATGGCAGAGGCAACGCTCGAGACCTTCCCGAACCCGCGCCCCGAGCGCGACTACGAGATCCTCATCCGCTGCCCGGAGTTCACGGCCCTCTGCCCCAAGACCGGCCTCCCGGACTTCGGCGAGATCCGCATCACGTACGTCCCGGACGAGCGCTGCGTCGAGTTGAAGGCCCTCAAGTACTACCTGATCGAGTTCCGGAACCGGGGCATGTTCTACGAGAACGTCACCAACCGCATCCTCGACGACCTCGTCGCGGCCTGCGCGCCCCGGCGCATGGCGGTCGTGGGCGACTTCTCGGCGCGCGGCGGCATCACGACGCAGGTGACGGCGACGTATGAACGACCATGACCCGCCGCACTCCGTACCGATCGAGGCGGAGCTCGACCTCCATACCTTCGCGCCGCGCGACGTCCGCTCCGTCGTCGAGGAGTACGTCCGCGCCGCGGCCGAGGCCGGCCTGCGCGAGGTGCGCCTGGTGCACGGAAGGGGAATCGGGGTGCAGCGCGCCGCCGTGCACGCGACGCTCGACCGGCATCCGCTGGTGGTCGCCTTTCGCGATGCGCCGGAGTCGCACCTCGGAGCGACGGTCGCCACGCTGCGGGCCACGGCGGCCGGCGCGGACGGCGCCGGCGACGACGGCGTCGATGATGACGCGCCGGACTGAAACGCCGGCCGGCCGCCGGGCGACGGGGCGGGCCGCGCGGCCCCGCGCGAGGGCCGTCGTCCTCGGCATCGCCGTCGGCGTCCTGGGGGTCGGCGCCGGCGGATGCGCGGTGCCCGGGGCCGCCGCACAACCGCGGCTGCCGACCCTGCGGGTGGAGGCCCCGGAGCGGCTACGCGGCGCGGCGGGACAGGTGAGCCGCCTCGATGCCGGCCGGCTCGCGGCCGTGATGCGGCTGGTCGGGCTGGCCGACCCCGGCAACCCGATTCGGGTGGCCCTCGTTCCCGAGGAGACCCGCCTCGCAAGGGACGCTCCGCCGTGGGTCGCCGCGTTCGCCGACCCCGAGCACGACCTGATCGTCCTGTTTCCGGGCCGCATCGGCAGCTACCCGCACGACACGCTCGAGTTGGTCCTTCATCACGAGGTGGCGCACATCCTCACCGCGCGGGCGGCCGGCGGGGGTCGACTGCCTCGCTGGTTCAGCGAAGGGCTGGCGAGCGTCGCGGAGCGGAGCTGGGGGATCGGCAACCGGTCCCGCTTCTTCTGGGCGACCCTCGTCGGCGGCCAGCCGACCGTCACCGCGCTCGAAGGCCTCTTCTACGCGGGTGAGCGCGACGTCGCGCGCGCCTATGTCATCTCGCACGCGCTGGTGCGCGACCTGCTGCGGCGCCACGGCGGAGGGGTCGCGGCGCGCATCCTCGCGGGGGTCGCGGCGGGAGCGCCGTTCGACCTCGCCTTCGCCGACGCGACGGGGACCACCGTACGCGGCGCCGCGCGCGTCTTCTGGCGCACGAGCGGCGGCTGGGAGGAGTGGATCACGTTCGTTGCCAGCCCGTTCACGCTCTGGATGATGATTGCCGCCCTGTCGCTGGCCGCCATCTGGAAGCACCGGCGGCGGCGGGCGGAGCGGCGCCGGCAGTGGGAGGCCGAAGAGCGCTTCGAG
>JAPOYG010000687.1 GCA_026706755.1 Acidobacteriota bacterium
AGTTCACGCTGACCGATCCCAACGTCTGGACCCGTCCGTGGACCGGCTCGTCGCCCTGGGCGCGGAGCGACCTGCCGATGTTCGAGTACGCCTGCCACGAGGGCAACTACGGCCTGTACAACATCCTGGCCGGCTCGCGCGCGGAGGAGGCCCGGGCGGCAGGCCGGTAGGAGTCTGCGCAGGCTCCCAACGCGCCTGTGAGGGCGCGCCGGCTCGAACGTCTACACGCCACGCTCGCGCGTGCGGCCGGCTGTCGGAGGCCGCACGCGCGGCGCATTGCCGCCGATCAGTCCGGGTCTTCGAGCGAGTCGAAGAACTTGACGATGTCGCCGCGGTCCGGCGATTCGTTGAAGGCCATGCCCGCCCGGGGGTGCTGGTTGAGGACGCCGGTCATCATGTACGGGTAGTCGAAGCCCCACTTCAGGGCGTCGCGCAACGGCTCGATGTGGTGCTGGATGCAGTGCAGCACCGGCCGCAGGTGGAACTTGGGGTTGTGCAGGAAGCTGAGCAGCAGCTCCATCGGGCAGTTGCCCGCGCCCCGGCCCAGCCCCGCCATGCTGGCATCCAGCCGGTTGGCGCCCCGGACCGTGGCCTGGATGGTGTTGGCGAACGCCAGTTGCCGGTTGTTGTGGGCGTGCATGCCCACCGCCTTCCCGGCCGGGGCGGCGTAGCCCTGGAACGTCTCCATGTAGCTGTCGATCTGCTCCGTGTACAGCGAGCCGAAACTGTCGACGATGCAGACGACGTCCGCCTCGGAGCGGGCCACCAGGGCCAGCGCCTCGTTCAGCTCGCGCTCGGGCACCGTCGACAGCGCCATCAGGTTGAGGCTGGTCTCGTAGCCCTTGTCGTGGGCGTCCTTGATCATGTCCAGGGCCAGCGGGATCTGGTGGATGTAGGTGGCCACCCGGATCATGTCCAGCACGCTCTCCGACTTCGGCAGGATGTCCTCCCGGTAGTCGCTCTTGTCGGCATCGGCCATCGCCGACAGCCTCAGGTCCGTGTCGTTGTCGCCGACGATGCGGCGCAGATCGCTCTCGACGCAGTGCTTCCACGGTCCGAACTGCCCGGGGGGGAACTGCTTGCGGGAGTTGATGTACCCGATCTCCATGTAGTCGATGCCGCTCTCGAGGCAGGCGCGGTACACGGCCTGCACGGTCTCGTCGGAGAAGCCGTGGTCGTTCATCAGACCCCCGTCCCGGATCGTGCAGTCCATGACCTTGATCTCGGGGCGGTACGAAATCCACTGGTTCGCACGGCTCTCCTGCGGCTCTTGCTCGCTCATCACGCGGTCCTCTCCTTCCGGCAATGCCTGATGCGGCCCGGCGCCGGGACGCACGGGCCGCTTCTCGCGCCCGGCGCCCCTTCCTTCTCCTGATGTGCGGGATTGCTTCCGACGCGCGCGGCTACCTGGTCGCTGCCTCCAGGGCCCGCTCGCCGGCCAGCGCGTTGTAGATCGAGTAGTTCCCTTCGTGACACGCGTACTCGTAGATGACGTAGCCCGGCGGACTCGTGAGCGGCAGCTCGACCGAGAAGGGTCGGGTGTAGGTGTCGTCGTCGTGAATCGTGTAGCGGTAGTCGATGGTGTCGTCGTCGAGCCGCGTGAACCGTTCGACCGCGCGCAGGTGCCGGGTGCCCGGGAAGCCGCGCCACGTCGTGTCGTCCCGATAGTGCGTGGTCTCGACCACGAGCGTGTCGCCTTCCCAGCGGCCGCGGCCGTCGCCGTTCCACTGCCGGATGCGCCCGTCGATCGGCGGGCGTCCGTCCAGCGGCACGACGCGCACGTCGTGGATCATCTCATTGAGAATCACGACCTGGCCGGGCGACTGCAGGATGAGATAGGCGTTGCTGTAGCCGGACGGAACCGGGGGCACGCGCTGGTAGGTCATGCAGCGTTCCTGCAGCGGCCGGTCCTCCCAGGAATCGAAGGGGTGGTCGCGCCTGTAGTCACGCCGCGCCGCCTCCCGCCGCTCCGCCTCGGGCGTCAGGGGCGGCAGCCTCCCGTCGGCCGGGTCGACGATGAGCGAAGTGCGCCCCGTGGAGGCGCCCCGATCCCACCAGACCTGGTTGTACGCCAGGGCGAGGTCGCGATCGCGGGAGAGCTCGCCGCGGCGTTCGGAAGTCGCGCGGCTGGCGTCGTCGCGGTTCAGCGCCGCCACCTCCTCCGCCGTCAGGAACTCGCGTCCCGCCAGCGCCTCCGGCCGCTGGAGCGGCGTGAACGTGGCGTAGGACCAGATGCCCTGCAGGTCCGGATCGCCCCAGGGGGTCCTGAACGCCGCGGAATCCGCCGCCGCCGGCTCCTGAGCCGCCGCGAGAGCGGGTGAAAGCCAGCACACGGCGACCAGCGCCACCACCGTCCCGCGTCTGTTCATGGGAACCCCCCCAGGTTCACGGTTCGTCCAGAAGATACACCGGGCGCGCCCGGCCCGGCCCGCCAAGCACCGACGTCGACGCCTGCGCGGGCGCCCGCGCCCCGCGTCGCGACGTACCGAGTTGACCTTGAAGTACGCTCTGAGTTGGGGGATTCTCGATGAAACGACTTCGACTAGTGGCGGCAGCACTGGCCCTGACGCTCACCGGCTGCGGAGAAGCTCCACCACCCGAGGGGGCGGGCGCACTCGCGCTCGTCGGGGCGCAGCTCATCGACGCGACCGGCGCGCCGCCGGTGGCCGACTCGGTGGTCGTCGTCCGCGACGGCCGGATCGAGAGCGCCGGCCCGCGGGATGCGACGCCGGTGCCCGACGGCGCGGAGACGCTGGACCTGGCCGGCAAGACGATCGTCCCCGGTCTGGTGAACCTGCACGTCCATTACCGGGAGGGAGGGGAAGAGATCGAGCGTCAGTTCCGGGCCCAGCTCTACTACGGCGTGACCACCTCCCGGAGCATCGGCAGCGACTCCCCGGAGCGCGTCGCCTACCTGCTGGAGTCCGCCGGCCGACCCGACGCCCCGCGGACGTATACCGCGGGGTTGGGCTTCTCCTACCCGGGCGGATTCAACGCGGCCGGCCGGAACGCCCCCACCACGGAAGAGGAGGCGCGGGCCCTGGTGCGCGACCAGGTGGCGCTGGGCGTGCACTTCATCAAGATGTGGGTCAACGCGGTGGCGGAGCCAGGGCTGAAGATCCCGCCGGAGATCCGCGCCGCCATCATCGACGAGGCCCTGGCGAACGGCGCCGTCCCCGTCGCCCACATCGACGACGAGGCCGACGGCCGCCAACTGGTGGAAGTCGGGCTGCAGGACTTCCTGCACAGCACCGTGCTGACCTTCGGCCCCGGGGCCGGGGTCCCGATGGACGATCCCGATCCGTCGGCCGAGTTCATCGCGATGTGCCTCGAGAGCGGCGTCGCGTTCACGCCCACGCTCTCGATCGTCCAGAACCGCTGGCACTTCGCGGAGCGTCCGGAGCTGCTGGACGACCCGGAGCTGCGGGCCGCGTTCAACACCTACAACCCGGGTGCGCTGGCCGGCTGGGACGACCCGGCGCGCCGGGCGGCGGTGGTCGACGATCCGGGGTTCGAGGACCGCAAGGCCGCGTTCCGACAGTTGCTCGACTTCGTGAAGACGATGCACGACGCCGGGGTCGCGGTGGCGCTCGGGAACGATGCCGGCACGCCCAACGTGCCGTTCGGCTGGGGCATGCACCACGAGATGGAGATGTACGTCGAGGCGGGCCTGACCCCCATGGACGCCATCGTTGCGGCGACCGCCACCGGCGCGGCCCTGATGCCTCCCGTGGGCGAAGCCGACTTCGGCACCCTCGAGGCGGGCAAGGTCGCCGATCTCATCGTGCTGAACGCCGATCCCCTGGCCGACATCCGCAACACCCTGGACATCGACCGGGTCATGCGCCTCGGCGAGTGGGTGGACCGCTCGGAGCTGCCGCCGCCGGCTCCTGACGCGAGCGCGCCCTGAGCGGCGCGTTGGGAGTCCGCGCGGGCGCGCTACGCTTCGGCTCCGTTCGGCGGCGCTAGCGCGCGTCGAAGGTCGGCGCCATGAGCGAGCGCACCTGGATGCCCCAGTCGTCTCCGGCGCGGGTCACGATCCAGAGCGCGGGGACGGTCCAGTAGCGGGTGCCGTCGGGATGCCAGCGGGTGAAGGTCAGCTCGAAGTGCACCTTGTTGCGCGTGACGATGCTCGCCTCCAGGGCGTCGATGGTGCTCATGTGCCAGTCTTCGTCCGCGCGCATCCGCTCGAAGTTCGGGCGCGGGCCGTCGCCGGGCGATTCGGCCACGGCGAATCCGCCGCCGGGGGTCATGAACAGGTGCGGGTGGTTGACGGTGGCGAGCGTGCCGTCGACATCGCCGGCGTTGAAGGCGGTGAAGAAGTCCAGCACCGCCTGGCGGGCCGCCGCGACAATCTCCGCCCTCTCGCCGGCGCCCAGATCGTCGGGCTCCGCGGCCGGGGTCCGAAGCTGGATCGCCCAGCGGCCGTCCCGCCGGGTCACGATGTAGAACACCCGTGATGTGCGATAGGCCGCGCCGTCGGCACCGTAGCGGCTGAAGCCGACCTCCGCGTGCACCTTGTCGGGCGAGGACTTGACCA
>JAPOYG010000342.1 GCA_026706755.1 Acidobacteriota bacterium
TACCGCATCGAGCACGACCGCGGCGGCGGCGACCCGGCGAACATCGTCATCGGCCTCTGCCCCTGGGATCGCTCGCTCGAAGGGCAGAGCCTCGCGGACATCCTCGCGGGGAGGGACGCGGAGCCGACCGTGGCGAACGCGGCCGAGCTGGTCATGGAGATCATCGAGCGCGGCGGCGCCCGCGCCATCTACCACGCGATGGACGAGGGAGACGTCGAGCGCATCATGCGCCACCCGGCCACCGCCATCGGCTCCGACGGCGGGATCTCGGTCTTCGGCGAGAGCGTGCCCCACCCCCGCGAGTACGGCACCTTCGCCCGCGTCCTCGGCCGCTACGTGCGCGAGCGCGGCGTGCTGACGCTGGAGGAGGCGGTCCGCAAGATGAGCGGCGCCACCGCCCAGCGGATCGGCCTGCGCGACCGCGGCCTGCTCCGCGAGGGCTTCTTCGCGGACATCGCCGTCTTCGACCCGGAGCGCGTCATCGACCACGCCACGTTCGAGCAGCCGCACCAGTACGCCGAGGGCGTGGAGTTCGTCCTGGTCAACGGCGCGCTGGTGGTCGACGGCGGCGAGCACACCGGGGCGCGGCCCGGTCGCGTGCTCCACGGCCCGGGACGTCGCGCGCCCTGACGGGCGCGTTGGGAGTCTGCGCGGGGGCGGGTTCGTCCTCGGCGATTCTACGGCGCAGACTCCTGGCGCGCCCTGACGGGCGCGTTGGGAGTCTGCGCGGGGGCGGGTTCGTCCTCGGCGATTCTACGGCGCAGACTCCTGGCGCGCCCTGACGGGCGCGTTGGGAGTCTGCGCGGGTCAGTCCTGGGGCCGCTCGAACTGCGGATAGGTGACGCCGAGCTGCTCCAGGTAGCTGTCGTAGCGCGACTCGTCGTAGTGCAGCTCCCGGAGCTGCGCCCGGAAGCGCTCCATGATGTCGCGGTTCAGCCAGATGGCCGGCTCGTCCTCGGGGCGCAGGAACGTCTCGTACTGCCGGTCGCGGGTCTGGACGTTCTCGTAGTAGTCGTGCGCGGCCTCGACGAGCTCCGGCCGCAGCAGGAAGTCGAGGAGCGTCAGGGCCTGCACCTTGGCGCCGGCCGCCGCCCCCTTGTAGGCGATGGGGGTGGCCATCGCGATCCCCTTGTTCCAGTTGTGCCACGCGCCGCCGCCGATGTTCGAGGCGAAGCGCAGGGTCGCCGTCGGCACCACCCACGAGACGTCGCCGATGTCGTCGGAGCCACCGCCCCGCCGCTGGCTGTCCGGGACACGCTCGGCTCCGATGAGGCGCGGGGCGACGGTCGTCACCAGGCCGCGTTCCTCCACCCCGACCAGACGCTGGACGGCGCGGGCGAAGTGCTGGTCCGCCTCCGACCAGTCCGGCATCCCGACGCGCCGGATGTTGGAGAACATCGTCTCGGCCACCACCCGGTTCATGTGCTGCGGCCACGCCGCCCCGAGCACGCGCGAGCTGACCGTCGTGCCGGTCATCAGGGCCGCGCCTTCGGCGATGGCGTCCCCGATGCGCCACATGCGCAGGATGTTCTCGTAGTCGGTCTCGCGGAAGAAGTACCAGACGCTCGCCGTCGGCGGCACCACGTTGGGCTGGTCGCCGCCGTCGGTGATGACGTAGTGCGAGCGCTGCTGGATCCGCAGGTGCTCGCGGCGGAAGTTCCACCCGATGTTCATCAGCTCGACCGCGTCGAGCGCGCTCCGGCCGCTCCAGGGGTCGACCGCCCCGTGGGCCGACTCGCCCTCGAAGAGGTACTCGACCGACACCATGCCGTTGCCGCGGCTGTCGCCCCACGTCGTCGTCATGTCGCTGCTGATGTGGCTGTAGAGCACGATGTCGACGTCGTCGAAGATGCCGGCGCGAACGTAGTGCGCCTTCCCGCCGAGCTGCTCCTCGGCAATCCCCGGCCAGATCATCAGGGTGCCGGGGATGCCGTCCCGCTCCATGATCGCCTTCACCGCGAGCGCCCCGGCGATGTTCACCGCCTGGCCCGAGTTGTGGCCCTCGCCGTGCCCCGGCGCGCCTTCAACGAGGGGTTCCCGATAGGCCACCCCCGGCACCTGGGACGACTGCGGGATGCCGTCGACGTCGCTCCCGAGCGCGATCACGGGGCGCCCCGAACCCCAGCGGGCGATCCAGCCGCTCGGGATGCCGGCCACCCCGATCTCGATCTCGAAGCCCTCCGCGGCGAGGAGCTCCGTGATGTAGCGCTGGGTCTCGAACTCCTGGAATCCGAGCTCCGAGAAGCTGTACAGGCTGTCGATCATGCGCTGAATCAGGACGCCGCGGTCGTCGACGCCGGCGATCGCTTCTTCCTTGAGCCGCTCGATCCGCGAGTCGGCCTCCGTCGCCGTGGTCCCTCGCGACGCGGCGGGGGCGTCCTGTTGCGGCGCTGCCGCGGCCGTGATGGTGGCGGGTGCGGCTGCGAGGAGAGCTGCCGCCGCAAGGGCCGAGCTCAACTGTGTCGTGCGCACGATGGACCTCCTCTGCGCGAGCGGCGGCGCGACCACCGCCCTGAGTCCTGCACTCTATCAGACCGACTACCTCAACCCCCGAGCGATGCCGTCTCGGCGAGTTCCTCCGGCGCGCTCGCAAGAGCGTCGGCGGTGCGACCGAGCCATCGGGCTCGCCCGACCATCGTCGTCGCAACTGGCACGCCCGCGGGATTCGTCCGAGACCTGGCCACGGACGGGGCCCCGGAGGGCGATTGCCTCCCGCCCAGGCGGAGGCGCGGTTACGATCCTCTCCGGGCAAGCGGCCGAGCCTCGCAATCTGCCATGCGACTGGAAGCACCGATCGCCATGCACCGGGGCGAACGAGGGGACATGGCGAATCCGGCCTGGCTGGAGGGCAGCATCGAGCCCTTCGGCGCAGAGAAGCTGAACGAGCTCTATTCGGATGGGTGCAATGCACAGTGGCAGCGCGCCGTGGACCGGCTCGTTTCGCAAGGTGCGGTGCTCGAAGAGGATGAAGCTCGATTGCGTACGCGGCTTGACGGGAGGGCTGACGCAGCAGGCGCATGAGCGCTCACCTGGAATCACGTTCGCAGCCCCGTCGCTGGCAACGTACGCCATGCGGGCAACCGAGGGCAGCGACTGTCCTTGACTCCCGGTATGGTCGGTTGCCGGTGGCGCACCCGAGTCGCGCTTCCGGGGGGAGTGTGGCTCGATGACGAAGGCCGGCGCCGGCAGCGCCTGATTGCCGTGGCCGAGGAAGCGCGGCTCATCCTGAGCACCTTCTCGTTCCTGCTGTGGGGCACGCTCGTGATGTGGATGTGCGCGGGCTTCACGATGCTGGAGGCCGGCTCCGTGCGGACCAAGAACGCCTCCGTCGTGTGCCTCAAGAACATCGGCCTCTACGCGATCGCCGGCCTCACGTTCTACTTCGTCGGCTACTCGATCATGCATGTCGGCGTCGAGCCGGCCGGCTGGTTCGGCTCGCTTCGGTTCGGCGTCGAAGCAACGTCGGCCGAATGGGCTCTTGTCCAGGGCGATGCCGCTGCCGCGGCAACCGTCGTCAGAACCGGACACGCGTCCATGTCGCACTGGTTCTTCCAGATGGTGTTCGTCGCATCGGCGGCGTCCATCGTCTCCGGGACCCTCGCGGAGCGGGTGCGACTCTGGGCGTTCTTCCTGTTCGTCGTCGTGCTGACCGCCTTCGTCTACCCCTTGGTCGGCGCGTGGACCTGGGGCGGAGGATGGCTGGGCGCGTGGGGCTTCCGGGACTATGCGGGGTCTACCGTAGTGCACTCCACCGGTGGCTGGGCGGCTCTCGCGGGCGTGCTCCTCATCGGCGCGCGCCGGGGCAAGTTCGGGGCGGACGGCAGCGTCCTCGCCACGCCGCCGTCGAACGTCCCGGCGGTCACGCTCGGGGTCTTCATCATCTGGCTGGGATTCCTCGGCTTCAACGCCGGCTCGCGGCTGTCCCTGGCCGGTGCTGCCGACGCCGTTGCCGTCACCCTGGTCGTGGTCAACACCAACCTTGCCTCGGCCGCGGGCGTGCTGGCCGCCCTCGCCCTGTCGCGGTATGCGCTCGGCCGGACCGACTTGCGCGCCGGACTCAACGGCGCCATCGCCGGTCTGGTGTCGATCGCTGCCGGCCCCGAACTCGTCAATCACCTGTGGGCGTGTTTGATCGGCGCGGTCGGCGGCGCCGTCTGCACCTTCGGCATGCGGCTTCTGGAACGGCTTCGGATCGACGACGAGGTCGGAGCGATCCCGGCGCACCTCGGCGGCGGCGTCTGGGGCTCGCTCGCCGTCTGCATCGCCGCAGGCGGCCATCCGGGCGTGCAGATAATCGGGATCGCTGCTGTCGCCGCCTTCGTGTTCTCAACCTCCCTCGGCGTGTGGTGGCTCATAGACAAGGCCATGGGCGCGCGCATCTCGGCGCAAGTCGAGAAGCTCGGACAGGACGCCACAGAGCTCCGCATCGAGTCCTTTCCCGAGTTCATCCTGGCGCCGGATCCGGCATTGCCGGCGGATGTCGTCGCGCCTTCCCGCAGCTCCTCT
>JAPOYG010000672.1 GCA_026706755.1 Acidobacteriota bacterium
CCCGGGCGAGCGAGATCGCCGTCCAGCGGTACGAACCGGCCTGATCGCGATCTCTGCGATCGCTGACGTACCGATCGCAAGGGTCTGGTCCCCATGGGATCAGCACCCCGGTCTCCTCGGTCGTCACCTTCAGCAGTTCGAGTTGTCCCGGTCAAAATCGGAGTCGGCCGGCACAGACGACCACCGGCCGTCGACCGACCAGTCGGGCTAGGTCAACCCGTGGCCACCCCGGTGTCGGAGTCCACCGGCCAGATGGGCGCGCTCATCGCCACCGCGATCGAGTGGCCCGTCCGGCACCCAGCTCGGCTTCCCGCTCGGCAGACTCCCGTCCGGAGCGAGCCGCGCAACGCAGTCAGGGAACTGCGGTCGAGCAGCACCCTGAAGGTGTCTGCGCACTGTTGGACTTTCCTGCGCAGCACCGCCTCCCGGCGCGCCGCGTAGTGCGGATCGTCCTGGAGCGTCAGATGCAGGCGAAGCACGTCAGCGCGCAGATCCACCAGACTCGCGAGCACGAACAGATGGAGGTCGGACACGACCATCCTGGCGTCCTGCTCCGAGCGGATCTCCCTCTCGACAAGGTGCCCGAACTTTCGACGCAGCCACTTGACGTCCCGCCTGGCTGAGACGAGCTCGATCTTCATGCCCTCGCTGAAGCGCTGGCCATGCTCGAACTGCGTGCCGACTTCGTCGAGGTGTTCGGCTGCGCTCTCGAACCGAGCGAAATCGTCGATCTCCAGAAGGTGACGCACGCGTTGCAGGCTCTCGGAGAGTGCGCCGAGGGTCCGTTGCACCCGGTCGAGCCGAGCGCTGGTGATCGCAGACGCCACGGTCATGAACAGCACCACCGGCGCCACGACAGGCAGCAGGGCGCTGCTGACGGCAACGAACGGAGCCTGCGCGACGATCCCTGACGAGCCCATCACCGCCGAGCCCACGCCTGTGCCGAGCGTCATCAGTGTCGCCGGATTGACGATGGCCATGAAGACGTTGCCGGCTACCAGCGACGACGCAGCCGTGCTGCCCGCGCCGAGGAGCGGTAGCAACCAGCTGCTCTCGATCACGCCGGCGGATTGGAACGGGCCCTGCGTCGGCCACGCCTCGCGCAACGTCTCGCTGACTTGCTTGCCGAGGTCGACACGGCGACCTGCCCATACTGGTCGTGCGTGAGCACCTGCCCGACAGGATCCTGTGGCACCTCCTGTCGGAGACCAAGGATGTCCATGCTTCCTCCTGCTGGCGCCGACACCACGAGGCCGGTTGGCCACGAAGCCGATCCACTCCAGGTGCGCGTCGATGTGTGGGTCGCGATCGACGCCCATCGAGTCTGGACCGAGACCCGGCGCGCACGCTCCGCCCGCCCTGCACTTTTCGCTTGACAGCCCCGTTCGGGGCAGGTCGCCTTCCGGTCAGGAACGCCTGAGGAATGCCGCTCCGGCCGTCCCTTCGACCGCAGGAGGCCCGATCTCACCTCAAGGGTCCGCGAACGTCGAAACGACTGCCGGGAAGCCCGTGGGGAGGAACCTAAACTGTTTAAAAACATAGAGTTATAATGATCCATGTCCTCTGCCGACCAGCCCGTAGCGCACTCCACCTCCGATTCCCCGCCGGCCGACGTCGTACTGCCGGACGCAACGCCGACCGCCGCGGCGCCACCCGCGCCTGACGACGCCGCCGCGAGACTCGAGCAACTCGGCGACCGCATCGCCGAACTCTCCGCTCGCATCTGGGCTGCCACCTGGGAGCTGCTGACGCTGATCCGCGAGTTCGATGCGCAGGACGGCTGGAGCGGCTGCCTGTCGTGCGCGCAGGGGCTGAGCTGGCGCACCGGACTCGCACCCGGCGCCGCCCGCGAGCACGTCCGCGTCGCCCGCGCGCTCGGCGACCTGCCGAAGCTGAGCGACGCCATGCGCCGGGGCCGGATCTCCTATTCGGAGGTGCGGGCCGTCACCCGGGTGGCAACGCCCGAGAACGAGCAGACCCTGCTCGACGTCGCGCTCGCCGGCACGGCGGAGCACGTGGAGCAGGTCGTCCGTGGGTGGCGCCGGGTCGACCGCGCGGCGGAGCAGGCCGAGAATCGCCGGCGGGACCTGAGCCGTGCGTTGCGGACGTGGGTGGACGAGGACGGGATGGTCGTGGTGCGCGGGCGGCTGACGCCCGAAGTGGGCGCCGTGCTGCGAAGGGCGCTGGAGGCGGCGTGCGAGGAGGCCCGGCTCGCGCCCGCGTCGGAGGAAACCGGAGCGGCGGAGGGCGCTGACGCAGCCGCCGGTGCGGAAGACCAGCCGACACTTGCGCAGCGGCAGGCGGACGCCATCGGGATGGTGGCGGAGGCGGCGCTCGCGGGCGGTCTCGACAAGGGCACGGCGGCCGACCGCTATCAGGTGGTGCTGCATGTCGACGCAGAGGCGCTGGCCGGACCGCGAGACGTTCCCGCTGGAACGTCGGCCCACGCCGCGGCAGGGACCGGCGAACGCCAGCGTGGCAGGGACGTTGCTGCGGAAACGAGCGACAGCGCGATGGCCAACGCCGACCCGCGAAGATGCGACGAGTACGTTCCCGCAGGAACGCGACGGGGTTCTTCCAGAAGGTGGCGTCGGACCACCGGCCCATGTCCGGGCGCAGGGCGCGGGTCTTCCGGCTCTGGCGCGCCCAAACGACCCGGTGCATCGCCCACCGGCAGCCAGACCGTGCTCGACGAGGCGGGCGGGATCCACGCCTCAGCGGAGACGGCCCGGCGGGCAGCGTGCGACGCGGCCACCGTTACGATGCGCCACGGGGCGGGCGGCGAGGTCCTGGACGTCGGGCGCCGCACGCGCACCCTCTCGCCGGCACTGCGCCGCGCGCTGGCCGCCCGCGATCGGCAGTGCCGGTTCCCAGGCTGCGGCAACCGCCGCTGCGACGCCCATCACATCGAGCATTGGGCCGACGGCGGCCGAACGGCGCTCGACAAACTCGTGTCGCTCTGCCGCCGCCACCACCGCGCCGTCCACTAGGAGGGCTTCCGCGTCACGCTCGACGGCGACGGGAGCGCGCGGTTCCTGCGACCCGACGGGCGCCTGCTGGTGGCGGCGCCGCCCGCTCCCGCCTGGAACGGGCCGGCGCTCGAGCCGACGAATCGGCGCCTGGCGGCAACGGGGGATGCCATCGATCCGCGGACGGGGATACCGGCCTGGCAGGGCGAGCGGCTGGACCTCGACTGGGGCCATCGGCGTCCTGTGGCGGCCGCGGCGAAAGCGGCGCGAGGAATAGACGCGACGACCTCGAGTCGAAGCGTCCTCGCGCGGGTCGCGCTCACGAAGCGGTGGTCACCGTCGCCGAACCGTCGATCTGGGCGAGCGCGATGGGACGGCCCCGGCCCGCTCTGAAGCCCTCTCGTCCAGGTCGCGCTCCGGCCGGCGGCGGATGTCCACTCACTTGATTACCGCACGACATGAACTAATATGGTCATACTAGAAGGAGGGTGCAGATGGCGACTGGGACGAACGCGAGCCCGCGGCCTCATTCCGGCAAGACTCTGCGCGTGTGGCAGATCGCTGACGAGATCACCAGCGAGAAGGGCCGCCGCGCAACACGCGGTGAAGTGCGGGAGCGCGTCCTGGCGGAGGGGGGGAACGCGAACACGGCGTCCACCCAATACCAAGCCTGGAAGACGAACCACGAGAAGACACAACCGATGGCGACCCGAGCAGGCGTGCCCCGGGACGTCGAGCCGCGGCTGCTCCAGCTCACGTCCGACGGCCGGCTCCTGATTCCGCACGAGATTCGGGCCGCAATGGAGCTCGGACCGGCAGGGCGGGTAATCGCCAGTGTGGAAGCGGGGGAACTGCGCCTCGTTTCACAGGAGGTCTCGATCCGGCGCACCCAAGCACACCTGCGAAGGCGCCGGGGAACCGGCGAGAGCGTGGTGGCTCAGTTTCTCGCAGAGCGGCGCGAACTGTGGGGCGAGGCGTGAGCGTGGTTTTCGACAGCTCGGCCCTTCTGACCATCGCATTCCAGGAGGAAGGTGCCGACGTGGCCGTGCGTTACGTGCACGACGGCATAATGTCGGCCGTCAACGCTTCAGAGGTTGTGGGGAAGTTCGTCGATCTGGGTTTCGCCGATGATGAAGCTCGGCGGGCGCTTCTCGCCTTCGGTCTGGCCATCCGGCCGTTCGACGAAGAAGGCGCGATGGCTGCCGGCTTGTTGCGCACTGCGACACGGAAGCAGGGTCTTTCTCTGGGCGACCGTGCGTGCCTGGCGCTGGCGATCCGTGAGCGTGTTCGAGTCATCACCGCGGATCGAGCGTGGGCAGGGCTCGACCTCGGCATCGACGTTCAGGTGATCCGGTAGATCGCCCCGTGGAGGGTTCGGCCCGCTGCCCGCTGCGACCGCCGTGTCGATCTGCGCGCCCTGGCCGGCGGGCACCGCAGGCCCCGGCCGTCACACGAGGGCTCGGGTATCGACGGTCACCGTGAGCACGTCGAGGTCGTAGAACTGCTCGTGCTTCACCTCCTTGGCCACGTGGC
>JAPOYG010000172.1 GCA_026706755.1 Acidobacteriota bacterium
GTGGTCAGCGCCTGGAACTGCGGGATCTCACCCGGATCGGCCGGCCCGGCCCGCCGCCCCGAGACGATTCGGAGCGCCTCGACGAACCCGCGCACGTTGATGAAGCGGAGGTAGATCGTGAAGAACGCGCCGCCGCCGACGAGCCATCCGACGATGAGCGGCAGCTCCGCGCCAAGGACAGGTACGGTGACGAAGACGACGCCCGCGACGGCGTCCGACACCGGTCGCATTGCCGCGTCGATGATCCGGTCGATGCTCATGGAGTGCTCCGGTGCCCGCGCCGGCGCGATGGATTCATGCCTTCCCGTCGCGCGGTTCGAGCGCCGGCAGGGTCACCGGGCGCGGGACGACGGCAGTGAAGCGACCGCGCTGCAGCAGCACCCGCCCGCGGCCTCCCCGCCCCGTCACCGTGTACTTGGCCGTGCTGATGGTCTGGACGGCGCCGCGGCTCGTCTCGACGGACAGCAGGTCGCGGTCCCCGCGCGACGCGGTGAACCCGACGACGCGATCGTCGGACGCATCGAGCTTGACGATCCGGACGCCGCGGCCGGGTCCGGACAGGAAGTTGACCTCCCCCACCGGGCAGAGCATGGCGCGCCCCTGGCGCGTCGCGGCGATCAGCGTCTCCCGGCCCGTCACCGGCGCCACGCCGACGACCTCCGCGCCGCCAGCCGGTCGCGCGAAGCGGCGCCCGGCCCGGGTGCTCGGCTCGAGGAACGGCTCCAGGCTGAACCGCAGGCCGTTCCCGTCGCCGCTGACGGCGAGGGCGTGGGTCGCCGGCTCCTGGTCCTCCGCCGGCGCCGCGATGGACGGGGTCACGCGCGGGTCGAGCCCGATCGCGGCCACGACGCGCTCGCCGTCCCGCAGCTTGAACAGGCGCTGGATCGGCTCGCCGTAGCCGGTCGTGGCGGGCACGTCGATCAGCCGGCAGGTGTAGGCGATGCCGAAGCTGGAGAAGAAGACCACGGTCGAGCGCGTGCTGCCGGCCACGCCCGCCAGCAGGGCATCGCCCTCGCGCAGCCGGGTGGCGGAGAGATCGCGGACCTCCTTCTGGCGCTTGATCCAGCCGTCCGCCGACACGAGGACGATGGCGTCCTCGTCGACGATGAAGTCGTCCGCGCTGAACGCCACCTCGTCGTCCGCGCTGTCGATCGTCGTCCGGCGCGGATTCGTGGCCGCATCGGCATGGGCCCGGCGCACCTCGTCGATCTCGTCCCGCACGATGCCCCAGCGGCGCTCCTCGTCGCGCAGCAGTCCCTCGATCTCGACCGCGCGCGCCCGCTTGGCGCTCAGCTCCTCGCGGATGCGGCGAATCTCCAGCCGGGCGAGGCGATAGATCTTCAGCTCCAGGATCGCGTCGGTCTGCTCGGCGTCCAGCGGGAAGAGCTGCACGATCTTCGCCGCCGCGTCGGCCTTGCCGTCCGACGAGCGGATGAGGGCGATGATGGCGTCAAGCATGCCGAACGCCCGCTCGAATCCTTCCAGGATGTGGATGCGCTCGCGCAGTCCGGCCAGCTCGTGCTCCAGGCGACTCGTGACGACGTCGAGCCGGAAGCGCAGGAAGTGGGAGAGGAGCTCGTGGAGACCGAGCCGTTCCGGCCGTCCTACGCCCGCTTGTCCGGTGGGGACGAGGCAGGTCATGTTGACCGGGAACGTGGTCTGGAGCGGCGAGTGCTTGAAGAGGTAGGCCATGACGAGGCGCTCGTCGGCGTCCGACCGGAGCTCGAGGGCGATGCGAACGTCGCCGGTCGACACGTCCTTGACATCGAGCAGCGCGGGCAGCGCGCGGGAGGCGGCCATCTCGGCGATGCGCTCCACGGCCTGCGCCTTGTTCACGGTGTAGGGCATGCTGGTGACGTACACCGTCCGGGACGATCGGCGGACCGGTCCGGATTCCCAGGTGGCGCGAACGCGGATCGTGCCGCTTCCGGTGCAGTAGATCCCGGCCAGCTCCTCCGGGGTGTTGGTGATCCGGCCGCCGGTGGGGAAGTCCGGTCCGCGGACCCGGCGGGCGAGCTCCGCGCTGTCGAGATTCGGGTCGTCCAGGAGCAGAAGGAGAGCGTCGGCGATCTCCCCGAGGTTGTGGGGCGGGATGTTGGTGGCCATGCCGACCGCGATGCCGGCCGCGCCGTTGACGAGCAGGTTCGGCAGGCGCGCCGGCAGCACCACCGGCTCGGTGCGCGATCCGTCGTAGGCATCGCGGAAGGGGACCGTCTGCTGATCGATCTCGTCGAGCAGCTCGGCGCTGATCGGCGCCAGGCGGCACTCCGTGTAGCGCATCGCGGCGGCCGCGTCGCCGTCCAGGGATCCGAAGTTGCCGGCCCCGTCGACGAGCGGGTAGCGCAGCGAGAACGGCTGCGCCATGCGGACCAGGGTGTCGTAGATGGCGGTGTCCCCGTGCGGGTGGTAGTTGCCCATCACGTCGCCGACGACCTTGGCGCACTTGCGGGGCTTGGCGTCGGCGGTAAGCCGCTGGCGCCACATCGTGTAGAGGATGCGGCGCTGCACCGGCTTCAGTCCGTCGCGCACGTCGGGCAGCGCCCGCGCCGTGATGACCGACAAGGCGTAGTTGAGGTAGCGGGCCTGGGCCGCCTCGTGCAGCGCGACCACGATCTCGCCGGTCCCGCCCGGCGGGTCGTCATCGGAACCGGGGCCGGGGCCTCGGCCGGGATCCGGGGCGGCTTCCGCGGCGTCGAGCAGAGGAGCGCGCCGCCGGGTCGACGGCGTCCGGGTGCCGGTACGCTGCTTCGCCATGTGTTGCTCTCCGGTCGCAGCCGTGTGCGCGGCGGCTGGGAGAGCGCCGCAAGCAGGGAGGAAGCGTGGGGCCGGTCACGAGCGTATCACGGATCCCCGGGACCCTCGCCGAGCACCGCGAGGAGCTCGGCCAGCACCATGGCCGTCGCCCCCCAGACGCGTTCCTCCTGCACCGCGAAGTACGGCGCGCGGATTGGGTGCTCCGGCCGCCAGTACGTGCCCTGCCGCAGGTTGCGCGGGTCGCGCAGGTCGGCAAGCGGCACGTGAAGCACGCGGCTCACCTCGCCGTCGGCGGGCCGGAGCCGGAGCTCGCGTTCCGTCACGCCGACGACCGGGTGGAGCACGAAGCCGCTTGCCGCGATGGGCAGGATCGAGAGCTCGCCGAGCACGCGGACGCGCGCCGGCTCTAGGCCGACCTCCTCCGCCGCCTCGCGCAGGGCGGCGTCGCGCATGGTCTCGCCGGGCTCCACGGCCCCGCCGGGCAGCGACACCTGGCCGGCGTGCCGCGCGAGATGACCGCCCCGTACCGTCAACAGGACGTGGGGGGCGCCGTCGCGCGGGTAGAGCAGCACAAGCCCGGCCGCCGGCCGGGCGTCGCCGGCATCCGCGAGCGGGATCGGCTCGCGGCGGGGGGCGGGAGCCAGACGGCGGCGGGCGTCGCCGTGGCGGGGCGGGGCGGCCGACGCGGACAGGATGCGCGCCTCGATCTGATAGAGTGTCGGAGAGGCCGGCGCCACGCAGTAGCTTACCGCAGCCCGCACCGACGCCCTTCCGCGGCCACGCATGACCGACGACAAACGGCCGGCCAAGACGTTTGACCGCACGATTGTCGACGGGCCTCTCAGCAGCGCGGTGTGGAAGCTCGCCTGGCCGACGATGCTGCAGAACGTCGTCGGCGGCCTGCAGGGCATCATCGACCAGGCGATGGTCGGCAACTACGTCGGGCACACCGGCAACGCCGCCATCGGGGTCAGCCTGCAGATCTTCATCCTCGTCATCGTCTTCGTCGCGTCGGTGTTCAGCGGGATGGGTGTGCTCGTGGCGCGCTTCGCCGGCGCCGACAAGCCGGAGGAGGTCAACCACACCGTCTTCCAGGCGTTCCTGACCGCGGTGTTCCTGGCCCTCGGCGTGCTGGCCCCGCTCGGCTACGTGCTGGCGCCGGCGCTGCTCGACATGATCAATGCCGCCCCCGAGGTGCAGATCGAGGCGCTGCCGTACCTGCGGGTCAGCTTCGTCTTCAGCATCGGCATGCTCATCTTCTTCATGATGAGCGGCGCCCTGCGGGCGGCGGGCGACGCGCGTACCCCGATGCGGCTCGGCATCCTCATGACGGTGCTGAACATCGTGCTCAACATCGTCCTCATCCGCGGCCTCGGACCGATACCGGCGTTCGGCACGCTGGGTGCCGCGATGGGCACGGCGATCGCAAGCGGGGTCACCGGGGCCGCGTTTCTCTGGCTGCTCTTCTCCGGCCGGCTCGTCATCCACTTCACGCGCGGCATGTCCCTCAGGCCGGACTGGGGGGTGATTCGAGAGCTCTTCCGCTTCGGGCTGCCGACCGGCTTCCAGGGCATCGTGATGAACGTCGCGGGCGTGCTGCTGCTGCGGTTCATCGGTTCGCTGCAGTACAGCGCCCAGGCCCAGGCCGCGTTCGCGGTGGGCTACACCGAGCTGTTCTCGCTGATCACGTGGACCTCCGTCGGGCTGATGGGGGCGACGGC
>JAPOYG010000178.1 GCA_026706755.1 Acidobacteriota bacterium
ACGGCTGCATCCTCAAGGCGCGCGTCGTCTCCGACGATCCCATCCCCGACCTCGCGGACCGGCTGAACGACCGGTCGCCGGAGTGCGCAGTCTTCGAGCTCACCAACACCATCGCCAACCAGCCGGTGAAGCCGATCGACCCGGCCAACGAAGAAGAGGACGCCGAGCCCGCCCTCGACGACCTCTTTCGGGAGTGGCGCGCGACCGCGGCGCGCGGCGTCAAGGCCCCCCACGAGGCGGTCGGCGCCCTCTTCGCGCAGGCGCTGGGCAGCGCCGGCCAGGACGCCGGGGCGGACTTCGGGCTGACGCCGCTGGCGTCGAGCGCACAGTATACGCTCGAGCGGCTGGCGGCGAAGCGGAACGGTGGCCCAGATGGCGCAGGACCGGCCCGCACGGGACGAACCGACGCGGGGCCGGCCGGCGCCGGGAGCTGACGTGCGCCCCATCCACCTGACCATCGAGGGCCTGCGCTCGTTCCGTTCACCTGCTCGGCGAGAGGCTGGTGCTGACCCGCGCCCGCCGACCATCGACTTCACGGACCGCAACCACGTCGCCATCATCGGCGACACCGGGGCGGGCAAGTCCTCCATCCTGGAGGCGATCACCTACGCCCTCTACGGCCAGACGACGTTCACGGCGCACGCCAACCAGGAGTTGATGAACGACATGTCGACCGACCTGCGCGTCGTGCTCCGCTTCCGGGTGTCGGGGGAGACGTGGGAGGTGGCCCGCTCGCTGCGCCGCGGCGGCCAGGGCGGTGTCGGGCAGGCACGCGCGCAGCTTCGCCGGCTCGACGACGACGGCGAGGCGGTCGAGCAGGTCGAGCAGGTGAAGCGCGTCAATGAACGCATCGTGGCGCTGCTGGGGCTCGACAGCGCCGCGTTCCTGCGCACCGTCGTCCTGCCGCAGGGACGCTTCGCCCGCCTCCTCGTGGAGGACGAGCCCCGCGACCGGAGCCGCATCCTGCGGCAGGTCTGGCGGACGGACGAGCTGGAGGCGGCGGGGGTGCTGGCCGGGCGCGCGCGCCAGCAGGCCGCCGAGCTCCGGATCCGGCTCGAGCAGGCCGTCTCGGAGTACCCGGACGATCCGCCGGGCCACCTGGAGCAGTTGCAGGCGGCGCTCGCCGCGGCGGCCGCCGGCGCGACCGCGGCGAGCAGAGACGAGCAGGTCGCGGAGCGGGCTCTCGAGAGCATGCAAGACGCGGAGAAGATGGAGCGGGCGGCATCCGGCGTCATCGAGAGGCTGGAGCTGGAGGCGGTGAAGACGGATCGCGCGGCCGACCGCCTGGCGCCGATCGCGGCTCTCGATCGGGCGCTCGGCGGGGAGGAAGCCACCCTGCGGCGCCAGCAGGCCGAGCTCGAGGACGCTCTCGCCCACATCCCCACGGACGACGGGCCCTCCGGCGAGGAGGTGGCCGCCGCACTGACGACGCTGGAGAGACTGCCCGCGCTCGCGGAATCCTGCGAGGAGGCGGCGGCCGCGCTACGCGCCGGCACGGAGGATGCGGGCGCGAAGCACGCCGAGGCGAAGCGCCTGGCCGAGCTCGCTGCCGCGGCCAAGACGGAAGCGGAAGACCACGCGGTGAAGCGTCCGCCGCTCGATGAGGCCGTGCGCGCCGCGCAGGAGCTTCGGGCCACGGTGGAGCGGAAGCACTCGCGGTGCGTCGAACGTGCGGCCGCCGCGGACGAGTCCCGGAAGCGGCACGAGTCCCTCCGGGCGGAGACGGACGACTGCGGGACGCGTCTGGCTGCGGCAAGGAAGACGGAACGCACGGCGGCGCGAGCCACCCGCACGGCCGAGGAGCACTTGGCCGCGGCCCGGCGCGCGGGGTCGGCGGCAGCCGCCGCCCACGATCTGCACGCGGGGGATGCCTGCCCCATTTGCCAGCGCGAGCTTCCCGCCGAGTGGGAAGCGCCCGACGCGACCGGACTGGCGGAGGCCGTGCAGGTCCACGCCGCGGCGGACGCGGCGGCGCGGGAGGCCGCCAGGGCAGTCACGGCGTTGGACGCGGAGCGGAAGGGTCTGGCGCGGCAGGCCGTGGACGCGGAGGCCGGCGCCGCGGCCGTCGCGGCCGCGCTGCAGGAGGCGCGCCGGGAGCTCGCGCGGGACATCCGCGCCGACCTGGACGCGACGACGGCGCTCCCCGACCGCGAAGCGCTGCTCGTCCCCCTGGCCGCGGCGTGCTCGGAAGCCGCGGAACGCCTCGCCGAGCACGACCGCATCGCGGAAGCGCTCCGAAGCGGAGCGGCGGAGCGGGAGACGGCGGCCGGTGTAGCCCGTGAGGCGGCCGTCAGTGCCGACAGGCTGGCCGCCCAGTCGCAGCGGATTGCCGCCCAGGCCGTCGAGAGCCTGGCGGCTGCCGTCGGCTCGATCCCACCGCTCTACCGGCCGAGGCTCTCCCTGCCGAAGGACGCTGCGGAACTGCGTCGCGTGGACATCATCCCCGTCCGCAAGCAGACGAAGGCGGCGCAGGAGCGGGCGGATGTCCTGGTGGAACGGGCGGCCGAGCGCGCTCGGCTCGAGCGCCAGCGCAACGACGCGGCGGCGGCCCTGGCCGGCATCGCGCGCCGCCGCGCGAAGGAGGTGGACGCGCCGCTCGACGCGCTGGTCCACGACCTCAACGCTCACCGCGACGTGCTCGTCGACGCGGCGAACCGGCTGGAGGTCGACGCCGGGGTCCCGGCCGCCGTTGCCGCACGAGACACCGGCGCCCTGGAATCGTGCATCGGAGCGATTCGGTCCGCCACCGAGAAGATGGCTCGCGCGGCTTCCCATCGGGCGCTCGAAGCCGTCGACCTGGCGGACACCGCCCGCGTGCGGCTCACGGCGATCGGCGATCGGCTCGACGCCCACCTCGACGAGGACAATCCCGATGCGATCGTGGACCGCGCCCGCGCGGCGGCCGACGACGCCCGCTTCGCGGAGCGCCGCGCCCGCGAAGAGGCGGAGCGCTTCGCCACTCTCGTCGACGACGTGCTGCGCCTCCGCTCGCTGCTGGCGGAGGTTCAGGAGAAGGAACGCGCGCTGGGAGACCTCGAGGATGCCCTGAAGCCCGGCGCCTTCCTCAAGTGGCTGACCTTACGCCGATCGCGTCGGCTGCTCGTGCACGCGTCCCGGATGCTCGAGGAGATGACGGCCGGCCGCTACTCGTTCGTGGACCCGGGGGAGACGGAGGAGCAGTGGCGCGTCCTCGACCGGGACTCCAATCAGCCGCGGACCCCCGCCAGCCTCTCCGGCGGCGAGCAGTTCATCGCCTCGCTCGCGCTCGCGCTCGGCATGGTCGAGATGATGGCCCGCAGCGGCGGCCGCCTCGAATCGCTCTTCCTCGACGAAGGCTTCGGCTCCCTCGACCGCAACAACCTCGACGCCGCCGTCCAGGCCCTGGGCGCGGTGGCCGCCAGGGGCCGCATGGTGGCCGTCATCTCCCACGTCCGCGCCGTCGCCGAGCAGATCGACCACGTCCTCGCCGTCACCCGCGGCCCCACCGGCAGCCGCGCCGAGTGGCTCACCCGCCGCCAGCGCCAGCGCCTCTCGGAGTCCGACACCGGCCTGGAGTCGGCATCGGCCCTGGCGGGGATGTTGGAGTAGAAGGTCCCGTCCCCTTCGGCGGCCCTCGGCGCTGAGCAGCGTTGACAGCGGCCGCGACGGTGTTCAGACTCGACTGGAGCGACGTCGAAACGAGAGACGATGGACCGGTGAGGCAACTCACGCTTGTTGCGCCGCAGCGGCGCGAGCAAGACTGAGTCGGATCAGAACAGCGCCGCGACGACCGCTCGCGCCTCCGGAGGGACCGCCGCGAAGCGATGCGGCTCCACGGGAGGTAGGAAACTTGGCATTCATCAGAACCTCCGGGTGGGAGGCACATGACGTCACGATAGGGACGAAGGGTACCGACGGAAGTCTGAGACCCGTCGAACGTGGCGGCAAGGGCGAAATGAGTCGCGACCTGTCCATCGGAGGCATCCTCGTCAAGGAGGGTGGCGCACTCCTTCACCGAATGGACAAGGGGTTCGTCCTCAAACCGAACGAATGTGTCGTTCTCGAAACAAGGGAGCACATAACGACGGGACCCAAGGTGTTGGGCCTAGTGCTGCCGGGACCGCCAGCGGCGGCCAGCGCAGCCCATCTGGAGAAACACCGACCGTCCCGGTTAACCCTGCCACGGGCAACGGGCGGTGCCGGAGCATTCCGGACGGGCCGTGCAGCCTTACCGCGGACACCCCGTCGCTTTTGACTGGTCCTTGGCCTCCGGCGCGGGCTGCCTCCTGTATGATCGAGCGAACCTGGAGAACCAAACCGATCTGGGGGCGTCTATTTTGCGACTAGTCCGAAGTTTCGGAGCGGATCGCGTAGAAGTCCCTGTTTGTCAGTCGGTTACGCGATTTCGCGTGGTGTCGGTACTGGCTACACGTTCGGCGTGACCCCCAAGAGCTCAAAGCAGCGCTGCTGGAACGGCGTCGGTTCCGTC
>JAPOYG010000064.1 GCA_026706755.1 Acidobacteriota bacterium
GGCGTGCCTTGAAAAAGGGCCGGTGCTGGGCAATCATGGGCGCGTCCGGCCGCTTGGGCACGGCGGGGAGGAATCGAGATGCGCCACGCCACTCTCGTCGCGTTGGTCGCGGTTGCCGCGATCGGATTCGGGACCCCGGTCCCCGGGGCGGCGCAGGATCCGGTGCGCGACGCAACGGACGGGTCGGCCGAGTGGACGCTGCCTCGCATGGCGGACGGGCGGCCGGACCTGCAGGGGTACTGGACCACGCAGACCTTCACGCCGCTCGAGCGGCCCGACCACCTGGCCGACAAGGAGTTCTTCACAGAGGAGGAGTGGGCCTTCCTGCAGGACACCCTCACGGCCGAGGGCGTCGATCCGTCCGCGCGCGAGATCCTCACCCTCGTCGACATCGACGACCGGGAGGAGCTCGAGCGCTACAAGTTCCAGGGCAACCGCACGCGCGAGGAGCGCCACCACATCCACTACGACAACGAGATCTGGCTGCGCACGCGGGTGCCGAAGGGGCTGTCGAGCCGCCGGACCTCGTTGATCACGTTCCCGCGCAACGGTCGGATGCCGCCGCTTACGGACACGGCCGCCGCGCGCGCCGCCGCCGAGGCCGCGGCGCGCGCGCTCCCGAGCGCGTTCGACAGCCACCTGACGCGGCCCCTCACCGAGCGCTGCCTCGCCTGGGGGCACGAGGGCCCGCCCATGATGCCGCCGTCCTACAACGACATCCATCAGATCTTCCAGACCCCCGACCACGTCGTGGTTTTCTCGGAGCTGGCCGCCAATCCCCCGCGCATCATCCCGCTCGACGGACGCCCGCGCCTCCCGGACGCGATTCGGCAGTTCCCCGGCGACTCGCGCGGCCGCTGGGACGGCGACACGCTGGTGGTCGAGACGCGCAACTACGCCGAGAGGCGACGCTTCCGCGGGGCCGGCGCCGGCCTCCACGTCGTGGAGCGCTTCACCCGCATCGCCGCCGACCGGATTCACTACGAGTTCACGGTCAGCGATCCGGCGACGTGGACCAGCGAGTGGAGCGTGGAGCTGCCGCTGGTCAGGACGGAAGGGCCGCTCTACGAGTACGGCTGCCACGAGGGCAATCACGACATCCGCCACATCCTCGAGATCCACCGCAACCTCGAACGGCAGGCGGCGGAGGGGACTTCGAGGACCGATTCCCGGTAGGTCCCGGTGAGGCGCTGGGACTCCACACGCTCGCCGCGCCGTCCCCCGACCGTCCGGGGCGCCGGCGGGGCGGCGGGAAGGTCGCGCCAACACCGGAGGAGGTTGAGACATGAGCGCGAATCCAGGGGCCGGCGGTGCCTCGCCGGCGGCCACCCGCAAGATCGTCCTCGGTGTCGCGGCCGCGCTGGCGGTGGTCGTCGTGGCCGGCGTCGTCGTCTGGACGGTGCGCTGCCCCTGCGACACCACCCCGGGCTTCGTGCTGCTCGGCGACGCGCACGAGCCGCCGGTAGCCGACTGGGGCTTCGCCAACGACGTGGACCTGTGCCAGATCCAGATCGGGATCGCGCTGCGGCCCCATTCGGTGAACGTCAACTGCATGGCGACGCCGGAAGGCGAGCTGTTCATCAGCTGCTCCGTCGGCGACCAGAAGTACTGGTGCCCGCGGGTGCGGACGGACCACTCGGGACGCCTGCGGCTCGACGGCGTGGTCTATCCCGTCGTCCTCAACCGGGAGATGAACCCCGCCACGCTCGATCACGTCTGGGCCGCGCGCATCCGGAAGCTCCAGAAGCCCCACGTCCACGCCCGCCAGCCCGGAAGCGGAGACCCGCCTCCGCTCGACACCCCGCGGCCGGACACCTGGTGGACGTTCCGGGTGGAGTCGCGCACGTAGGGAGTCCGCGCAGTGGAACGGGGCGGACGCTGGAGGGTTGGTTGGACGCCAGGCGGAGCCGTCAGGCGACGTCGGCCAGTGTCCCGTCCCCGTGGTTCGTGACAGATGTCGTGAAGCCGATGCCTCAAGTACAACCGGCAGTTCGGGCTCGGACACTTCGGCCACCTGCTTCGGGGACGGGACACTAGCTTCGGGGTGACCAAGTCGATGAGAACGCAGCCAGGCAGGAGCGGGACCCGGCGTCGCACGTTCCGGCTGGCAGTGCTCGCGCTCCTGGCGGGCTCGGTGTGGCCGGCGCACGGCCAGCCGCCGGAGCCCGCCGCTTCTGCCTCGGCCGTCCGGCTGTTCACCGGCGGCCGCGTGATCGTCGGGGACGGGCGCGTCATCGAGGACGGCGCGGTCCTCGTCCGCGGCGAGCGCATCGTGCGGGTCGGGAGCGCGGGCGAGGTGACCGCGCCGCCGGGGGCGAGCGTCGTCGACCTCGCCGGGCGCACGCTGATGCCGGCGCTCGTCAACACCCACGCCCACCTCGGCTGGGAGGGCTACCGCAGCTGGGGTTCCGGGAACTTCACCCGGGAGAACCTCATCGACCACCTGCACCGCCACGCCTACTACGGCGTCGGCACCATCATCTCCACCGGCAGCGACCGCGAGGAGATCGCCCTCGAGGTGCGGCAGGCGCAGCGGGTGGGGGAGGTCGGGGGCGCGCGCTACCTGGTCTCGCCCGGCGTCGGGACGCCCGGCGGCGGGCCGAACCCCAGGTTCACGAACGACGCCGGATGGTGGGGGCTGCATGGGGTGAGCAGCCCCGCCGAGGCACGCGAGGTCGTGCGCGCCGAGGCGGCTCGCGGCATCCGCGTCCTGAAGATCTGGGTGGACGCGCGCGACGAGCGGCGGGGCGCGCGGGTGAAGCTCCACCCGGACATCTACGCGGCCGCCCTCGACGAGGCCCAGGTGCGGGACATCCGGGTGATCGCGCACGCGACCACGCTCGAGGACCACAAGCGGCTGCTCGGGGCGGGCGCCCGGCGCTTCATCCACATGCCCTACGACACGGCGGTCGACGACGAGTACCTCGCGCTCCTCGCATCGCGGAACGCCTACATCGTCCCGACCATCGGCATGGTCACGCGGCGCGAGCCGTACCGGCGGCCCGTGTACGACGACCCCTTCTTCCAGGAGCAGGTCCCGGAAGAGGTGGTCGCGATGCTGCGGGACGCCGCGGCCGGCGACCCCGCGGCCGCCGGGGGCGCCTCCCCCCGGACCGCCGCGGACGAGGCGCGGGCGCGCGTCATCCGGGACAACTTCCGGCGGCTCCGCGAGCACGTCATCCTGGGCACCGACGCCGGGGCGGTGGGCGACTTCTTCGGCTACGCCGATCACCTGGAGCTGGAGCTCTTCGTGCGGCTGGGCATGACGCCGGCCGAGGCCATCGTGGCCGCCACGACGCGGGCGGCGCAGGCGTTCGGGCTCATCGACACCGGGGCCATCGAAGCGGGACGCGTCGCCGATCTCCTCGTGCTGAATGCCAACCCGCTGGACGACATCCGGAACACGCGGCAGATCGCCGCGGTGTATCTTCGTGGCGTCGAGGTCGACCGTGCCGCCCTGCGCGCGCGGTGGACGGACTGACAAGGGGGCCGTGTTGCCGAGCTTGTCCAGGACGCACTGGTACTTCATCGTCGGTGCGCTCGCCGGCATGGCATTCTCGTACTACGCCGTCACGGCGCCCTACGAGCGGTTCCCGGGCGTGGTGATCGGCGGCGAGCCGACGCCGCCGCCCGCCGACTGGAACACCGTCAACGACCACGACGTGGTGCTGATGAAGCTCGCCGGATTCCCCCCGTTCGTCATCCGCATCGTGTACTCGACCGACGAGGGCGGCATCATCACCGCCACCCGGCCCGACGGCGGCTACTGGGCCGGGCGGGTGCGGGGCGGGCGGCCGGACGGGTGGATCCGTCTCGGTGACGCGACGTACGCGCTGACGGCGACCGAGATCCTCGGCCCGGAGCGCATCCCGTATCTCGAGAGCTTCGGCGAGAAGGCCGGGATACCCATGGGGTACGACTTCGAGGGCGAGGTCGTGCCCGGCGTCAACGAGCCGCTCCACACGTGGGAAGTGTTCTACTGGACACCCAGATAGGAAGGCCGGGCGCCGGTCCCGGAGGAGGCATCATGGGTTCACTTCTGTCACGGACCTGCTGGGCGGCATTGGCCTGCGCGGCATTTCTCGTCGCGGCTGAGCTGCCTGTCCGGGCGCAGGGGGCGGAGTTCGTTCCGGTCACGGATGCCATGCTGCAGGATCCCGATCCGGCCGACTGGCTGATGTGGCGCCGGACGCTCGATGGCTGGGGCTACAGTCCGCTGGACTCGATCACGCGCGAGAACGTCGGCGACCTGCGCATGGTCTGGTCGCGCGGGATGCACCCCGGCACGCAGGAGGGGACGCCGCTCGCCTACGACGGCGTGCTCTACATGCCGAACCCGAGCGATGTCATCCAGGCCATCGACGCGGTCACCGGCGATCTCCTCTGGGAGCACCGCCGCGAGATCCCGGACGACGCCGAGGACTACATGTTCGCGACCGCCACGAACCGCAACATCGCCATCC
>JAPOYG010000092.1 GCA_026706755.1 Acidobacteriota bacterium
CCTCGAGGCGGGGCAGTCCGTCGGTGAGCACCTTGTCGAACTGGGCCTCCTCCTGGCGGATGACGGAGACGATCGCGTCGCGGTTCGCGACGAGCTCCGGATACGCCGGCGCCATGCGCTCGATGACCACCTCGGCGAGGTCGTGCAGGAACGGCTCCGTCAGGCCCAGCTTCTTCCCGTGGCGCATGGCGCGCCGCATGATCTTGCGCAGGACGTACCCGCGCCACTCGTTGGACGGCACGACGCCGTCCCCGATCAGGAACGTCATCGCACGCAGATGGTCCGCGATGACCCGCAGCGAGACGTCGCTCGTGTCGTTCGAGGCGCGTCCGGCGAGCGGTCCGTAGAGGGTGCCGGCACGTTCGCCGATGGCCGCAAGCAACGGCGTGAACAGATCCGTGTCGTAGTTGGACAGCTTGTCCTGGAGGACGGCGACGATCCGCTCCAGCCCCATGCCGGTATCGATCGAGGGGGCCGGTAGCGGCGACAGCGTGCCGTCCGCCTGCCGCTCGAACTCCATGAAGACGTTGTTCCAGATCTCGACGTAACGGTCGCAGGAGCAGTCGACGCCGCGGCATTCCGGCTGCTCGCAGGGCAGGTGATCGCCACGGTGGTAGTGGATCTCGGAGCAGCGTCCGCAGGGGCCGGTGTCGCCCATGGCCCAGAAGTTCTCGGCCGCTCCGAGCTCCGTGATCCGGTCCGTGGGGACGAGCTTCTCCCAGATGGCTCGGGCGTCCTCGTCGCGCGGTATGCCCTCCTCGCCCCGGAAGACCGTCGCGTGCAGCCGCTCCCCCGGCAGGCCCCAGGCGTCGGTCAGGAGCTCCCAGGCCAGCGGGATGGCGTCGGCCTTGAAGTAGTCGCCGAACGAGAAGTTGCCCAGCATCTCGAAGAACGTGTGGTGCCTGAGCGACGGGCCGACGTTCTCGAGGTCGTTGTGCTTCCCGCTCACCCGCATGCACTTCTGTGCGGTTGCGGCGCGGCGGTAGTCGCGGCGCTCGGTGCCGAGGAAGGCGCCCTTGAACTGGTTCATCCCGGCGTTGGTGAAGAGCAGCGTGGGGTCGTCCTGCGGGACGAGCGGGGAGCTCGACACGACGCGGTGGCCGTGTCCCTGGAAGTAGTCGAGGAAGCTCTGTCGAATCTCGGCGGACGTCATCGTGCTCATTCTTCCACAAGGATCGGCGCGGCCGGGCGTCACTCGTCCGGAACGGCGTCGCCTCCGGCGCGCCGGCGCAGGGCCGCCGCGGCCATCGCGCCCTCGAAGCCCTGGCGCAGCAGGTACTGGTAGAGGCGCCGAAACTCGGCGCGGCTCTCGATGGGCCCGGAGAGCCGCCGGTCGAGCGACCGTTCGAGCAGCGCCTCGGGACCCCGACCGTCGAGCGCTTCGGTGATCGCCGCCTCCGCCACCGAGGGTTCCACGCCGCGAGCGGCCAGCTCGCGGGCGATGCGGGCGGGGCCGCGCCGGCGCACGGCCATCGCGTGGCGCGCGAACGCGGTGGCGGCCCGGTGGTCGTCGAGCGCTCCCTCCCGGCGCAGCCGCCGGACGGCGATCTCCGCCGCCTGCGGCGTGAACCCGCGCCGGCGAAGGCGTTCGGCGAGCTGCGCGGCGGTCAGGTCCCGAGCGGCCAGCAGGGTCAGGCCGGCGACGTACGGGTCGGCGTTCGGCGCCCGCCCCGCGGCCGTGCGTTCGGCGCCCGCCCCGCGGCTCTCGCCGGCGCGTTCGGGGCGCCGCGGTCGTGCCATGCTCTCAGACGGTCGCTTCGTTCGCTTCGGCGGCGACGCGGGTCTTCGGGTACACCGGCCTGAGCCAGCCGTGGGTGTCGGGGACGCGGCCCCCGATGACGTCGAAGAAGCGCCGCTGGATGGCCTCCGTCACCGGTCCTCGGGTGCCGCTGCCGATGGTGATCTTGTCGACCGAGCGAATCGGCGAGATCTCCGCCGCCGTGCCGGTGAAGAAGAGCTCGTCGGCGATGTACATCGACTCTCGCGGCAGGGTCTCCTCCCGGAGCGGGATGCCGAGGTCGCCCGCGAGCGTGATGACGACGTCGCGCGTGATGCCGGGCAGGATGGAGTCGGCGAGGGGCGGCGTCGTGATCATCCCGTCGCGCACCGCGAAGATGTTCTGGCCGCTGCCTTCGCTGACGAAGCCGCGCGGATCGAGCGCGATCCCCTCGGCATAGTCGTTGAGGGTCGCCTCCATCTTGATGAGCTGGGAGTTGGCGTAGTTGGCGGTCGCCTTCGCCACGGCCGGGAAGCGGTTCGGCGCTCCCCGCCCCCAGGAGCTGACCTGCACGTCGACGCCGTGCTCGAGCGCTTCCTCGCCCAGGTAGGCGCCCCATTCCCAGACGAGGATCGCGGCTTCGACCGGGCAGGAGAACGGGTTGACGCCCAGGGAGTGATAGCCCCGGTAGAGCAGGGGCCGGACGTAGCACGCACGGTAGCGGTTGGCGCGGATGGTCTCGAGCACCGCGTCCTCGAACTCCTCCGCGTCGAGTCCGTGATCCATGCGGTAGATCTTTGCGGAATCGAACAGGCGCCGCACGTGGGCGTCGAGCCGGAAGACCGCGGCCCCGTCCGGCGTCCGGTAGGAGCGCGCGCCCTCGAAGACCCCGCTCCCGTAGTGCACGACGTGGGAGCCGATGTGGATCCTGGCGTCGGCCCAGTCGACGAGATCCCCGTTCATCCAGATGCGGCCCTGCCCGAAGCTCATGCGTCGACCCCGCGAAAACCGTGTGCAATGAGGTAGTTACGCAGTACGAGTGTAGCTGTCGCCGGCGGTGGTTTGCAAGCCGCGCCGTGCAGCGCCGCTCGGCTACTGCATCTGACCGCAGAAAGGGCAGCGATTGGCGCGGGCATGCAGCGGCTTCAGACACTGCCAGCAGAAGCGGCTGGACGGCGTCCGTCCGCGGCGCGGGGTCTTGGCGCGCCGAGGCTCGTCGACGGCCCGTTCGGTGCCCGTTCCTCGGGGCGGCGTCGGCGGCGGTGCCGCGGCCGGCGCGGCGACGCCGGCCCGCTCGAGGCCGCCGAGCAGGTCCCCGGCGTTCTGGAAGCGCGAGGCGACGTCCGGCGCCAGCGCCTTCATGATCAGGTCGTTCAGCCGCTGCGGCAGATCCGGCTTGCGCCGGCGCGGAGGCTCGACGAGCTCCCCGCGCCGCAGCCGCGCCAGGTCGCGCTGCGTCGGCGTGTCGTACGGCAGCATCCCGGTCGCCATCTGGTACATCGTGACGCCGAGCGAGTAGATGTCCGAGGCGAAGACCGCACGCCCCTCGAACTGTTCGGGCGCCATGTAGGGCGGGCTGCCCGTGACCGTGTTGTGCGACGCCATCTCGAGGAACCGGGAAGTGCCGAAGTCGGTCACCTTGAGCACCCCGGACTCGGAGACCAGGACGTTGGACGGCCGCAGATCCCGATGCACCACCCCCTGGCGATGCGCGTGATCGACGGCCTGTGCGAGTTGCGTGGAGTACTCGATCACGCGTGTCGCGTCGAGAGCGCCGGCACGGGTGATGACGTCCTCCAGCGTTTCGCCGGCGACGTACTCCATCACGATGAAGAAGACGTTGTCCGCCTTCTCCGCCGTCGTGACGGAGACGATGTTCGGGTGGTCGAGCGCCGCGAGAAGCCGCGGCTCCCGCAGGTGCTCCGCGAAGTTGAGGTTCTGCTTGTGGGGCACCTTGATCGCCACGTCCTTGTCGATCCAGGTGTCCCGGGCGAGATAGACCGCGCCGAAGCCGCCGCTGCCGAGAGAGGCCAGAATCCGGTACTTGCCGAGTGTCTGCCCCTTCAGCAGCATAGGGTGCGGCCAGTATAGCTACTATCCCTCCGCCCCGGCCGCCGCGGGCGCGCCGGGGGGATCGTCGTCCCTCCATGCGAAGTGGAGCACCGCGAGGGCGGCGACCGGCACGGCCTCCGCGCGCAGCGCGCGCCGTCCGAGCGTGGTCGGCCGAAACCCGGCCCGGGTGGCCTGCGCCACCTCGACTTCCGTCCAGCCTCCCTCGGGGCCGACCGCGACCACGGCCGACGAGGGGCGGGGCTCTCCGGCCAGGGATCGCACCGACGCCGCCCCGCCCGCGGCGGCCGGCTCGACGAGCAGCAGGCGGAGGCCGGCGGCGGCGTTCGCCCCGTCCAGAAAGCGGTCGAAGTCCAGCGGTGGATGGATGCGCGGAACGAACGCGCGCCCGCACTGCTTGGCGGAGGAGACCGCGATCCGCGTCCAGCGCGCTGCCGCGGCCGCTCCGAAGCGGCGGGCAGGAACCTCGGTGCGCGCCGTGACGAGCGGTTGGACGGCGTGGACGCCGAGCATGGTCGCATCGCGGACGACGGCGTCGACCTTGCGGCCCTTGAGCAGGGCCGCCCCGAGCGTGACGCGCACTCCGGGCTCCGGGGGCGCCGGCACGGCGCGCCCGGTGCGGACCCGCACGCCGGCCCGGCCGGC
>JAPOYG010000675.1 GCA_026706755.1 Acidobacteriota bacterium
CGGATGACCTCGACCCAGTCGACGCGGTCCGGGCCGGGGCCGCCGGCGCAGTGGAGGACGCCGGGCAGCATGTAGAGGCGGGCGTAGTCGCTCGCGGCGGGGTCGCCGGCGGCGAGGGCCTCGTAGTAGGCGATGGTGGCGAGGGGCGCCAGCGTCAGGTCGGACCAGCCCGTCCAGTAGAGGATCTTGCCGCCGCGGTCGCGGAAGGCGGTCAGATCGGTGTCGGTCGCGTTGAGCACCGCGGCCGTGGCGGCCACGTCCGCCTCCCAGTTCGCGAAGTCGTAGCGCGTGTAGTCCCAGTCCGGATCGCTGAAGATGAAGTGCTTGAAGAGCTCCGTCCCCGCCCCGTACTGGGCGCTCGGCACGCCCATCGCCGCGGTCTGCGGCGAGCCGGCCACCCAGAAGTCCCAGCCGCCGGGCTCGTGCTCGCCCCCGTAGGCTGCCCCCGGGTAGACGGACTCGCCTTCCACCGTCGCTCCCCGGTAGACCGTCTCGATGGCAGCGAGTTGCGCAGCCGTCACGCAACCGTCCGCGGGACGGTCCCCGGGGCAGCGCGGGAGATCGGCGGGCCGGAAGCCGCACTGCCGCGGATCGTTCAGGATGCCGTCGGTAAGTCCGTCGTCGGCGTCGCAGGCGGCAAGGACGCTCGATCCGAGCAGCTCGAGCGCGGCCGGCGTGAGCACGGGGTTCTCGAAGTCCGCGTCCGGGAAGACGGCCTGCTGGTTCTGCACGTATGCGGCCGCCGACCCGGTCCAGTCGTAGGCCGGGGCGGCGGCCACGATGCCGTCGAAGTCTGCCGGGTAGCGCTGCGACGCCATCATCCCCTGCCCGCCGCCTCGCGAGCAGCCGACGAAGTACGAGTAGTCCGGCGCCCGGTCGTAGTAGTAGCCGGCGATCGACTTGGCCGCTTCCACGGACAGGTGGACGGCACGGTGCCCGAAGTTCTCCTGCCGCTCGGGGTGGCGGAGCGCCCACCCGGCCTCGAAGACCTGACCCGCGTGGCCGGTGTCGGTCCCGACGGTGGCGTAGCCCCGCTCCAGCGGGCCGCCGCCGTGCGTGAAGAGCGTCATGGCGTCGTTCTGCACGCTGCCCCCGAAGCCGTCGCCGCCCCCCATCAGCAGCCGGCCGTTCCAGGCGGACGCCTCCGGGAGCAACAGCTCGAAGTTGATCTCCCTCTCGATCACGCCGGCCACGCGGCAGTGCGCCGGGGTGCCGTCGCCGGCGGGCACGGTTTCCGCCACGCCGATGCGCAGATCGATCAGGTCGAGTCCGGTGAGATCGGCGCACGTGACTGGCCCGCCGGCCGGGCCTCCGCAGGCGGAGACGAAAGCCCAGGCGGCGGACACGGCGGCGGTCAGCCAGCGTCGAACGAGTCGCATGGGGTCGGATCCTCGCTAGCCGGCGCGGCGGACGCGGGCCGACCCGGCAACCGGGCCGGCCCGCGAAGCGCCATCGTAGGGCGTCAGGGCGCAGCGCAGGCGAAGCTCGACTCGTCGTCGGGATCGCCGGTCCCGTCGTACACCGCGACCTGCGGGTAGGGGCAGACCGGGCGCGTCATCGTCGCGCTGCCGTCCGCGGCCAGCTTCGACGCGACCAGCCGCTCGGGCGCCTGATCATCCTCCACCCAAGCGCGGATCGCCTCCACCCAGTCGACGCGGTCCGGGCCGGGGCCGCCGGCGCAGTGCAGCACGCCGGGCAGCATGTAGAGGCGTGCGTAGTCGCTCGCCCGCGGATCGCCCGCCGCGAGCGCGTCGTAGTACTCGATGGTGCCGAGCGGCGTGAGGGCGAGGTCCGACCAGCCCGTCCAGTAGATGATCTTGCCGCCGTGATCGCGGAAGGCGCCCAGGTCGGGGTCGACGGCGTCGAGGATGGCGGCCGTCGGCGCGACCTCCTCGCGCCAGTTGGCGAAGTCGTAGCCGGTGTAGTCCCAGTCGGGATCACCGAAGACGAAGTACTTGAAGAGCTGGGTCCCGAAGCCGTACTGGGCGTTCGGCACGCCCTGCGCGGCCCGGAACGGGGACGCGACGACCCAGGAGTCCCAGCCGCCCTGGTCGTGCTCGCCGCCGTAGTTGAACCCGAGGTGGATCGACTCGCCGTTGGCGGTCGGACCCTCGTACACCCGGTCGATGGCCGCGAGCTGCGCCGACGTGACGCAGCCGTCCGCCGGCCGGTCGCCTTCGCAACGCGGCAGGTCGGCCGTCCGGAAGCCGCATTGCCGCGGGTCGGTCATCATGCCGTCCTCGACACCGTCGTCGGCATCGCAGGCGGCGAGGATGCTCGTCCCGAGCAGCTCGAGGGTCGCCGGCGTCAGCACTGGGCTGTCGACGTCGCCGTCGGGGTAGATGGCCTGCTGGTTCTGCACGAAGCCGGCCGCGATGCCGGTCCAGTCGTATGCGGGGGCGGCGGAGACGATTCCGTCGAAGTCCTCCGGGTAGCGCTGCGACGCCATCATCGCCTGCCCACCGCCGCGCGAGCAGCCGACGAAGTACGAGTAGTCCGGCCCCTGGTCGTAGTAGCGCCCGATGATCGACTTGGCGGCCTGCGCCGTCAGGTGGACCGCCCGGTGCCCGAAGTTCTCCTGCCGCTCCGGGTGGTCGAGCGCCCAGCTCGCGTCGATGCCGTTGCCGGTGTGGCCAGTGTCCGTCCCCACCGTCGCATAGCCGCGCGCGAGGGGGCCGCCGCCGTACGCGAACAGGTTGCGCGCCTGGTTCTGGACGCTGCCGACGAAGCCGCCGCCGCCGCCCATCAGGAACCGGCCGTTCCAGTCGCCGGCCTCGGGCAGCAGCAGCTCGAAGTTGATCTCCGTCTCGATGACGCCGGTCACCCGGCAGTGGGCCGGAACGCCGTCCGCCGCGGCGACCGCCGCGGCCGCGCCGATCCGGATGTCCATCAAGTCCAGGCCCGCGAGATTGGCGCACGCCGGGGAACTCGAGGCCGGCGCCTGGGCCGCCGGTCCGCCCGACGCCGCCACGAACGCGCAGACGCCTGCAACGGCCGCCGTGGTCAGGAATCCCTGCATCAGTCGCATCCTTCAACCCTCCTGGAACTCCGCGGCGCAGGCGTCTCGCGCCGGTGAACTCCCGACGCCGTCGGCGAATCTCGCGCCAGCGAAACCTCCCGACTTGCCCGTCCGGGGCACGCCCCGTCGGGAGCACCATACACGGGGCGCTTCCGGAGCACCAGCGCGGCCCGCGCGCCCTGGTCTCGGCCGCGATCGCGTGACTTCGGCGGAGAACGGCACCGCCCCGGCTATGCCCCCCGCCCTGCCGACGTCCTGCGCCGGCCGGAACGGGTGGCGCGCCCGACCACCGGCGGTATGATCCCGCAGATTCGATGCCTCCGCTCACCGGACTTCGGGTGCTCGACCTCACGCGCGTGCTGGCCGGGCCCTACTGCGCCATGATGCTCGGTGACATGGGCGCGGAGGTCATCAAGATCGAGGAGCCGGCCGAGGGCGACGACACGCGATCGTGGGCGCCGCATCGGAAGGGGTGGAGCACGTTCTTTCTCGGGTTGAACCGCAGCAAGAAGAGCCTCGCGATCGATCTGAAGTCGGACGCCGGCGCCGACGTCCTCGGGCGGTTGATCGACACCGCGGACGTCCTGATCGAGAACTTCCGCCCCGGCAGCCTGTCGAAGCTGGGGTTCGGCTACGAGCGCGTCGCCGCCCGCAACCCGCGCCTCGTCTACTGCTCGATCACCGGCTACGGGCAGACCGGCCCCCGGCGGCGCCTCCCCGGGTACGACGCGGTGATCCAGGCCGAAAGCGGCCTGATGGACGTCACCGGGCATCCGGATGGTCCGCCGACCCGGGTCGGGGTGGCCATCACCGACTACCTCGCGGGGCTCTACGCCATGAACGGCATCCTCCTCGCCCTGCGCGAGCGCGATCGGAGCGGGCGGGGGCAGCACGTCGACATCGCGCTCCTCGACGCGATGACGTCGACGCTGGCGTTGCCGGCCGGCGTCTACTTCCACACCGGCGAGGCGCCGGGACGGGAGGGCAACCAGCACCACACGCTGACCCCCTACGAGACGATGGCGGTCCGGGACGGGCTGGTCGTCGTCGCCGCCGGCAACCAGCGGCTCTGGCGGCAGCTCTGCGCGGCGGTCGACTCGTCGGACCTGCTGGACGACCCGCGCTACGCCACCAACACCGACCGCATGCGCCACCGGAGCGCGCTGATCGACGAGCTGTCGCGGCGGCTCGGCCGGTTCACGTGCGAGGAGCTCATCGCGCGCCTGCGCGCCCACACCGTGCCGTGCGGGCAGGTGCGCCGCCTGGCCGACGCGCTCGAGGATCCGCATCTGCACGAGCGCGCGATGGTCGTCGAGATTCCCCACGGGTCGCTCGGGTCGATGCGCAGCCTCGGAAACCCGATCCGGCTCTCGCGCACCCCGGCCGTGCTCGACCGGCCGCC
>JAPOYG010000362.1 GCA_026706755.1 Acidobacteriota bacterium
CCTAGAGTGTCCGGCACCGAGGAGGAAGCGATGCCCCACCGTCATCGGACGCTCGTCGCCCTGGCGCTCGCCACCGCCACCGCCGCCCTGCCGGCCCAGGAGCTCGCGCCCGGGTTCGTCGACCCGGAGCCCATCCTGCGCGCCGCGCGGGACGCCATCGGCACCGACAATCTCCGCTGCGTCACGCTCGCCGGCACCGACCTCTACACCGGGATGGTGGGACAGCAGCGGTACCACGGCTACGAGGTCGACTGGCCGCGCGGGGCGCCGCTCACGAACTACGTCCGGACGATGAACTGGGACGACGGCACGCTGACGGAGTCGTTCGACCGCGAGCCGGGGCAGAACCCGGCCTCGTGGCGCTGGGGCATGGGCTGGCTGGACGGGACGCCGGTGCAGTCCGCGTCGCGCCAGCACTTCTACGTCAACGGCGACGTCGCCTGGCACCGCGACGGCGACGACGGCGAGCCCGTGGCCGCGCACCCCGACCAGGCCGAGATCTGGCAGCTCGACATGTGGATCAACCCGCACGGGTTCCTGAAGGCGGCCCAGCTCCCGGGGGCCAATCCCCACGCCACCTGGCGCTGGGAGCTGGGCGAGATGGGGCGCGACGGCGCCACCGTGCGGCCGGAGAAGATGTTCATCGTGTCGATCACGATGCTCGGCAAGTACCGCGTCGACGCCACTATCAACCAGCAGAACCTGCTGCAGCGGATCCACACGTGGGTGGCCGAGCCGGCCCTCGGCGACTTCAACTACGAGCACGAGTTCTCGAACGACAGCTACGTCGACGCCGGCGACGGCGTGCGCTTCCCCACCGGCTGGCATCATCACCAGGGATGGGACGACAACTACCAGGCACAGAGCGAGAACGCCGGCCACAACGCGTTCGGCGGCACCCTGGCGGACATCCGCGTCAACGACTGCGGCGACCCGCCGGAGCCGCCCGAGTCCGTGCGAGCGGCGACCTTCCCGGTGACGGTCGAGACGGAGGAGCTCGCCGACGGCGTCTGGCTCATGGGCGGCGCGTCGCACAACAGCGTCGCGGTCGAGTTCGCCGACTACGTCGCGGTGGTCGAGGCGCCCATCGACGAACGGCGCAACCTGGCCGTCATCGACGAGGTGGTGCGGCTGGTCCCCGACAAGCCGATCCGCTTCCTCATCAACACCCACCAGCACCACGACCACATCGGCGGGCTGCGGACGTACATGCACATCGGGGCGACGATCGTCACGCACTGGAAGAACTACGCCTTCTACACGCGGGACGTCCTGAACTACGCCCCGCGGACGCTGGCTCCCGACATGGTCTCGCTCTGGCCGCCGACCGAGCTCGCCGAGGGCTACCAGTACGAGACGGTGCGCGAAAACTACTGGCTGCACGACGGCGCGCGCTCGATGCACGTCTCCTACGTGCACCCGCTGCGCCTGGTGGAGGGCATGCTGGTCGCCTACCTGCCGAACGAGCGGATACTGATCGAGGCCGCCCTCTACGACCCGCCGCGGCCGGGCGCCCCCGGGCCGGCAGAGCCCAACGCCGACCACCGGAGCCTCTTCGAGCACGTGAGGCGGCTCGGCCTCGACGTCGAGACCATCGTGCCCATCCACGGACGTCCGGTGCCCTGGAGCCAGTTCGCGGAGTTCGTCGGAGGGCAGTAGAGCGGGTCCGCAAGTGTCGCGCCGCCGGCAGGTCGTCCGCCTCCGCGTCTACGCCGCGCCCGGCTGGTCCATTCCGGCGAGGCGCGCGCGGAGGTCGGCAGCGTCCCGGCAGTGCTGGACGGCGTCGAGGGCAACGGCGAGCGGCCGGCGGGCCGCGTCGCTCTCCGCCAGCACCGGTTCGAGGTCTGTCATCCCGCGCCCGGTGAGGATCGCCCGCAGCACCGCGTCGCGCTCCGCCCGGCCTCCTTCGGCGCGCTGCCGGCGGAGCCACGGCGTGTCCTCGGGTCCCGTGCCGTCGCGCGCGCCGAGGGCGCCGGCGACGCGCTCCAGCGCGCGGTCGGTGGCGTCCGAGCGGACCCGCTCGTTGAGCGCGACGTGGATCTCGGCCGCCCTCCAGCCGGGGAAGGCGACGCTCGCCGCCACCGCCCGGTAGCGCCCGGCGTCCAGGCGGTGGATGGTCAGCCCGGGCACCCGCCCCGCCGGGCGCGAGGGCGACGTGACGTCGGGCACCTCGACCCACACTTCGGGGAAGCCCCACGCGGCGTAGAGGCCGAGCTTGCCGCGGCGGACGTCGGTGGTGTGGTCGACCTCCAGGACGACGTCGGGCAGGTCGTGCTCGCCGATGACGAGCCCGTCCCTGGGGATGCGGGCGCGGGCGGGGTAGAGGTAGGCCACCTCGTCGGCCTGCAGGATGCGGCGTCGCTCGCGCTGGCCGGCGTTCCAGATGAGGTCCATCGAGCCGCGGCACTCGATGGGCCCGCCGCGGAGGCTGGCGATCACCTCGCCCAGGGCGGACAGTCGTCGGGAGGGTTGCTCGTGCGTCCCGCTGGTCGGCTCGGCCACGACCCAGGCGGTCTCGGTGGCGGCGTCCCAGTACTCGAAGCGTCCGTCGTAGTGGTCGACGGCATCGCGCGTGAGCCGAAACGACCGGCAGCCGGGGAAGGCCGGCGAGGGCGGCGCGTCCGTCCCCGGGGTGGCATCCGGCCAGGACTCGCTCCGGGGCGTGTCCGCCCGGGGCGCCTCGTGCCGGAGCGCATCGGCCGTGCGATTCATGACCGCCTCCCGATTGGGCGCCCGCGCAAGAAGTGGCGTGCGGGGCGCACTCCCATGCTCGCACGCGGCCGCCTGCCGTGGCAAGGGGGACCGCCGCCGCGTGTCGTCTACATCACGTGCCGAGGGGGTGGCGAACCCTACGCGGCTGCCTGCAGCAGCGCGCCGGGATCGGCCAGCGCCTCGGCGACCGGCACGATCTCGATGTCGCCCCGATACTCCCGGCGGTCTCCTCCGTACAGCAGCACGCAGCGGGCCATCGGGTAGTCCGACCTGAGCTGCGCCAGCCCGCGCAGATCGGCCGGCCGCACCCGGCGGCTGCGCTTCACCTCGAACGCGAACACGCCGCCGCCGCCGTAGGCCACGAAGTCGACCTCGGCGCCCGACGCCGTGCGCCAGGTGAAGAGATCGAGGTCGAGCGACCGGTAGGCGATGTGCGCGCGCAGCTCCTGGTGGACCAGCGTCTCCAGCGCCGCGCCGTCGATCTCCTCCGGGCGGTCGAGGGGGCCGCGCGGCCGGATCGTCCGGTAGACGCCCGCGTCGAAGAAGAAGAACTTCGGGTGGGTCGTCATGCGGCGCTTCGCCCGGCGCGTGAACACGGGAACGCGCGCGGCAATCAACAGATCTTCGAGGAGATCGAAGTAGCCGGCGGCCGTCTTGCGGTCCACGCCGACTTCGCGCGCGACCTCCGCCACGTTGAGCGGCGCGGCCTGCGAGAAGCTGGCGCTCTCGAGGAAGCGGCTGAAGGCGGCGAGGTTGCGGGTGCGCCCCTCCTCGATGACCTCCTGCCGCAGGTAGCTCTCGACGTACGACGCCAGGTAGCGCTCCGGATCCGGCTGGCGGTAGACCGACGGGAGCTGACCGCGGACCAGCGCCCGCTCCAGCGAGAAATCCGACCCCGCCTCGGCCGCCGTCAGCGGGTACATGCGCAGGATGCGCGCCCTGCCGCCGAGCAGGTTGACGCCGCGCCGGCGCAGGCTGCGGGCGCTCGAGCCGGTCAGGATGAAGCGCCGCCCGTCGGCTTCGATCAGCCGATGGACCTCGTTGAGGACGAGCGGCACGCGCTGCACCTCGTCGAGCACGATCCAGTCGCCGTGGCGCGGCGGGATCAGCTCCCGCAGCCGCTCCGGCCGCGCCAGCAGCTCGAGGTAGAGGGCGTGGTCGAGCAGGTCGAGGTAGAGCGCCTCCGGGAAGCGCTGCTTCAGCCAGGTCGTCTTGCCCGTGCCCCGCGGCCCGAAGACGAAGAAGCTCTGCCCGCCCGTCGGCGGGGCGAGCATTCTGGCATACACATCCCCATTCTACGTGTGAAAACGGGACTGCAAAACCCAGAATCGTCACCCTCCGGCACAATCGCGCACCGTCCCGCACCACCTCCCAGATCGCTGGCGGCGGTCAGGCAGGCATGGAACCCGCACGGAATCGCTACGCTGACGACATAGATATGCGGATCGACAAGTCCGGAAGGTGAAGGCCGTTCGTGGGTGCGTCAGACATGCATGACCCCGAGGCGGTCGGGGAAGGTGCGAGGTCCGTGGAGGGCCCGGACGGTAGGACGGCAGGCATCGTCCCGAGCCCCCGGAGACGGCCGTCCCCGGGGGCTCGAGCGGTAGTGAACGCCGGCCAGGAGTCTGCGCCGCGGAACGGCGATGCGGCACGTCGCGCCCGCGCAGACTCCCAACGCGACCGCAAGGTCGCGCTAGCGCG
>JAPOYG010000698.1 GCA_026706755.1 Acidobacteriota bacterium
CCCTTCCTCATCCTCGAGCTGACCGGGTCGGACCTCGCGGTGGGGACGGTGCTGATGACCGCGGCCTTCCCCCGGGCGATCCTGATGCTCGTCGGCGGCGCGGTGACGGACCGCTACACGCCCCGCGGCGTGATGCTCGCCTCGAACGTCTGTCGCGGGCTGCTGGTGGCGCTGCTCGCGGCGCTCGTCGTGACGGAGGCCGTGGCCGTCTGGCACCTCTACGCCGTCGCTCTTGCGTTCGGAACCGCGGACGCGTTCTTCTTCCCCGCGTTCACGGCCATCGTGCCGCGGGTGGTCAGCGACACGGAGAAGCTGGCGCCCGCGAACGGCCTGTTGCAGACTTCGGCGAACGCGACGACGCTGATCGGTCCCGCCGCGGGCGGCGTGGTGGTCGCGAGCCTGGGAACCGCCGCCGCCCTCGGCTTCGACGTGACGACGTTCGCCTTCTCGGCGCTGATGCTCTGGCTCATCCGGCTCGTCCCGCGCGCCGGCACGGCCGGGGCGGTGCCGGGAGCGGAGCGGACGCGGGTCGGGGCCGCGATTCGCGAGGGCCTCTCGTACGTCTGGCAGGACCGCGGCCTGCGGGCGCTCATCGTGGCCGCGGCGCTCATCGGCTTCGCCTCGCAGGGCCCGCTGGTCGTCGGCCTGACCACGCTCGCCGACGAGCGCTTCGCCGGGCCTACCTCGTTCGGGGCGATGATCTCCGCCGCCGGCGCCGGCGCGGTCGCCGGATCGCTCGGCGGAGGGGTGATCGGCGCGCGGCTGAACCGGCGTCTGGCTCTCGTGGTCGTGTGGAGCGTCACGGGCCTCGTCATCGCCGGCCTCGGCTTTGCGGAGAGCGTGGCGCAGGCGGCGGTGCTGGCCGGCGTCATGGGGGCGGGCGGCGCGGTGGTGAACGTCATGCTGGTCACCTGGCTGCAGTCGCGCACGGAGCCGTCGCTGCTGGGCCGGGTGATGAGCGTCGTGATGTTCGCCGCGGTGGGCTTGACCCCGCTCTCCTATGCCGTGGCCGGCTTCGTGGCCGAGGCCCACGTCACCGCGATGTTCGTCGGTTCCGGGACGCTGGTCGTCGTCGTGGCGGGCGCCGCGGCGGCGAGCGGCGCCCTGCGCCGGCTGTGACGGCGGCCCCGCGACGGGACGCCGGGACCTCCCCGGGGGACGAGTCCGGAGGGCACACGCCGCCCCCCTCGGGTCGGGAGCCCGGCACGCCGATCAGCGGCGCTCCGGCGGCGTTGGCATGGTGAGCGCCGAACGATCCGATAGGTAGGACGGCAAAGGAGTACACGATGCGTATCAGCCGCAGAGAGGCGCTGGCAACGGTCGGTGCGGGCCTGGGGGCGGCAGTCGCCGCGCCGGCGTTCCCTGCCATCCTGCAGTCGCGTCCGCTGCGCATCGGGGCACTCATCTCCCAGCGGGACGCGCAGGGGCAGGACGAGCTCATCCAGCCCTACGACCGCCAGATGCGGCTGGGGCTGGAGCTGGCGGTCGCCGAGCTCAACGCCGGCGGGGGCATCCTCGGGCGGCAGGTCGAGCTGCTCGTCGCCGACGACGAGGGCAGCCCCGCGCCGGGCGCGCGGGAGGCGCTGCGCCTCATCCGCGACGAAGGGGCCGAGGCCATGGTGGGCGGCGTCGTGATGGCGATGCCGCCCTACCTCGATCGGGCCCTCGAGCGCGAGGGGCTGGACGTGCCGGTCTTGCACGCCGCCCAGACGCCGGGGACCTACTGCGGGCGGGTAGCCCACTTCGGGTCGACCACGCTGCAGGCGATTGCGACGCTGGTCGAGCACCGCGGCCCTGCCGCGCGCCGGCGCACGTTCCAGGTCTCCGACTGGAGCCCCTCGCAGCGAACCGTCTCGAACCAGTTCTACCGGCGCGTGCAGGGCGGCGCGACGGGCGCGGCGCTGGTCACGACGCCCATCCGCGGCAACCACCCCGGCGAGTACACCAGCCTCGTGCGCTGGGCGCGAGACCTCGAGGCGGAGAACTTCTGGATCTCCATCCCGCGGCCCTATGCCGTGAACGTCGTGACACAGGCCCACGCGCTCGGGGTCGCCTCCGAGTTCGCGTACCACTTCCTGGAGTTCAGCGAATGGCAGGCCTCGCGACTGCCGGACGGCGTCGAGGCCTGGACGTCGGTGCCCTTCGTGGCGAGCGAGGACCGCGCCGGCGTCCGCGAGTTCGTCGCGCGCGCCCGTCGGCACGCGGGCGACGACCTGGTCACGCACGTCGCGTTCTCGCACCACACCGCCATCCGCGCGCTGGCTCGCGCCATGGAGGTGGCCGGCACGACCGCGGCGGGCCCGGTGCGGGCGGCGCTCGACGGCCTCCGCCTGGAGGTGGCGACGGGCGAGCTGGCCCTCGGGTCCGGCGGGTACGCTACGATGCCGATGTACGTGTCGCGCGCGACGCGCGGCGGTCTGGAAGTCGCACAGCGGTTCGAGGCCGCGGCGCCCGGCGCGACCTGCGCGTGATTCTCTGCGTACGAGGGGCCGAGGGGCGCACTTGAGCACACCAGGGCACCGGCGGCGGCGCGCACTCGGGGCCGCGCTCGGTGCGTCCCTGCTGCTGGCTCCGGCGGCGGGGGCCCAGTCGCTCGCCGACCGTCTGGCCCCCCTGGCGCTCGAGCCGGAGGACGTCGTGACCCCGGCGCCCGAGCGCTGGTGCGCCACCCCGCCTATCCCCATGGCCTGGGCCGCGACGCCGTTCGCGGCCGATCCCGCGCGCGCCAACGCGGCGGGCGACATGGAGGCGCTCCCCGACGGCTGGCCGCTCCGGGCCGATCAGTCGCCCCGCTTCCTGCATCCGACCCAAGAGGGCTCGTTCGGCTTCACCGACCTCCTGGTGCTGGGCGACCACGCCACGGTGACGTTCGAGCGCGTCGACCCGGAAGCCGAGGACGACCACACGGCCGAGACGTGGACGCGCACGCGCACGGACACGGTGTCCGGGCACGTGGTGAGCGTGTTCAGCCCGACATGGGACGCCGGCGTGCTCCGCGAGACGCTGCGGCGCTACGCGTGGGGCGTCGACGTGCCCTCGCTCTACTGGGGCCGGCTCGTCGTGCCGGGCAGCACCGACGGGGACCGCGTGAACGTGCACCTGGCCCTCGCGCCGTCGAACGTCCCCAGCTCGCCGGTGGTCGGCATCGACGACACCGTGCAGTACGCCAGCCACGTCGTGAACATCCGGGACGCCGACTTCGGCGACTCGCGCATTCTCGGCGGCGACACCGCGCTCAACCTCCCGGAGATCACGAAGTTCTTCTACCAGCACTTCGCCGACGAGTACGAGGTCATCGCGGTCGTGAGCCAGGCGACGCTGCTCGCCGGCTACGTCGGCTTCCACCAACTCGTGCGCAACGACATCGGCGGCATCGGCCTGGGTCTGTACGACCATTCCTCCACCTACGGCAGCTCCGGGGTGCTGCAGGCGGTCGAGGGCTATCCGCCGGCGCGCTGGGCCGCCTGGGAGACGGTCCTCCACGAGCAAGGCCATCAGTACGGCGAGTATACGAGCGTCTGGAGCCGGGTGGGGCCGGCGGCGTCGACCGTGAATCCGGGCGCCTCGGCCGTCATCAACCGCCTGGGGCACGCGCCGGACGTGCATACACCGCTGCTGACGCCCGATGCGGTCGCCTACGGCGCCGTGCTCCAGGGCAGGGTGCGCGTCGCGCTCGAGCCCGGCGGGAACGGGCAATCCGACACGTACCACATCGAGCACACCGTCCCGCTGGTCGAGTACCACCCGCTGACGCTCTACCGGATGGGGCTCCTGGCCGCCGCGGACCTGCCTTCGATGCACGTGTTCGTCGACCAGGGCCAGTTCGAGGACGACACGAGCAGCGCGCCCGAGCCGGGCACCGAGGTCTCCGGCGGGACCATCGAGGTCACGGTGAACGACCTGCTGGCGGCGGACGGCGTCCGGAGCGGCCCCGCCGTCGGCACGATTCGGCGCGCCGTCGTCTACGTGTCGCGGGACGGGCTGGCTCCGCAGTCCGAGATGGACGTGGTGAACTACCTCGCCCGCCGGCTCGGCGAGTCTTCGGGCGTCACGAGTTGGGACCGCTTCCCGAGCTTCCGGGAGGCCACCGGCGGCGGCGCCGCCATGACGACCGACATCCGGCGCAGGCCGCCGGGGACCGCGGCCGCCGCGGCGGCGGAGTCGGTCCGCTGCGCGAAGGTCGGGGTCGACGCACTGGTGGGCATCGAGCTGGACGAGGAGTTCGGCGGCTGCCTCACGGCGGGGACCAGCGTGCAGGTGTCGGGCGTGCTGAACCTCACCGACGAGAACTACTACGCCGTCTGCCTCCGCTTCCGCCGCTACGGCGCCCCGGCCGGGGAGCGCATCTACCAGTGCGACGAGCTGAACGTCGACCGGTTCTCGCTCGACGTGACGTTCCCCGCGGACGA
>JAPOYG010000219.1 GCA_026706755.1 Acidobacteriota bacterium
CTGCCCCTGGTCTTCGTGGTGACCAACAACCAGTGGGCGATCTCGCTCCCGCGGTCGCGGCAGACGGCGGCGGAGACGCTCGCCCAGAAGGCCGTGGCGGCCGGCTTCGAAGGCGAGCAGGTGGACGGGAACGACGTGGTCGCGGTGCGGCACCGGGTGGAGGCGGCCCTGGCGAAGGCGCGCGCCGGCGGCGGGCCCCACCTCGTCGAGGCGCTCACCTACCGCCTCTCGGATCACACCACGGCCGACGACGCCAGCCGCTACCGCGACGACGAGGCGGTGGGCCGCGAGTGGAAGGCGGATCCGATCGTCCGCCTGCGCGTCTGGCTGACCGCGACGGCGGGATGGACGAAGGACGACGAGGAACGGCTGCTTGGGGAGTGCGCGGCGGAGGTGGAGCAGGCGGCGGAAGCCTACCTGGCGCGGCCGCCGCAGGCCGCGGCCTCGATCTTCGACTTTCTGCATGCCGAGTTGCCCCGGGACCTCGCGGCGCAGCGCTCCGCGGTGGCCGCCCGCGGCGGCCGGAGCCCCGACCGATGACCTGGACGATGGTGCAGGCACTCAACGCGGCCCTCGCGCGCGCGATGGCGGAGGACGAGCGCGTCGTCCTGCTCGGCGAGGATGTAGCGGTCGACGGCGGGGTCTTCCGCGTGACCGACGGTCTGCTCGATCGGTTCGGCGCCGAGCGCGTGCTCGACACCCCGCTGGCCGAGGCCGTCATCGCCGGGCTCTCGGTGGGCGCGGCGGCGCAGGGGCTGCGGCCGGTGGCCGAGATCCAGTTCATGGGGTTCATCTACCCCGCGATCGATCAGATGGTGTGCCACGCGTCGCGGCTCCGCTGGCGGACCCGCGGGCGCCTCACCTGCCCGATGGTGCTCCGGGCGCCGTACGGCGGCGGGATCCGCGCCATCGAGCACCACTCCGAGAGCACGGAGGCGATGTTCGCGCACGTGCCGGGGCTGCGCGTCGTGATCCCCTCCTCGCCGGCACGCGCCTACGGCCTGCTGCTGGCCGCGATTCGGGATCCGGATCCGGTCGTCTTCCTGGAGCCCAAGCGCATCTACCGGGCGGTGCGGGAGGAAGTGGCCGACGACGGGGCCGCCGCACCGCTCGACACGTGCTTCCCGCTGCGCGAGGGGGGCGACCTCACGCTGGTCACCTGGGGGGCGATGACCGTGGAGACGCTCGCCGCGGCCGAGACCTTGGCCGCGGAGGGCGTGGCGAGCGACGTGCTGGACGTCGCGACGCTGACGCCGCTCGACGCCGCGACGATCCTCGCCTCGGTGGAGAAGACGGGCCGCTGCGTGATCGTGCACGAGGCGGCGCTGACGGCGGGCTTCGGCGCCGAGATCGCGGCGCGGATCGCCGAGCACGGCCTCCTCTCGCTGCAGGCGCCGGTCAAGCGGGTGACCGGCTACGACACGGTGATGCCGCTGCCCCGCCTCGAGCACCTCTACATGCCCTCGACGGAGCGCATCCTGACCGCGGCGCGGGAGGTGCTGGCGTTTGGCTGAGACGTCCGCGGCGGCGACCCTGAAGCTGCCCGACCTGGGAGAAGGGCTGCACGAGGCCGAGATCGTCTCGTGGCACGTCTCCGAGGGGGACCACGTCGTCACCGACCAGCCGCTCGTGTCGGTCGAGACCGACAAGGCGGTGGTCGAGATCCCGTCCCCGCACGCGGGGCACATCCGGAAGCTGTGCGGCTCGCCCGGGGAGCGGATCGCCGTCGGCGCCGTCCTGGTCGAGTTCGAGGCGGGCGGCGGGCGGACCGACCGGGGCGCCGTGGTCGGCGACCTCGCCGAGGCGCCGCCGACTTCGGCGGCGGACGCCGCGCCCGGCGCCGGCACCGCCGCCCCCGTTCCCGGTGCGAGCGTTCGCGCCGTCCCCGCCGTCCGCGCCCTGGCACGGCGGCTGGGCGTCGACGTGGCGCAGGTGCAGGGCACCGGCCCGCGCGATGCGGTGACCCGCGCCGACGTGGAGCGCGCGGCGCAGGCGCTCGCCGATGCCGGCCCGCCCGAGGCGCTCCGCGGCGTCCGCCGCGCGATGGCCGAGCGGATGGCGCGGGCGCACGCCGAGGTCGTCCCCGCGAGCCTGACCGACGAGGCGGACGTGGACGGCTGGCCGGAGGGCACGACCGTCCTGCTGCGCCTGATTCGCGCGGTCGTCGCCGGGTGCCGCGCCGCCCCCGCCCTCAACGCCTGGTTCGACGGCGAGCAGCTCACCCGCCGCGTGCTGCCGCGCATCGACCTCGGCGTGGCGGTCGACATCGAGGAGAGCGGCCTGTTCGTCCCCGTGATGCGCGACGTCGGCGGGCGCAGCCAGGACGACCTCGCGGCAGGGATCGCTCGTCTCAAGGAAGCCGTGCGCGCGCGCAGCATCCCGCCGGAGGCCCTCCGCGGGCAGACGATCACGCTGTCGAACTTCGGCTCGGTCGGCGGCCGGCACGCGGCGCTGGTCGTCGTGCCGCCGCAGGTCGCGATTCTCGGAGCCGGCCGAGTGGAGCCGCGGGTGGTCGCGGTGGGCGCCGAGCCGGGCGTGCATCGCGTCCTTCCGCTGTCGCTCACCTTCGACCACCGCGCCGTCACCGGCGCAGAGGCGGCGCGCTTCCTCCGCGCCGTCGTCGCGGACCTCGAAGCGCCCGCGCAGGAGTCCGCGCCGTAGAACGCGCGATGAGGAGTCTCGCGCGGGTGCCGACTCCAACGCGTCCGTGAGGGCGCGCGAGGAACGGTCCAGCCGCCATCGTCGGACAGAGCGCGACGCCCCTCCTAGCCGCCCGTCGTTCCCGTGTCCGCGGCCGGATTGCCGATCGCCGGCTCCTATAATCCGCGGATGGTGATGCCTGCGTGCCCTCCCCGAGGCATTGCGTTGGTCGCAGCGATGGTGCTGCTGGGCGCCGCGCTACCGTCCGCGCAGTCGCCCGACCCCGAGACCGTCGCCGCCATCCGGGAGGAGGGTCTCGATCGCTCGCAGGTGATGGACCTGGTGGGCTGGCTCAGCGACGTGTACGGTCCGCGCGTGACCGGGACGCCGGCCATCGAGGAGGCCCGGGAGTGGGCAGCGGACCGGCTGCGCGCCTGGGGCGTGGAGAACGTCCGCGAGGAGCGCTTTGCCTTCGGCCGGGGCTGGTCGCTGGTCCGGTTCCACGCCCACATGGTCGAGCCGCGGGTCATGCCGATCATCGGCCACCCGCGCGCGTGGAGCCCCGGCACCCCCGGCACCGTCCAGGCGGACGTGGTGCGGGTCGACATCCGCCGCCGCGGCGACCTCGATCGCTACCGCGGCACGCTCCGCGGCAAGATCGTGCTGCCGCAGCCGGCGCGGGCCGTGCCGCTCCTCGAGGGCGACATCGTGCTGCGCATGGACGAGGAGCTGCTGGCGGCCGCCGGCCGACCGGTTCGGAGTCCGCTGGCCCTCCCGGCGCGGCGCCGCGCCGCCCGCCCGTCGCTCCGCGAGCTGACCGAGGCCTTCTTCGTGGAGGAGGGCGTGGTCGCCGTCCTCGAGCGAGGGAGCACCGCCGTGGTCGTCTCCGGGGCGCCCATCGGCAGCGACCTCGACTGGCCTACGCAACGCACCGACGGCGGCACCGTGTTCCCCGGCGTGGGAGGCTCGCGCGACCCGCGCGCGCCGCGCGTCGTGCCGTCGGCCACCATCGCGGTCGAGCACTACAACCGCATGGTGCGCATCCTGGAACGGGGCCTCCCCGTGCGCGCGGAGCTGCACATCGCGACCCGCTTCCACGACGAGGACGGGCGGCCGAACGGCTTCAACCTGCTGGGCGAGATTCCCGGCACGGACCGCGCGGACGAGGTGGTCCTGCTCGGCGCCCACTTCGACGCGACGCCCGGCGCGACCGGCGCCACCGACAACGCGGCCGGGGTGGCGGCGATGATGGAGGCGCTGCGCATCCTGCGGGCGGTCGGGGCGACGCCCCGGCGCACCATCCGCATCGCGCTCTGGGGCGGCGAGGAGCAGGGGCTCCTCGGCTCGCGCGCCTACGCGCGGGCCCACTACGGCGACCCCGACACGCGGCGCCGACTGCCGGCCCACCGGGAGCTCTCGGCCTACTACAATCTCGACAACGGCGCCGGCCGCATCCGCGGCATCTGGCTGCAGGGGAACCGCCGCATCGCGCCGACCTTCGAGGCGTGGCTCCCGGAGCTGGCGGATCTCGGCGTGACCACCATCGGACGGCGCTCGACGCGGGCCACCGATCACGTCCCCTTCGACGAGCTGGGCCTGCCGGCCTTCCAGTTCATGCAGGACCGCCTGGAGTACCGCTCCCGGACCCACCACTCCAACATGGACTTCTACGACCGCGTGCCCGCGGCCGACGTCATGCAGATGGCCGTCGTGGCGGCCGTGTTCGCCTACAACACCGCCATGCTCGACGAGCGGCTGCCGCGCAAGG
>JAPOYG010000276.1 GCA_026706755.1 Acidobacteriota bacterium
TCGCGTAACCGAATGACAGACAGGGACTTCTACGCGATCCGCTCCGAAACTTCGGACTAACCAGGAAGGCCGCGCCGCTACCCGGAAACGGATCCTGGATCTGCTCCGGACCGAGCCCGCGATCAGCCGGCGCCTACTGGCCGAACGGATCGGCATCACGCAGGACGGAATCAAGTATCACCTGACCCGGCTGCGGGCGGCCGGATTGGTGCGGCATGTCGGCCCCACCAAGGGCGGGCGCTGGGAGGTGCTGGAGTGAGCATCACCGCCGAGGGCAGGTCGTGAGCCCGGTCGGCGAGCGGGAGATCCGCACCCAGCGGCGCGTCGTGGCGTTCTTCCGCGGCGTCCTCGGCTACGCCCATCTCGGCGACCGGCGGGACCGCACCGGGAACGCCAACGTCGAGGAGACGCTCCTCACCGACTGGCTGCGGCGGCGGCGTCACGACGACCGGATCATCACCAAGGCGCTGCTCGAGCTGCGCAAGGCCGCGACGGTGGGCGGCGGCCGGAGGCTCTACGACGCCAACCGCGCGGTCTACGACCTGCTGCGCTACGGCGTGAAGGTCCGGCCGGAAGCCGGCGAGCAGACGGTCGCCGTCCGCCTCATCGACTGGGAGCATCCGCTCGACAACGAGTTCGCCGTCGCGGAGGAGGTGACGGTTACGGGACCGAACACCCGGCGGCCCGACCTCGTGCTCTACATCAACGGCCTCGCCCTCGGCGTGCTGGAGCTGAAGCGCTCGACGGTCTCGGTGGCGGAGGGCATCCGCCAGAACCTCGACAGCCAGAAGCCGGAGTTCATCCGCCCGTTCTACGCCACGGTGCAGCTCCTGCTGGCCGGGAACGAGACCGAGGGGCTGCGCTACGGCGTCATCGAGACGCCGGAGAAGCAGTGGCTCCGGTGGAAGGAGGCCGAGGCGCTCCCCGGCGCCGGCGACAACCCGCTGCTGCGGGAGCTCGGCCAGACCTGCGGCAGGGAACGGCTGCTGGAGACCGTGCACGACTTCGTCGTCTTCGACGCGGGCGTCCGGAAGACGTGCCGCCACAACCAGTACTTCGGCGTGCGGGCGGCGCAAGCGCACGTGCGGCGGCGCGAGGGCGGCATCATCTGGCACACGCAGGGCAGCGGCAAGAGCCTGACCATGGTGTGGTTGGCGAAGTGGATTCGCGAGCACGTGCAGGACAGCCGCGTGCTCATCATCACGGACCGCACGGAGCTGGACGAGCAGATCGAGCAGGTGTTCCTGGGCGTCAGCGAGCAGATCCACCGCACGACGAGCGGCGCCGACCTCGTGCGCGTGCTCCATGAGGGCACGGAGTGGCTGATGGCGTCGCTCATCCACAAGTTCGGCCGGTCCGACGAGGAGACGACTGCCGGGGACGTCGACGCCTACGTCGCGGAGCTCCGGAAGAGCCTGCCGCGCGGGTTCCACGCCAAGGGCGACATCTTCGTGTTCGTGGACGAGTGCCACCGCACGCAGTCCGGGAAGCTGCACAAGGCGATGACCGAGATCCTGCCCGGCGCCATGCTGATCGGGTTCACGGGCACGCCGCTGCTGAAGGCGGACAAGACGCGCAGCATCGAGACCTTCGGCCCCTACATCCACACCTACAAGTACGACGAGGCGGTGCGCGACGGCGTGGTGCTCGACCTGCGCTACGAGGCGCGCGACATCGACCAGCACCTGGCGTCGCCGGCCAAGGTCGACCAGTGGTTCGACCTGAAGACGCGCGGCCTGACCGACGTCGCGCGGGCGCAGCTCAGGCAGCGCTGGGGCACGATGCGGCGGGTGCTGAGCGCGCGCGAACGGCTGGCGGCCATCGTCAACGACGTCCTCATCGACATGGAGACGCGCGACCGGCTGCGGAGCGGCCGCGGCAATGCGCTGCTCGTCTCCGGCAGCATCTACGCCGCCTGCCGCCTGTTCGAGATGTTCCAGCAGACGGACCTCGCGGGCAAGTGCGCCGTCGTCACGTCCTACAAGCCGGCCCCCGGCGACGTGAAGGGCGAGGAGACCGGCGAGGGCCTCACCGAGAAGCTGCGCCAGTACGACATCTACCGCCGGATGCTGGCCGACCACTTCGGCGAGCCGGAAGAGACGGCGATGCACAAGGCAGAGCGCTTCGAGCGCGAGGTCAAGCGCCGCTTCGTCCACGAGCCCGGCGGCATGAAGCTGCTGATCGTCGTCGACAAGCTGCTCACCGGCTTCGACGCCCCGCCGGCCACCTACCTCTACATCGACAAGCCGATGCAGGACCACGGGCTGTTCCAGGCCATCTGCCGCGTGAACCGCCTCGACGGCGAGGACAAGGAATACGGCTACGTCATCGACTACAAGGACCTCTTCCGGTCGCTGGAGCAGTCGATCCACGACTACACCGGCGGCGCGTTCGACGGCTACGACGCCGCTGACGTCGAGGGCCTGCTGAAGGACCGCCTCCGGCAGGGCCGCGAGCGCCTGGAGGAGGCCCGCGAGGCGGTGGCGGCGCTGTGCGAGCCGGTGGAGCCGCCGCGCGACACTGCGGCCTACCTGCGCTACTTCTGCGGCGGCCAGAGCGGTAGCGCCGCGGGCGGCACGGCCGCCGGCCATGGCGACGGGCGTGGCCCCGAAGATGGTCCCGAACGTGGCGATGCGCTCGACGAGAACGCGCCCCGGCGCGTGGCGCTGTACAAGCTGGCCGCCGCCTTCCTGCGCGCCTACGCCAACTTGGCCAACGAGATGCGCGAGGCCGGCTACTCGGACGCCGAGGCGAAGGCCATCAAGGCCGAGGTGGACTACTACGAGCAGGTGCGACGGGAGGTCAAGCTGGCGAGCGGCGACTACATCGACATGAAGATGTACGAGCCGGCCATGCGCCACCTGCTCGACACCTACGTCCGGGCCGGGGAGAGCGAGAAGCTCTCGGAGCTCGACGACCTCACGCTCGTGCAGTTGATCGTCGAACGCGGCGAGGAGGCCGTCCAGTCGCTTCCCGACGGCATCCGCAACGACCGCGACGCCGTGGCAGAGACCATCGAGAACAACGTCCGCCGGATCATCCTCGACGAGGCGGCGGTCAACCCGAAGTACTACGAGCAGATGTCCGGGCTGCTCGACGCCCTCATCCGCCAGCGCAAGCAGGAGGCGCTGGACTACAAGGCATACCTGGAGAAGATCGTCGACCTGACCCGGCGGATCAGCGCCCCGGAGACGCGGTCCTCCTATCCGCCCAGCATCGACACCGCCGCGTTGCGCGCCCTGTTCGACAACCTGGATGGGCTGGCCGCCTCGGGCGCGGCGGCGGTGCAGGAGACCGCGCCGCCGGCCGGGCTCGGGCCGTCGGACAGGACGACGGCGGCGTCAAGCTCGACGGCGTCGCCCAGCGACTCGACCGCGGAAGCCCGCGGCTCCGCTGACGTGGCCGGCGCCCGCGCGGCCACCGCCCGGCTGGTCGACCGGTCCATCCGCCGCGTGAAGAAGGCCGACTGGCGCGGAAACCGCATGAAGGAGCGGGAAGTGCGGAACGCCATCCGGTCGGTGCTCGGCGACGAGGCGGAGCTCGTCGACCGGATCTTCGAGATCGTGAAGGCTCGGCATGACTACTGAGGCCCAGAGCCGCCGCATCGACGTGCGCGGCACGCCGGTGGAGGTCGTCCGCAAGAACATCAAGCACCTCCACTTGGGCGTCTATCCGCCGGAGGGTCGGGTGCGGGTAGCGGCGCCGGCGTACGTGGACGACGACGCCGTCCGGCTAGCCGTCGTTGCGCGCCTGGGGTGGATCCGTCGTCGACAGGCCGAGTTCGGGGGCCAGGACCGCCAGTCGCCGCGGCGGCTGGTCAGCGGCGAGAGCCACTACGTCGACGGCCGGCGCTACCGGCTGGCCGTGATCGAGCACGACGCGCCGGCCGCGGTGCGTCTTCGCAAACGGACGACAATGGAGCTGCGGATCAGGCCCAACACCGACCGCGACGCCCGCGAGGCCGTGCTGCAGCGCTGGTATCGGCGCCGTATCCGCGACCGGGTGCCCGCTCTGCTGGCCACCTGGGAACCCAGGGTGGGCGTTCACGTCGCCGAGGTCCGGATCCGGAGGATGAAGACCCGCTGGGGCACGTGCAACGCTGACGCCCACCGGATCTGGCTCAACCTCGAGGTGGCCAAGAAACCGGCGTCCTGTCTTGAGTACATCATGGTGCACGAGATGGTGCACTTCATCGAGCGCCGCCACAACGACCGGTTCCGCGAACTGATGGATGCGGTCATGCCGCGCTGGCGCACCCATCGCGACGAGCTGAACCGTGCCCCGCTGGCGCACGAGGAGTGGACGTACTGAACCTCTATGACGGTCGGACGCCGCCTACGGCGTAACGCTTGGGTAATTACATACCGGCTTACCCAAGCCGTCAAACCGCCGCTGCCCCCTCAGCAG
>JAPOYG010000601.1 GCA_026706755.1 Acidobacteriota bacterium
CAACAACCGCGTGGTGAAGTTCGACGCCGAGGGCAACTACCTGATGGAGTGGGGCCAGACCGGCTACGCGCCGGGCGAGTTCCGCACGCTGCACGGCATCGCCCTCGACAACGACGGGCGGCTCTATGTGGCGGATCGCTCGAACAACCGCGTGCAGATCTTCGACCAGGAGGGTAACTTCCTCTCCCAGTGGACGCAGTTCGGCCGCCCGAGCGGCATCACCTTCGACGCCCACGGCCGCGTGTACGTCGCCGATTCCGAATCCGACGACGTGCAGAACCCCGGCTGGGAGATGGGCATCCGCATCGGCGACGCCAAGAGCGGCTGGGTCGACGAGTTCATTCCGTACGTCTGGGGCGACCCGCGTGAGGTAGCCGGCAACGGGGCCGAGTTCGTGGCGGTGGACGCCGCGGGCAACATCTACGGAGGCGAGCCGCGGCCGCGGAACCTGCAGAAGTACGTGCGCGTAAAGCCGTAGGGGAAAGGGCCCATCGAACCTCGACCGGGCGGACCCTCTCCGCCCGGTCCTTCTCCCCCTCCCGTACTGGCTTGGGTCGCCTCCCTACGTCCGCGCACGGGCCCGGCACGCGGGATGGAACCTGCCTGCCAGCGGGAGTATGCTCGCAGATCCGCCATTCCGGCGCATACCGCGCGTCACGGGAAGTACCGGTAGATCTCCTTCCGGTGGAGGCACCGCACCAGTTCGACCTCGGACCCGGTGAGCGCCAAGCCGAGGCGGTACTCGCGCACACGAATACGGTAGAAGTTGTGCGATCCGGGCAACTTCCGGATACCCACCACGTCGGTCAGGAACGACGTTCTCACTCGCGCACCTCGAGCGCCCGGAGTGCAGCGTCGCGGCTGATCGTCTCGGTCCGCCGACCTTGGCGGATCGCCTCCGTCATTCCGGAGTCCTCCAGCACCTCGGCCAGCACTTCCTGGAGTAAGCTGCGGTGCTCCTGGAGCGTCTCGACCAGAGCCTCCTTGAACAGCTTCTTCACCGTAGCCTCGTTGAGCTCGAGCGGAGTCATGACGGTTCCCCCTGAGGGTGGCTCCCTCTCTTGTATCCCCTCGTCACAGGCCCGCGGATCCCAAAGGCGCGCGCCGCGACGCATACCTGTTGGGTTCTACCAGTTCGCGCGACGGTCTCGGCTTCCGACCCACGACCGTAATGTCATCTTCGGGATGGTCGAACGCTGGCGAGTCACCTGAATACTGTTGCCATCGTTGCCGGTACCGTTCTCGTGTCAGTAGGTGCAGATCGACCGTACCGCTTCCGTCGCGGCTCTCATCCAGGCCGGCAGGGAAGCTCACGCCACCGTTTTCCGTCAGGACGTAGCGGTCGTGCAACCGTTCCCCGCCGGGGCGCCGAACGACTCGCCGGATCGTGACCCTCTGGTCCTTCGGGAAACGGGCGGGCAGCTCCTCGCTGCACGCAGCCTCGAAGTGCTCCCGCGCAGGATCCTGGTCTCGCCCGCCGGACGTGATGACGTGGACGCTGGGGTGCCTCCCGGAAGCGCGTCCGGGCGGACGACACTCGTCAAGGCACGCGGACAAGACACGCACGAACAGCCGGTTGTCGGGCGCGAAGTAGGGATCAACGAGAACAATGGTGGTCGCGAGGCGCAGCATGTCTCGCAGGGTGTCCGCCATCGCTTCGGCCCGCCTGGGAATCGTAGAGCCGCGTTCTACGGCCCACAAGGTCAAGTCGCCTTCTACTTCGTCCGGAACGAGGATGCGCGGCGACCCGAGGCCGAACTGGTCGCGGAAGTACCGCGCCTCCATGCGCTGCGACCAGGTCGCGGCGAGCTCCGGCTCAACCGCGTACTCACGAAGCATTCAGAAGAGCTCGTCGGAGCGTTCTTCGAAGAACCCGTGCGGCCAGCGGTCGATGAACTCTCCGGTCTCGTCGATCCGGAGCCGCGTCGCCTGGACCTCACCGTCGACCTGATCGAGGTAGACGACGGAGACCTGGTCGGGCCGCAGCGCCGGCTTCCCCTCCGGCAGCTCCCCATTGTGAGTCTCCTCGATGCGCCGCAGTAACCGCAGCATCAGATGCTCGCTGTGGTTCTCAAGGAGGAACGCCCGGCCGTCGTCCGCCACGTGTGCGAAGAGATCGCCGAGTTCCACCTGGAGTGGGAGACGAAAGCGCGGTTCCGCGCCGCCGGGTAGTTCGAGAGCAGCACCAGCGCATCGAAGCGCCGGGCCGCGACGACGCCGGCGATGGGACCGGGTCCCCTCCGCCTGCCCGCGGCGCAATCGAGGTCCGTCTGGCCGATCCAGGCGAGGAGGATCGCAGACACAAGAGCATCATAAGCTCTCTATTCTCAACAGGAGGAATCTTGCCCTCGACGAGCGAGAGCGCCGGGCGCTCGTCGCCGCCGCCCGTCGGCGTTCGACGTTGACCGAGGCCGGCGCGTTGGCCCTGGCCGTCGATGAGACGCGCGCCGAGCGGCAATCGTGACGCGCGGCTCATCAGGTGAAGGCGTTGACGCAGCAGGTCAGAGGGCTTCCGGTGTGAACGTGACGTCGCCAGCGGCGGTGTCGCCCGGCTCGAGCACGATGAGCCCGGTGTCCGTGCGGCCCGCGGCGGCGAGGTTGAAGCCGTCGATGCAGTTAGTCGCCGGCTCCACGCAGAAGAAGTCCTGGCCGGGCGGCGTGTAGACGACGAGACAGGCGTAGACCGGATCGGCGTCGACGCGGAGCCGTGCGTTCCATTCCGGCCACTCGATGACGGCGCGGCCGCGGAAGCCGAGGAAGTTGTTGTCGAGCGGGGTCGCGTCCGGGTTGAGGCCCGGACCGGCGGGCCGGATTTGCGGCGGGGCGGCCACGAGGCGGGCGGGCATCCGGTTCGCGTCCGCTTCCCACATCCGGCCGACGTCAGCGCGCACGACGCAGCCCGGCGTCCGGACGAAGTAGGGGTGGAGCCCGAACCCGACGGGCATGGCCTCGGAAGCCTCGTTAGTGACCACAAACCGGACCCGGAGACGCTCCTCGGTGAGGTCGAACGTCTGCTGCGCGACGTACGTCCATGGCCACGGGTCGGCCGCGTGCCGGTACTCCAACACGATTCCCGAATCCGTCCGGTCGACGACCGCCCACGGCGCGCGCCAGGCGTGGCCATGGATCGCGTGCGGCTCGGGAGGGAAGTTGCGCGGCAACTGGACGAGGCGGCCCCGGAAGCGGAAGGCCGCGTCGCGGATGCGGTTCGAGAAGGGAACCATCGGGAAGCTCGACGTGCCACCCGCCGAGCGGCTGGCGATGGCTTCCGGCGACGCCGGCCGCAGCCACTCCATCGTCGACCCGTTCCGCTCGGACGCGTAGCGCGCGATCGAGCCTCCGACGCCGGGGGCCACCACGAGGCGCGTCGAGCCGGCGCGCAACTCCACCAGTCTCGGCTCGTTCTGTTTCATCGCCGGTCACTGTACGCCGAACCGCGCCGAACGGACGAGTGGCGGCTGGCCGCCGGAGTCAGTCCGGGCGGGCAGCGCCACCGTCCGATGGGGCGCGCCCGACGGACTCGCGCCGCGCCCGCGTCGCCCAGTGCGTCGCGCGGTCCCGAAGGCAGGCGTGGAGCTCCTTCCGCACCGCAGGGGCGACGTGCGGACAGGTGTCGGCAACGTACGCGCGCCAGTTCGCGACGTAGGTACGCAGCCACGCTCCGTAGTCGCGTTGCGCGTCATCGCCGCAGACCGTCGCAAGCCCCCGCCGCGCCCAGGTGTCGAAGCGCATCGTCGCCAACCCGACCAATCGCTGGCCGTAGACTTGCGCCTCCTGCGTGGCGGGGATCGCGGCCAGCGCGTCGTCGTGACGTGCCAGCGCGGCGCGCGCCGCAGCCGTCGCTCGGGTCCAGACTCCGTGCCTGGGGTCGCCGGCGGGGTACGGGTTTCCGCCTTCCACCGGATCGCGGTGCGACCACCGCGGCACCGCCGACAGCCGCGTTCCCAAGGCGCCCGGCGACCTCACCATGAGGCCAATTGTACGGACGCCGACGAGCCCTGGCGGCATCCCGTGACCTCTCTGCTCTGCGTCGGTATGTGCAGGGGATGTGGAGATCGGCTCATGCGACCTGCTTCCCGGCGGGTAGCGTCGTCGCGCGCTCCGCGCCGCCGAACGCAGCCGTCGCGCAGGGTGGCGCATAATGTCGCGGTGCCGTCGCCCGTCCATGTCGCCTTTCTCGGGTGCGGCTTCATCACCGGGGTTCATAGCGGGCATCTGCGGCAACTGCGGGGGGTGGTCGCGGCGAGCTACGCCAGCCGGGACCCGGACCGGGCGAAGGCGTTTCGCGCGCGCCACCGGGGTGTGCGAAGCTACGGGAACTACGGGGACGCCATCGACGACCCGGGCGTCGACGCCGTCGTCGTCGCCGTGCCGCCGCGGT
>JAPOYG010000604.1 GCA_026706755.1 Acidobacteriota bacterium
CGCAGCACATCGTCCGCGATGCCCCAGATATAGTTCGCGATCCAGTTGAGGTCGCCGTTGCTCATCTCGTGTGCGTTTTCCAGTGGGCCAACCGGCGCATTATCCCTGTTGGCACCGTCGTGTCGTACTGGTCTGCGCGGTTCCATCGGAAACGTGGCAAGGCCCTCCGCGCTCGGCAAGGGTTCCTCCGGTAGGTCGAATACGTTCTCCGACCTTCTCACGCCCAAAAAACGATTGTCCGAATGCCCGGGGCCGCACTTTCTGAGCGCCCATCAGGGCCAATTTCCTCCGATCGGCATTGCGTGGTCGAGGCAGGAAGATCACGTCACAGACCGTTTAGATGGCGCTTCTGGAGCTTCATTGAGGATTGTCGCTTGGGAATCCTGTGCGCTTTTTCTGATGCTCTCATACTCCTCGTGGCGTCCTTCCTGGAGCATTTCGTCGCGTCTGAGGGTTGAGAGAAGGTACACGCCGCGATAGATGCGCTCGATCTGTGCGGCGACTTCGGGAGGGAACGCAGGAGAATCCGCTGCCGGCTTGTCGGCGGCCGCGCTCACCGCGGCATGGCGCACCAGTTCCGCGGCCGTCGTTCCCCGGGCCCTAGCCTCCCTTTCGACGCTCGCCCACTCGGAATCCGAGAAGCGGATGGAGCGTGGGACTCGCGGTCCAGATGGTTTGGCCGCGTGATTCTCACCGGATTTTTCGGTCGCAGCCTCGTTTTCGCTCATGCGCTTGATCTCCAGATGGGAGTGGTCTACGAGCCTAACGACGCGTTGGACGTCGAAACTACGGGCCAAATGCAACCCTGCGGCAGCCAATTTCCGTGTATGCCATCAGCATACGCATAGGATCGCCTTATGCAGGGGGCGTATGCTGCAAAGCATACGTCATATCGCAAGCCCGCGGAATATGGGTAAATCCCATCGAATGCTCCAGAGCATCCGCTCGGCCCATCAACACCGGGGCGTTCCAAGTCGCTGTAATCGTAATGGAAACAGGCCAGTCGAGCGCTTGCTGTTGAGGGCACCCCAGGTGCGTGGGGTGTGAAAACCGAGCCGCCTCCGGCGTCGAGGGGAGCACCGGGAGGCGGCATTCAGGACGGGAAGATCGCCGCCGGCGAACGCGGCGGGCGTGAGCCGCCGCGGCGCGTGAGCGGACGGCGGTGAGGACGGAGCCGCGGGCAGACGTGCGCAGCACGCTGCCGGACGCGGCGGCGGCATCGGCTGCATTCGGGCGGGCATCGGTTGCAGCAGCGATGCGGACGGACGTGCGGATGCCGATGAGCGGCGAAGCCGCCGTCGGCGACGCGCGGAGCGCGGTCAGCGCCGACCAAAAAAGAAGCGGGCCGCGCCGCCGGAGAGCGACGCGACCCGCGGGGCCGGTGCGGGCTACGCCGCGCGGCAGCGCTGCACCGGGATGCCGAGCTTGACGGCCTTGTCGACGAGGTTGTCGGTGATGCCGCTGCCGGGGAAGGCGATGACGCCCTTGGGCAGCAGGTTGAGCAGGTCGTCGTTGCGCCGGAACGGAGCGGCCCGTCCGTGGCGGTCCCAGTCGGGCTTGCACACCACCTGGTGCACGCCGTGGCGTTCGGCCCACTGTGCGGCGAAGCGTTCCACGCCGGGGCCGCCGCCGTGCACGAGCACCATGTCGGTGTACTTCGCGCGGGCGTTGTCGAGCCGCCGGAAGATGGCGTCCACGTCCGTGACGTTCTTGCCGCCGGCCACCGCGATCAGGGTGCCGTCGGGCAGGTGCGCCTGGGTCTCGCGATCCTTGCGGGCGCGCAGGAAGTCGCGGGCGTCGATGGCCGCCGAGGTGAGCTGGCGCGTCTGGCTGACGTGGGAGCCGTAGCGCGGGCGCCAGGTGTCGCCGGTGGCTTCGCGGTAGGCGTCGGCGGCGGAGTCGCGCATCTTCTCGAACGCGTCGCGCCGCTTGCCGAGGTTCTGCGCCCGGTCGGTGGTGAGTTCGAGCTCGCGGGCGTTGATCTCGGTGCCGTCCTGGGCGCGCTGCAGGTCGCGCAGCTTGGGCGCCAGCCGGTCGACGCCGCGGTCGAGCCTTCGCACCTGGGCGTCGAGCATGTTGACGAAGCCCCAGAGCATGGACTCGCGCTCGTCGGCGAGCTGGGTGCCGTCGGGGCCCACGTTGTCGGCCAGGATGCTGAACGCTTCGCTGACCGCGCTGAGCGCGTCGGATTCGTCCCAGACATCCCTGGGGTCGAACTCGTCGCGCCCGGGCGTTGCGCCGTAGAGGGCCGCGTTCTCGCAGATGACAGCCGTTGGGGACTGCGCTTGGTGAGTGTCGTAATCGAACATGAGAGTGTCTCCTTCATGAAGTTGAGAGTTGAGCCAGTTGGCCCGGAGCATCGGAAGAGCGTCTCCCGACGTAGGTTTATTGGTTCACGCGCGCGCAGCGGAGCCACCGCGAAGCGGTCGGAACGCAGTGGAGAACCCCGCAGGGGTTGGCGCAGTGAGCACGTGTGGAACAATGGGCCTACGTCGGGAGGAGCTTTTGTTTCCACGACCGCGTCCTCTCCCGGCAAACGGAGTGCGCAGCGAGCCTGCGAGCGGAGGCGCGAGGGATTGCAGCGGAAATCGGAGCTTGCGGAGATTGGAGCGTAAAGCCCGGTCGCGAAGCGACGCGCACAATGTCCTGCCCCGCATCCGCGCCGTTTCCGATCCGAACCGCAATGCCGTAGACCACCACGCCGATCACCCGTAGAACGGATGGGTGTCGAGCATCCTCTGGGCGACTTCGCGTATCCGCCGCCGGTCGTGGACGCGTTTCGGACCGCGCCAGTCCTCGGTGAGATGGATGACGTAGACGGGCGTGCCCGGCCGGAGGATGTCGTCCATGCGGCAGACATCGCCGACGCAGTCGCCGTCTTGGTAGATGCGAGACTCGTGCGGGCTCACCCGCTTGAAGGTGACGTGGCTCATCGGATGCTCCGGGTAGCGTGATCGAGGCGCTCGGTGGAACTCCCTCTTCTCCTTACGCCGTTCGCCCTCCGCCCGCTTCACTCCGCCTCCCGGGCCCGGAGCGTGGCAGCCGCCCAGGCGGCGGCGCGGGCGAGCACCTCGCCGTGGCAGGGCAGCGGCGCGCAGTGACAGGCAAGGTCGCGCCCGTTCAGGGCGGCGACCTCCTCAAGCGCGATCTCGCCGGCGCGGATGCGCCGCCAGAGATCGGTGCGGTAGCGGGCGATGACCTGGGCTCTCGTGCCGTCCCGCCCTACCACGAACGGGTTGCCCCAGACCGTGCGGCGGTCGATGCGCACCGCGCCGTTGGCGACGGCGTCCGGTTCGCGCTTCAGGTTGACGATGCGGGCCATGCGTTCTCCCTCTGCGTGGGCTTGCTCACCGTCGCCCGCGCGGTTCTCCCCCTCTGCCGAAGCGCGCGAGCGGCGCGAGCCGCGCGGCCAGCGCTTCGGGGCCGAGCGCGAGGAGGTCGTCGTTGAAGTCGCCGCCCTCGGACACGAGGACGGCGGCGCCGACGCCCAAGCGCGCGCAGCGCCGGGCGAGGCGTTCGGCGGCTTGGCCCCCCTCGGGATCGTTGTCCCGGGCAATGACGAGCCGCCCGACGCCGGGCGGCGGCGCGAACGCGCCGAGGCTGCCGGCGGAAAGCGCGGCCGCGGCGGTGATGTCCGGCACGGCGGTCACGAGCGACAGCACCGTCTCGATGCCCTCGCCGACGAGCAGCGTCTCATCCGGCGTTCCGAACCGAACCGCGTGGCCGTAGATCCGCCCGAGCGCCTTCCTCGGCGAAGCGACGCCCGCCTTGGCGGGCGAGCGCGGATCGAGCCAGGTTCGCTGAACGCCCGTGACGGTGCCGTCGTCGCCGGTCACGGCGGCGACCAGCGCCGGGAGGCGGATGACGGAATGGCCCTCGCGGTAGCGAAGCTCGGGGTGAAAGCGCAGCGCCGCGAAGCGGCAGCGAGCCAGGCCCCGGGCGAGCAAGTACTTCTCGGCGTGGGTGCCGGCCAGGGCGCGGCCACGCGCCCAGAGACGGCGGGCCGCCTCCGTCGAGTCGTATGGCGTGTTCCCGCCCTTGGCCGGCGCAGCCGGCAGGGCGAGGAACGCGCGGGCCTCGGCGAGCGCCGCGCGCAGCGTCGGCGCGCCCGAGCGGATGCGCACGATGTCGAGAAGATCGCCGTGCTGGCCGGTGGCCGCGTCGGTGAACTTGCCGGGCGCGCCCGGCCCTTCCAGGCGGACGTAGAGCGAGCGCCCGCGGGCGCCGTCGAGGTCGCCCGCGACCCAGTAGCGGCCCTGGCGGCGGCCGTGGGGAAGATAGCGGCGGCATACCGCCTCGGCGCGCCGGGCGAGCTCGGCGGCGACGGCGGAGGCGTTCACGGCGCGATCC
>JAPOYG010000493.1 GCA_026706755.1 Acidobacteriota bacterium
CGCGAGTCGCCGTGCCACTGCCGAATGTCGCCGTCGACATGCGGCCGCCCGTCCAACGGGATGATGCGCGTGGTGTGGATCAATTCCTGCTCGATGACCACGTGATCCGCCGTCTGGAGAATGTGGTAGTAGCTGTTGTAGCCGGCCAGCAGGTTCGGCAGGCCGAACGTGATGCAGCGCTCGCTCAGGCCACGGTCCACCGTCCAGGCCGCCGGGCGCCCGCGTCCCGCCGCGGCGGTCGCGGCCGCCATCCGCGCGGCCGACGTCGTCGTCGGCAGCTTGCCGTTCGGCGGGTCGACGATCAGCGAGGTGCGGTCGTTGAATTCGCGCTCCACCAGCCAGAACTGGTTGTAGTTGCCGGTCCCGCCGTCGGACGACGTGAACGCGTCGGGATTGGTGAGCGCCACGTTGAAGAACTGGTCGCCGAACGCGGCGTCGCCGGCGTCCTGTCCGAAGAGGCGGTTGGCGGTCTCCTCGACCTGGGCCAGCTCTTCATCGGTGAGCGTGTCGCGGTCCGCCAACGCGTCGGGGCGTTCCAGTGGCGTGATGCTGTTGTTGCCCCAGATGCCCTGGAGATCCGGGTGACCGTCGGCCGTGCGGGGCACGCTGTAGCCCGCGTCCTGGGCGCCGGCCGCTGCCGGCAGGAGAAGAAGGGCGGCCACGAGGACGGCCGCGAGGTGTGCGGCACCGGGACGGAGGTTCGTCATCGGGTATCTCCTTGCGACAAGGGAGCTTCGAGCTCCCCGCAGAATATCACGCCCCGTCGTGTGCGGAGCCCGTCTCAAGGTGCCCGTGGCGGCCGCTCCGACCGGCCTGTCCGGATTGGCGGTTCCGTACGTGGCGAGGGCGCGCCGGAATGCCGGCGCGCCCTCCGGGTCAAGCGTCTTCGGCCGTCAGCGGGGCGGTCAGCGGGCCGCTGCGGCGGCGGCCTCCTGGGCCTCCTGGTGGCGTGCGCCGGCCAGGATGCCCTCCATGCCGATGTTGCCTTCGTGGCAGGCGTACTCGTAGAGCGCGTCCTGGCTGGCGCGCAGCGGGATCATGGCTGTCCAGGGGCTGACCCACGTTGTCGGATCGTTGAGCGTCACCTCGTACTGCAGCACGTCGTCGCTCGTGCGGGTGAAGCGCTCGGTCACCTCGAGGTGCTCGGCCGCGCCCATGGTGCTGGCGTAGGGCGAGTAGTTGCGGGTCTCGACGACCAGGGTGTCGCCGTCCCAGTACCCGCGCGAATCGCCGAGCCACTGGCGCACGTCGTCGTCGAGGTGCGGGCGCCCGTCGAGGGGGATGATCCGCGCATCGTGCGCCATCTCCATCAGGATGACGACGTGATCGGGCGTCTGGAAGAGCTGGTAGTAGCTGTTGTAGCCGGCTCCGAGGCGCGGCGCGCCGAAGCTCTGGCAGCGCTCCCCGAGGCTGCGGTCGTCGGTCCATACCGCGTGCCGCTGCCGCTTCATGGATGCCGCCTCGGCGCGCATCCGGGCCGCCTGGGTCCGCTCCGGGATCCGCCCGTCCGGCGGATCGACGATGAGCGACGTCCGGTTGTCCCAGTCGCGCTCGACCATCCAGAACTGGTTGTAGTTGCCGGTCGCCGTGTCGCGCGAGCTGAAGCTCTCCACCTCGTTCAGGGCCGCGGTGAAGACGCTGTCGCCGAAGGCCGCATCGTCGGCGTCGAGGGCGAAGAGCTCCTCGGCGCGGGACCGGATGGCGGCCAGCTCCTCGTCGGTGAGGCGCTCGCGGTCGGCGAGGATCTCCGGCCGCTGCAGCGGCGTGGCGTTGTTGTTGGCCCACACCCCCTGCAGATCGGGGTGGCCGAACGCCGTGCGCGGCGCCGTCCAGGCGGCGTCGTCGGCCGGTTCCGCGGCGCCCTGGGCGCCGGCCATGCCCGCCGCCAGTGCGAGGACGGCCAGCGCGGCCGTTGCGAGGAACGGAAGACGAACGTGAGTCACGGCACACCTCCTTGCGAACATTCGTGACCGTACGGCCGCGGGCGGATGCGGCTGCCCGCGCCGTCACTCGTAGTGCTCACCCGCGGCGTCAGTGCCGCTCGACGAAGTCGGCCACCTTCAGCATGCCGGGGTCGTCGTCGTCGGCCATCTTCGAGTTGACGCTGCCGTGCGTCCGGTCCGCGATCTCGACCGCCATCGCCTTGTTGCCCTTGGTCGCCAGGTCCGTCGCAAGCCGCTGGTTCTGCTCGCGGCGCCAGGCGTCGTCGCCGTCGGCGTAGATGAAGAGCATCGGCGGCTTGTCGGCGCCGACGTAGGGGGTCACCGATGCCTGGAGCCAGACGTCGGGGTCGGTGCCCCAGACGGTCTTCGGCCGGCGCGGGGCGACGTCGGGATCCTCGACGTAGAGGAACGGGCTGATCGGAATGACGCCGCGGACGTCGGAGAGTTTGAGGCCGTGCGCCTCGAGGTACGACGGGTCGAGGGCCATCAGCGCCGCGAGGTACGCGCCGGCCGAGTGCCCGGAGAGGAACACGCGCTCCGGGTCGCCGCCGTAGGACGCGATGTGCTGCTTCGTCCACGCGAAGGCCGCAGTCGCGTCCTCCATGTGGGCGGGGTGCATTGCGGCGGGGGAGAGCCGGTAGTTGGCAGTCACGAGGCCGATTCCGCGGGCGGCAAGCTGCCTCGCCAGGCCCTCGCCGATCGCCTTCGTCCCGGCTTGCAGCCCGCCGCCGTGGAAGTAGACGACGACCGGTGCGTCGGAGACGCCCTCGGGCATGAAGACGTCGAGCTTGTCCTTGTCCTCGGCGTGGTCCTTGCCGGCGATGTAGTCGATGTCGCGATGCTCGACGATCGCGAACCCGTCGGCGGCGTCCGCCGCGGCCGGGGCGAGGGTCAGGAGCATGGCGGCCGCGAGGCCTGCCATCGTCCGGAGCGTGCGGGTCGAGGTGAGGATCGGCATGCTGTTCTTCCTCCGGATCCGAGCCGATGCTCGGTGCGTGGTTCGCGCGCCGGCGGCGCCGTTGCCCTCGCGGGTGGTCGCGGCCCGCCGCCGTGACACCGTCGAAGCGTCTACCATAGCAGCATTCAGGCCCGCCGGGGCGCATCGCAGATGCCGGCTGCTCAGTTGCGGCCGGCGCGGCGGCGGCGCGGATTCGGGAGGGAGGCGACGATGCTCGCATGGATGGTCCGGACGGCGCGGGTTGCCGTGATCGCGTTCGCGACGCCCGCCTTGGCTGTCGCGCAGGGTGGCCCGGAATGGCCCGGATTCCGAGGCTTCGGCACGGGCGCGGTCGGCGACGACCCGGCGCTGCCGGATACCTGGAGCGCGACCGAGAACGTCGCCTGGTCCGTCGAAATCCCCGGGCTCGGCTGGAGCTCGCCGATCGTGGCCGGCGACCACATCTTCGTCACGTCGGCCATCAGCGCGGGGGAGGAGCTCGACCCTGTGCCCGGGCTCTACGACCCCGGCGACGAGTTCGGAAAGCAGCGCTCGACGGCGGAGCACCGCTGGATTGTCTACGACGTCGACTTCCACACCGGCCGCATCCGGTGGGCGCGGGAGCTCGAGGCCCTGGCCCCGCCGCAGCTCAAGCACATCAAGAACAGCTTCGCGTCGGAGACGCCGGTGACCGACGGGCGCCGGGTGTACGTCTACCTCGGTGCGATCGGGATGGTCGCCGCCCTCAACCTGAGCGGCGAGACGGTCTGGACCGCGAACGTCGGCGCCTTCAACGGGGGGCAGGAGTTCGGCACGGCGGCCTCGCCCGCTCTCCACGACGGCGTCCTGTACCTCGTCAACGACAACACGACCCGGTCGTTCCTGGCCGCTTTCGACACGGCGACCGGGGAAGAGGTGTGGCGCGTGGACCGCGACGAGACCGAGAACTGGTCGACGCCGTTCGTGTGGGAGAACGAGCTGCGGACGGAGATCGTGACGACCGGCCGGCGATTGATCCGCTCCTACGACCTCGACGGGAACCAGCTCTGGGAGCTCGGCGGGATGACGGTCAACGTCGTCCCGACGCCGTTCACGGCCCACGGCCTCCTGTATCTCAGCTCCGGCTACCCGGGCGGATTTCCGCGGCCGGTCTACGCCGTGCGGCCCGGCGCCTCGGGGGACATCTCGCTCGGCGAGGACGAGACCGCCAACGACTACATCACCTGGTATCAGCCGCTGCTCGGAACCTACAGCACCTCGGCGGTGGTCTACGGCGACACCTACTACACGCTGCTCGATCGGGGCTTCCTGCTCGCCCACGACGCCCGCACCGGCGAGGAGATCTACGGGCGCCGCCGCATTGCGCCCGGCCATGGCTTCACCGCCTCGCCCTGGGCCTACAACGGCAACGTGTTCGCCCTCAGCGAGGACGGCATCACCTACGTGATGGAGGCCGG
>JAPOYG010000602.1 GCA_026706755.1 Acidobacteriota bacterium
GTGACCCGGCCGCCGCTGCGCGAACGGAGCGTGAGGTCGAGGCCGAGCCCGACCGCCTCCCCCCAGGTGTAGTAGGAGATGAACGTGTTGTCGAAGTTGGTCGGGTCGATGGCGGTGGCGGCGTCCGTGAACGGCGCCATGCGGCTCATCTCGACGACGGAGCGGAGCTGCCGGCCCGGCCCGCGCGCGACGGTGTCGATCACGCGCGTGAAGCGATCCAGCGTCGCCCCGAGCGGGGCGAGGCCGGCCCGCTGCAGCACCAGGGCCCCGTAGTAGTTCGTGAAGCCCTCCCCGAGCCACAGGGCCCCCGACACGTTGGCCCGCGTGAAGTCGAAGGGCTCGAGCGACCGCGGCCGGATGCGCTCGACGTTCCAGGCGTGGAAGAACTCGTGCGAGACCGACCCGAGGAGCCGCGCCCGATCCCGGTCGAGCCGGGCGTTGGCGGTCAGGACGGTGCTGTTGCGGTGCTCCATCGCGTCGCCGCTCGCGGCGGGCAGGTAGTCGGCGATGAAGGTGTAGGCGCCGGTCTCGAAGCGCGGGAACTCGCCGAAGATGGGGACCGTCTCGCGCACGATCCGCTCGACCGCCTCCGCGTAGCCGTCCACCGCCGACGCCCCGCCCGCGTGGTGCACCGCCACCCGGAAGGTCGGGCGGTGGGCCGGGTCGGACGGGTCCGCCACGGTGAACGTCCGCAGGGCGAAGTCGCTGAGCTCGATCGGGCTGTCGAGGAGGTAGGCGAGGTTCGGCGCCGTGAAGACCAGCGGATCGCCGGTCGGGTAGAGCTGCGTCGCCGCCCGCCATGCCGCTCCCGCGGGCGGCTCGAGCGTGATGCGCGCGGGTCGGTCCTCGAGCCCCTCCGCCCAGACGAGCGTCGCCGGCATGTTCATGTGCGCGTGCGTCGCGTCGATGCCGAGGTAGGTGCCGTCGACCCGGTCGCCGAAGAGGCGGTAGCGGACGTGGACGCCGCCCCCGTGGCCGGCGACCACCCAGTGCGCCGGGCCGCGCCGCTCCACCTCGACCGGATCGCCGCCCGCGGTTGCGAAGGCGATCTCGATCAGGTTCTTCGCGAACTCGTGGCGCGCGTAGCGGCCGGGGGAGGCGCTGCTCATCCGGACGTGGAGCGGCCCGGGGCCGACGTCGTCGAAGCGGACCTCCGCGGCCAGCCAGCGCTGCGCGGGGGCAGGGAACGACAGGCGGTAGTCGACCGGGGGCGGCGACTGCTGCGCGAGTGCGGACGCCGGCCGACCGCCGCCGAGGACTCCGAGAACTCCGCGGACGACGCCGCCGCCCGGGCCGGTCGCGAGCAGGCCGGCCACGAGCAGGCCGGTCGCGAGCAGGCCGGCCGCGAGCAGGCCGGCCGTGGCCAACGGGGCAGGGCGCCGTCCCGCCGCCGGGCGCCCGATCCCGAGGCGGCGACCGCCCCCGGACGCGTTCGTTCCGTCGCCTGTACCGCGGGGCGTTGTGGACGGTCGCGCAGAGGGCGGGCGTCGGCGGCCGGAGGCGTTCATTCGGGCGCCTGGAGCGCGAGCCGCACGAAGTCGGCCTCGGGCTGTGCGCCGAGGATCTCGATCCGGTCGTCGACGACCGTCTTCGGCACTCCGGTCACCTGGTACTGCTGGGCGAGCTCGGGGAACTCGGTCGCCTCGATGGCGGCCGCGGTGACGTGGGGGCTCGCCGCGGCGAGGCGCCAGGCCAGGCTGACCGCCTGGGGACAGAAGCGTCAGGTCGGCGTGACGAACACCTGGATGCCGAGCGGCCGATCGAGCGCCGCGAGCGCGGCGACGCTCTCGTCGCTCAGCCCCGGACCGGCGCCGCCGGCGATCTCGATGGCGCTCACCACCGACTCGATCTCGTAGCCGGCCGGCGCGCCGTAGTAGCGCAACCCGAGGTCCTTCTCGCCGACGATGGCGAGGGCCGGGGCGCGCACGGCGCCGTACTCCGCCACCCGCTCGGCGTCGAGCACGAGGTTGTGCTCCTCGACGCGAATCCGGTCCGACAGCCGGGCGATCTCGTCGGCGGTCCGGCGGGCCTCGAAGCACGTCTCGCAGCCGAACGTCTGGGTGAAGAGGACGAGCCGCACCGGGGAGGTCAGGGCCTCGAGGCGGGCGGCGAGGTCGCGCGGATCTCCCGGCGCGGGCATGGGGGCTGGCCGTTCGTCCTACTTGAACAGATCGTCGAACGCCTGCCGCGCGCTGCCGGACGCCGTCGACGGACTCGACGCCGCGGCCGGGGACGCGGCGACGGTGGGGGCGGGCGTGCGCGTCTCGCGCTCGACGGTGACGCACGGCGCGAAGTACGTGCACGTGTTGCGCCCGTCCTTCGGCGACACGCGCGACTTGATGGGCTGCACGCACTCGAACGGGCTGCCGGTGTCGAACCAGCTGCACTGCGCGCACGTATGGAGATCCGTGGAGCAGCGCGAGCACTGCGAGTCGAATTCGATCGACCCGGACAGCGACGCCCCGCAACGCGCGCACTTGGTGACCTCGTGAAAGCCCGGCATGTTGACCTTGCGGGGCTCGCGCGGCCCGTATCCCCGGCGGGGACGCCCGTCCCCGCGAGGCTCGCGCAACTCGCGCAAGCGACTCGCGGCGGGCCGGTCGTCGTCCTGATAGCCTCGCTGCCGGTATTTCCTTGTCATGGGGCTCCGGAACGGCCGGTGGGCCACTCCCTAGCTTGGTGTACCCTACCGGACGCCGTTTGTCCAGCCTTAACCGCGAGGGACGCCGGCCCGGCGAGACCGTTTCGTCACCGTTGATGCAGGAGTGAGCCCGAGCAGCGCACCATGGCGGCCTCCCTCGACGACCTGAAAATCGACCGTTCCCGCGAGCGCCGCACCTCGTTCGCCTGGGTGGCGTGGCTCGTCGTGCTCCTGCTCCTGGCCGGGGGCGGCGCCGCCGGCTGGGTCTGGTGGCAGGACGCGCAGACGCCGGTCGTGACGACGGCCGCCGTCTACCAGACGACCGCCGGCGACAGCCAGCCCACGGTGCTGAACGCCTCCGGCTACGTGACGGCGCGGCGGCAGGCGACGGTGTCGGCCAAGGTGACCGGCAAGATCGCCGAGGTGCTCGTCGAGGAGGGCATGGCGGTGGCCGAGGGACAGGTGCTGGCCCGGCTCGACGACTCGTCCGAGCGGGCCTACCTGGCGCTGGCGGAGGCGCAGCTCCAGGCGGCGCGCGGCGCCCTCGACGAGATGCGGGTGCGGCTGGCGGAGGCGCAGCTCCACCTGGGCCGGATGAGCGTGCTCGTCGACGAGGGCGTCGTCGGGCGGGCGGAGCTCGACACGGCGCAGGCCGAGGTCGATTCCCTGGCCGCGCGCATCGCGCTCCAGCGCGAGCAGGTGGTCGTGTCCGCCCGCGAGATCGACGTCCGGCGCACCGCGCTCGAGGACACCGTCATCCGCGCCCCGTTCGACGGCGTGGCGATCTCGAAGGACGCCCAGCCGGGCGAGATGGTCTCGCCGATCAGCGCCGGCGGCGGCTTCACGCGCACCGGCATCTGCACCATCGTCGACATGGCGTCGCTCGAGATCGAGGTCGACGTCAACGAGAGCTACATCAACCGCGTCGCGGACGGGCAGCGGGTGGTCGCCAACCTCGACGCCTATCCGGACTGGGACATCCCGGGCAGCGTCATCACGACCATCCCCGCCGCGGACCGGCAGCGCGCGACGGTGCTGGTGCGGATCGCCTTCGACGAGCTCGGCGACCCGCGCATCCTGCCCGACATGGGCGTGAACGTCGCGTTCCTCGAGCCGGGGCAGGCGGCCCCGGCGCTCGCGGCCGCGCCGCGGGTCTGGATGCCGTCCGCCGCGGTCCGCCGGGAGGGGGAGCAGGCGATGGTCTTTGTCATGCAGGGCGACACGGTCGAGCGGCGCCCCGTCAGCCTCGGCGTCGAGAACGGCGCCGACGTCGAGGTGCTGGCGGGCGTGGCGCCCGGAGCGCGCGTGGTGGTCGCCGGACCGGCCGACCTGACCGCCGGCGCGCGGGTGGCGCCCGCCGCGGGACCGTAGCAGTCGGCGCCACAGTGAGGTTTCGGGCATGACCACCAACGGGGCGCTGGTAGACGTCCGCAACGTGCACAAGGTCTTCCGGCGCGGGTCGGAGCAGATCGACGTCCTGCGCGGCGTCGACCTGCAGATCCCGCAGGGCGACTTCCTGGCCCTGATGGGGCCGTCGGGGTCGGGGAAGACGACCCTGCTGAACCTGATGGGCGGCCTCGACACGCCGACGGAGGGCTCCATCGCCGTCGCCGGGGACCGCATCGACCGGCTCTCGGGCAGCCGCCTGGCGCGCTGGCGCTCCCGCCACATCGGCTTCGTCTTCCAGCTCTACCA
>JAPOYG010000110.1 GCA_026706755.1 Acidobacteriota bacterium
GTGTTGACGGCGAACGACGGGATGATCGTGCGGAGCTGGTCCTTCAGGTCGCCCGTCCCCGAGCTGAGGAGGTCGGAGGCCGACAGGACGTCCACCGGCACCGCCGACTCCGTGGCGCTCCGCGGCTCCGCGCGGGACCCGACGACCACCGTCTCTTCCGTGAATCCCGCGAGGAGGGTCTGCATCTCCGCGGGCGAGAGGCCCAGCGCCTCGACCTCCTCCGGCGTCATGCCGAGGACGTGGGCCAGCTCCTCGGCCATCGCGTCCGCGGGCTCCTCCTGCGGCCCGGCTTCCCGTTGCGCGGCTTCCCGCTGCCCGGCTTCCTGCTCGATCCCCCCGCCCTGGGGTGCGCCAGTGGCCGGGGAGACCGGCGCCAGCCACCACGGCCCAAGCAGAGCCAGCAGCAGGGCGACGCGGCCCCGAGCGGTCAATTGCCCCATCCGTAGCCGATCCGCGCGTAGTAGTAGGCGCCGCTGTAGCCCCACGGCGTGTACTCGCTGTAGAGCTCGCCGACGTCCATGGCGAACGCCGAGACCTGCGAATAGGTGTTGAACACGTTCTGGCCCCCGATGGCCAGCGTCGTTCCGCGCCCGAGATCGATGCTCAGCTCGAGGTCGACGATCGGCCGGCCCTCGAAGAACCCGTTGTAGAGCCCGCCCGCCGGGGTGTAGATGCCGGTCGCGCGGCTGAGCCCGCTGTCGTAGTCGTACCAGCCGCCGTAGTAGCTCAGGCGGCCCAGCAGACTGGTCGGGCCCATGCGTTGTGTCACGGCGGCGTTCCACCGGGTGCGGGGGAGGGCGTAGGCGTACTCGGTCGTGCGCCGGTCGTTCAGCAGTCCCCGCTCGTTGTCGGTGACCAGGGTGCGCGTGTGGTTGAAGACGGCGCTGATGACGGTGTTCCCGCGCAGCGCCAGCGGCGTCCAGGTCGTGACCACGTCGACGCCCTGCGTCGTCGTGCCGAAGGCGTTGGTGAAGAACTGGAAGTAGCGCAGGTCGCGGGCCGACTCCACGCCCCCCGCCAGCAGGTCGCCCACCTCGGCGTCCGTCAGCGTGAAGATGCTCGTGACGCCGATGCGGTCGGACACGTCGATGCGGAAGTAGTCGGCCGTGAAGGTGAACGAGCCGCTGTCGAGCACCACGCCGGCCGTGTAGTTGCGCGACTGCTCCGGCCCCAGCGGCGCGCCGCCGCGCAGCCTCGCGGCCGGCGAGCTGGGCGGAATGACGGCCTTGATGATCAGGTAGCCGACGGACGGGTCGAACCAGCTCGACAGGTTGAACCCCTGCTGCTGGCCGGGCGTCGGCGCCCGGAACGCGGTGCTCACGCTGCCGCGCACGAAGCCGAGCCGTGCGGACAGCTTGCCGTTCGTCGTCGAGCCGAAGTCCTCGAAGCGCTCGGCCCGGACCGCTCCGCCGAGCGTCCAGCCGCCGGCGTCGCCGCTCACCTCGAGGTCGCCGTAGGCGGCGAAGTTGCTGCGGCTCCATTCACCGACCGCCAGCGGCCCGTAGCCGGGGAAGCCGTGCGCGCCCGCGAAGAAGCCCTGCTCGTGGAACGGGCCGACCGCCCAGGAGTCCGGTTCGCCGAGGCCCGCCCCGAACTGCTCGTCCCGCCATTCGATGCCGGCGGCGACGTTGACCCGGTCCGTGACCGCGTACGACACGTCGGCGTTGAAGTTGATCTCCCGCTGCCGGTTGGTGCCGAGGTCGAACGAGGTCGGCGTAGCCAGGCCGAGAGAGGCGTTGACGGTGTTGTAGCTGAACAGGTCGCTGTCGTGGACGCCGAGCGAGCCGCTCACGTCCCAGTCGAAGCCGCCGGCGCCGCCGCGCACGCCGCCGACCAGGGCCGTGTCCGTGGCCGTTCCGCCCATCCGCGGCGTGTAGCCGCCCGGGAAGATCTCCCGCACCGAGAAGCAGTCGGGGTCGTCGAGCACGCGCTCGAGGGCGACCGAGTCGGCGCGGTCGTCGGTGACGGCCACCGTGGGGCAGCCGGCCGACCCCTCGCCGCGCGCCGCGCGCGCATCGCCGATCAGCAGCGTGCGGCCGTTGTCGTTGCTGTAGATGCCGCGCTGCCGGTTCGGGTTGCGGAAGAAGAATCCGCCGGTCACCTTCTTGCTGGCGTGGTTCGCGTGGGCGTAGAGCTCGACGCCCGAGGGCAGGGCGAAGCCGAAGTTGCCGAAGAGCGCCAGGTCGTCCTCGACGTCCGGCGCCCCCCAGATCTGCGGCGCCTCGGAGGCGACATGCGTGTTGCCGGCGGCGATCAGGGCGACCGCGTCGCTGCGGGGCGCGGCCCGGTTGGTCGGGTTCGACTCGCCGTACTGCAGGCTCAGGTTGGCGAACCCGCGGGCGCCGAGCGGCAGGCCGACGTTCCCCGCCACGCGGTACGTTTCCCCGTCGCCGCCGCCGAACATCCCGGAGTCGAGCTCGAGGGACCCGCCCGACGCGGCGTCCTTGAGCTGGAAGTTCATGACGCCGGCGATCGCGTCCGAGCCGTACTGGGCCGCCGCGCCGTCCCGCAGCACCTCGACCTGGCGCAGCGCGATCGCCGGGATGGTGGAGATGTCGGGCGCCTGGGAGCCGTACGCCACGCCGTTGCCGCCGTGCCAGTCGATGATCGACGCCCGGTGGCGCCGCTTCCCGTTGACCAGGATCAGCGTGTGATCGGGCGCCAGGTTGCGGAGCATGGCCGGCCGGACCACGGTCGATGCCCCGCCGATCGGCTGCGTGTTGACGTTGAACGACGGAATGACGGTCCGGAGCTGGTCCTTCAGGTCGCCGCCGCCCTGCCGGACGAGGTCCGTGGCCGTCAGCACGTCCACCGGCACGGCCGACTCGGTCGCGCTCCGCGCCTCCGCGCGGGAGCCGACGACCACCGTCTCCTCCGTGAAACCGGCGAGCAAGCCCCGCATCTCCGCGGGCGACAATCCCAGCGCCTCGACCTCGGCCGGCGTCATGCCGAGCGCGCGGGCCAGGTCCTCCACCAGCTCGCTCACCGCTTCGCTCCGTGCCTCGACCTGCTGTCCGGCCTGCTCCTGGGGGCTGGCGCCCAGGGGCGCGCCGTGCGCCGGCGCGGCCGGCGCCATCCACAGCAGGGCCGGCAACGCCAGCAGCGGCGCGACGCGTCTCCGCGTCCCGGTCGTTCCTGGTTCCGTTCGGATCGGCGTCCGTGTTCTCATCGCTCTCGTGTAGCGCTCTCGTGTAGCGCGCTCTCGTGTACCGCGGTACGACGGGTCGACCCGCCTGCCACCCTGCGTCCGCCCCCGGTGTTTTGCGGGCCTTGCGCCGTGCCCGGCGCGGGACTATGGTAACGGTCAGCGTTGCGGGGCGCCCGGGGACCGCGCCGGCTCCGATGCCACCGTCCACCGGACGCTTCCTTGCGGAGCCCGGTTGCTTCCGTTGCAGAGGAGGTCCGATGCGTGCTCGCTGCCTTCCGGTGTTCGCGGTTCTCGTCGTCCTGTCGCTCGCCATGCCGATGTCCGCGGCCGGCCAGGAGGCGGAGGGAGGACCGTCGCCCCGGACGCCGTGGGGCGATCCCGACCTGCAGGGCACCTGGTCCTACGCCTCGCTGACGCCGCTCCAGCGTCCGGCCGAGCTCGGCGACCGGCAGCACTACACCCCGGAGGAGGCGGAGGCGCGGAACTTCGCCGTCACGCAGGATCGGCCGCCGGTGCCGGGGCAGGTGGGATCGTACAACGCGCTCTGGTTCGACCGGGGGCGGGTCAGCGAGGACCTTCGCACGTCGCTCATCGTCGATCCGCCGGACGGCCGCCTGCCGCTCCGGGCCGAGACGCGGGAGCGCATGGCGACCGACGCCGCCTACCGGCGCGAGCACCCTGCCGACTCCTGGCTCGACCGCAGCAACTGGGACCGCTGCATCACCTACCACGGCGTGCCGCCGGTCTCCACCGGCTACAACAACACCTACCACATCGTCCAGGCGCCCGGGTACGTGGCGATCCGCGTAGAGAACATCCACGACGTGCGCGTCATTCCGGTCGACGGGCGGCCGCGCCTCGACGACGGCATCCGGCAATGGAACGGCGACTCGCGCGGCCGGTGGGAGGGCGATACCCTGGTCGTCGAGACGGCGAACTTCAGCGACCAGTCGCAGCACCGTTTCCCGTCCTCGTCCGGGATGGTGGTGGTCGAGCGCTTCCGCCGCGCGGCGCCGGACCGCATCGACTACGAGTTCACGATCACCGACCCCGCGGTCTACACGCAGCCGTGGACCGTCGTCCGCCCGATGCCCCTCCTCCCCGGCTACCACATCTACGAGTACGCCTGCCACGAGGGGAACTACGCGATGACCAACATCCTGAGCGGCGAGCGG
>JAPOYG010000150.1 GCA_026706755.1 Acidobacteriota bacterium
CCCTGCGGGCCGCGCAGCACCTCGATGCGCGACATGTCGAACAGGTCGATGTCCGGGGTGAAGAGCGAGAGCGAGACGACCGACTCGTCGAGATAGACCCCGACCTGCTCCTTGACGCCCGGCTGGTCGCGGACGATCTGGCCCGCGGACACCCCGCGCATCGCGATCTGGCTCTGGCCCGGCCCGAGGTTCTGCACGGAGAAGCCGGCCACGTTCGCCGAGACGTCCTCGAGTCCGCGGGCTCCCCGGTTGCGCAGCGCCTGCCCGGTCGGCGCGACCACCGAGAAGGGGACGGACTGCAGGTCCTCCTCGCGCTTCCGGGCGGTGACGGTGACCGAGATCTCCTCGGTGAACTGAGGCGGGTCCTCCCCTTCGGCAGGCTCCTCCGCGTCCTGCCCCTCCCGGGGCTCCTGGGCACTCGAAGAGGACGGCGCGGCGAACGGGAGCGCGACGAGGGTCAGGACGAGAACGACGGTGCGCATCGTCAACCTCCCCGCCGGTCCGCGCCGGCGACGCAGAGTCCCTACGCAACCGCGTACATTCTAGGAGCTTGCGCCGCAGAAAAGCACGCAGTGGACTTCTGCGGCGCAGGCTCCTGGCTCGCGCCGCTCGATCCTCGCGCCGACCGCACGCGCGTCGCGGCCGTCCGCGCCGCGCAGCGGCTCCGGCGCGCGGACACCGCCCGGCCGGGCTCCCGATGTAGCATGGCGCCGCGATGTGGCTCGTTCCCGCCTGGGCGCCGAACCTGCATCCGCTGATCGTGCACTTCCCGATCGCGCTGCTCGCCGCGGCGGGAGCCGTCGACCTCGCCGACCTGCTGCTGCGAGGACGCGGGCCGGTCCGAAATGCGGCGACCTGGCTGTACGTCGCGGGGGCGGCGACCGCCGTCGCCGCCTACTTCAGCGGGGTGGAAGCCGGGAGGACGGCGGCGCTCACCCCCGCGGGCGCCGAGCTGGCCGCCACCCACGCGGACTGGGCGTTCCGGGCAACGTGGCTGTTCGCCTTCTTCGCCTCGGTGCGGCTCGCGATGTCCTACGCCATCCGGCCGGGCGGCTGGCTGGTCGCCACCTCGCTCGTGATCGCAGCCGTCGGCCTCGCGGCGCTCGTCCAGACCGTGCGCCACGGGAGCCGACTGGTCTTCGAGCACGGAGTCGGCGTGCGGGCGGTCGCGGCCGCTGGGGCGGCGGCTGCGGAACGGTCTGCCGCAGCGGGGTCGGCCACCGTTGCGGCACCGGCCACCGCGGCGAGAGCAGAAGCCGAGCCGGAGCCGGCCGCGGCGCCCGCCTCGGAGGCGGCGCCCGTGACCGGGACAGCCGGCCGGTAGCCGACGTCGCTGTCGCCTGTCCGACGGCGCACCGAACCGGCGCGCCGGTGACCGGGAGAGCCGGCCGACGGCAGCCGCCGCCGGACGGCCCCGATCGTCAGTTCGTTGCGCGGCCCCGGCCGAACGGACGCTGGCCGAGCGCGCGCTGCATCACCTCGTACTGCACCGACATGATGTGGCCGATCGCCTCGATCCAGTACGCCGCGTTGTGGGCGCCGGGCATCTGCATGTAGTTGAAGGGAATGTCCTGCTCGGCCAGGTACCCGGCCAGCTCCCGCGCTCCCGCGATCAGGCGGTCCTCGGTTCCGCAGTCCAGGTAGATGTGCGGCAGGTCCCCCTTCGGGATCTGCGCGATCAGCTTGAACGGGTCGTAGGCGTCGGCCTCCTCCGGGGTCGTGAACATGGCGCCTTGCGGCGTGCGCTCGACCTGGCTCGAGAAGCCGTCGATCCCGATCAGCGGATTGGGCTGCCGGCGGCGCGCCTCCTGCTCGGGGGTGAGCTCGCGCGGCGCCCGCGGCGGCATCTCACCCCGCATCCGCGCCGCGGCCTGCCGGCCGAACTCGAGCGCCCCGCTCGTGCTGCCGATGGAGATGAACATCCCGGGGTTGCGCAACCCCATCGTGATGGCGCCGAAGCCGCCCATCGAGAGCCCCGTCATCGCCCGCCCCTCGCGGCGCGCGACGGTCCGGAAGTTCCAGTCGACGTGGCTCACCACGTCCCGGACGACATGGTCCTCCCAGTCGTTCGACTGCCCGTCCCCGTTCTCCGCCCAGTTGACGTACCAGGAGTTTCCGACGTCCGGCATGACGACGATGAGGTCGCCGTAGAGGCCGGAATAGAACGGCGCCCCGTTCGCGAGCCCCCACGCGGTGTAGTTCTGGGTCAGCCCGTGCAGCAGGTAGAGCACGGGGTAGCGCGCCGTCGACGTCTCGTAGTCCTCCGGCAGCAGGACGTTGTACTTCATCGTCCGATCGACGGCGGGGCTGAAGAACTCCACCGTCTGCAGTTCTCGCGCGTCGGCCGCGGGCACGGCCACGAGCGCGGCGAGCACGAACGCGACGGCGACGGTCCGCACGAGCTTCGATCTCGGCATGAGCTGCCCTCCCGGTTTTCCGCCCGCCAAGCCTACAGGAGTCCGCGGCGCGGCGCGGACTTCGGGCCGGAACGCGGCCGAGGGGCGGCGGTCACCAGCCCGCGATCTGGCCGCCACCGTCCGGGGCGCGGTATGCTCTTCAGTTGCCGCGACACGGAGGCTCCCGAATGCAACACGTCCACTCCCGCACGGCGGGGATGTCCGCGCTCCTCCTCGTCATCGCCATCGCGCTCGCAGCCGCGCCCGCCCCGCTCGCGGCGCAGGAAGAAGGCACCCGGCACGGCGAATGGCCGAGCTACGGAGGCGACCTCGCCCACACGCGCTACTCGCCGCTGGACCAGATCGACGGCGAGAACTTCGACGACCTCGAGGTGGCGTGGTCGTTCCGCACGGACAACTTCGGACCGACGCCGGAGTTCTTCCTGCAGTCGACGCCGCTGATGGTCGGCGGCGTGCTCTACACGACGGCCGGCACGCGCCGGGCGGCGGTGGCCCTCGACGCGGCGACCGGCGAGATCCTCTGGTTCCACCGCTACGACGAGGGCGAGCGCGGGGCGGCGGCGCCGCGCCGGCTCTCCGGACGCGGGCTGACCTACCTCGACGACGGCGGCGAAGGACGGATCTTCTACGTCACCCCCGGCTACCACCTGATCGGCCTGAACGCGGCCACCGGCCGCCGGCTGACCGACTTCGGAACCGACGGCATCGTCGACCTCAAGCAGAACCTCGACCAGGAGATCGACCTCGTCACCGGCGAGATCGGGCTCCACTCGGCGCCGGTCGCGGTTGGCGACACCATCGTCATCGGGGCCGCCCACCTGCCGGGCGGCGCGCCCCGCTCGATGCGCAACGTCAAGGGCTACATCCGCGGCTTCGACGTCGGGAGCGGCGACCGGAAGTGGATCTTCCACACCATCCCGCAGGGCGACGAGTTCGGCAACGACACGTGGGAGGGCGATTCCTGGCGCTACACCGGGAACGCCGGCGTGTGGGCGCAGATGACCATCGACCCGGAGCTCGGTCTGGTCTACCTCCCGGTCGAGATGCCGACCAACGACTACTACGGCGGGCACCGCCTGGGCGACAACCTCTTCTCGGACAGCCTCGTGGCGCTCGATCTCGAAACCGGCGAGCGGCGCTGGCACTTCCAGATCACCCACCACGACGTCTGGGACTGGGACCTGCCGGCCGGGCCGGTGCTGGCCGACATCACGGTCGACGGGCGCGACATCAAGGCGGTGGCGCTCCCGACCAAGCAGTCGTGGCTCTTCGTCTTCGACCGCGAGACGGGCGAGCCCGTCTGGCCGATCAACGAGCAGCCGGTGGCCGCGTCGGACATCCCTGGCGAGATCCTCTCGCCCACCCAGCCGCATCCCACGAAGCCGCCCGCCTTCGACCAGCAGGGCATCGGCCCCGACGACCTCGTGGACTTCACGCCGGAGATCAAGGCCCGCGCGCTGGAGGTGCTCGGCCGCTTCCGCTACGGGCGCTCCATCTACACGCCCCCGTCCGTCGGCACGGCCGACGGGACGTACGGCACGCTACAGGTGCCGGCCTCGACCGGGGGCGTCAACTGGCCGGGGGGCTCGTTCGACCCCGAGACCGGCATCTTCTACCAGTACTCCAAGTCCGAGGTGACCAACCTCGGCCTCGTCAACAACCCCGACCGCTCCGACATGGACTTCATTCGCGGCCGGCCGGAAGGCGTGAGCGCCCGACAGGAGGCGCTCAACGTCGAGGGCATTCCGATCCTCAAGCCGCCGTGGGGCCGCATCACGGCCATCGACCTGAACGCGGGCGAGATCCTGTGGCAGGTGCCGCACGGCGAGACCGCCGACAACATCCGCACCCACCGGCTGCTGGAAGGCGTCGACGTCCCGCGCACGGGCCGGCCGGGGCGCGTC
>JAPOYG010000141.1 GCA_026706755.1 Acidobacteriota bacterium
CATGTTCGTCACCCAGCCGAAGGCGATCATCGGCCAGCTCAGCATCGCGACGTAGGCGTTGAAGGCCACGAGGCCGCCGATGGTGAGTTGCCCGGCAATCACCTCCCGGCTGCCGATCCAGAGGACGACCAGCGCCGAGAGTCCGAGGAACAGCCCGAGGCTGGGATGAAAGACTCCCTGGACCCGGATCATCTCGCGGTTGCGGGCCACGTACTCCCGATTGGCGTCCCGGAAGCGGTCGATCTCGACCCCTTCCCGGCGGTAGGCACGCACGACGCGGACCCCCGCCAGCGCCTCCTGCACGACGGCGCTCAGGTGCGCAAGCTGGGCCTGGATTCGTTCGGAATGGCGGTAGATGGCGTCCCCGAAGCGCTTCACGACCATCGAGACGACCGGCAGCGGCAACAGGGCCAGGAGCGTCAGCCGGGGCGAGATCGACAGCATCAGGACGACCGACGCGACGAACGTGATCGACGTCGTGGCGGTGTACATGACGGCCGGGCCGGCCATCATGCGGACGGCCGAGAGGTCGTTCGTGGCGCGCGACATGAGGTCGCCGGTGCGGTGGGCCTGGAACCAGGCCGGCGGCAGGCGCTCGAGGTGGGCGAAGAACGCGTTCCGCAGGTCGTATTCGATCTCGCGGGATGCGCCGATGATGATCCGGCGCATCAGGAAGCGGCAGGCTCCCGCGGCGCACGCCATCCCGACGATGACCGCGGCGTAGAGGCCGAGCCGCGCGCCCGCCGTCGCGTCGCGGGCCGCGATGCCCGCCTCGAGGTCGTCGATGGCGTACTTGAGCACCCACGGCGTCACCACCTGGATCGCCGTGGTGCAGACGAGGAAGACCGCGCCCGCCGCGAACCGGCGCCGGTAGCGGAGCAAGAAGGGAAGGAGCTTCGACACGGCCGCGGACATCGACACCCCAGAATACCAGCCGCGGCGGGCCGGGCGGCAGCGCAGCAGCGGGAAGCGCCCGCACGGTCAACTCTCCACGATGACGGGTAGCACCATCCCGCTGGGGACGGCCGCCTCCCTGGTGGCCGGGGCCCGCGGTCGGCGTGGTAGTATCGTGGCCTCCCAGCAGGCGCGCGACACGCTGGCCGCCGGCACTGCACCCGCGCCATCAGTCGGACACGACGGACGCGACGACACGCGGAGGACGTGATGCCGTTACGCATGCGCCGGCTGTGCCTGTGGGGAGCGTGGCTCGTGCTCGCGGGACTCGCGGTCGCGGGACTGCGAGGGTCTTCCCCGCCGCTCCCGCCGGCGTTTCCGGAGCCCCCCGCTCCCTCCGCTCCCTCCGCTCCGACTGCGCCCGACGGCCGCCCCCTGCTGCCCCTCGACGAGTTCTCGCCGCAGTTCCTCGGCATGTTCCGGAAGGCGCTGACCATCGAGGACGAGCTCCGGCGCCACACGGAGGGGTACGGGGTCGACTTCGATCTTGCGCGGGCAGTGCTGATTCAGGAATCGGGCGGGAACCCCCACCTGACGTCGGTGGCGGGCGCGGGCGGCTACTTCCAGGTGATACCGGCCACCTTCCGCGGCCTGCGCGTGGACACGAACATCGAAGCGGGAATCAAGTACATCAGCCAGATGGTCCGCCAGTTCGGGCGCGAGGACTACGCCGTCGCCGCCTACAACGGCGGCCCGTCGCGCGCCCGGCGCGGGCGGCCGCCGCTCGAGACGCTGCAGTACGTGCTGTCCGTGGGTGCCTACCGCAGCCTGCTCAAGATGCACGAGGCGTCGATCCGGCACTACGCGGACCTCATCCGCCTCGAGCCGATCCGGCGGGGGGACGACTGGTGGGCCATCTCGCAGCGCACCGGCGCTTCGCTCCTGGAGCTCCGGATGCACAACCCGTTCCTCGCGACCCGGGCCCTCCGGGAAGGCCAGTTCATCGCCTATCCGCGCGACCCGCGCCCCGATCTCCTGGGCCCCGCCGGCCCGGAGCACGTCACGTACCGGGCCCGGCTGGGCGACAACTACCTGCACCTGGCGTTCCTGCTCGAGGTGGACCGCGACCGGATGCGGGAGCTGAACGACCTGTGGCACCTGCAGACCCTGCCGCCGGGCCAGGTTCTGCGGTTGCCGCTAGCCTGGGAGGGGCAGCACACCGTCTACACGGTTCGGGAAGGCGACGACCTGAAGTCGGTGGCCGACAGGCTCGAGTCGACCCCCTGGCGCATCGTCCGCGACAACGCGCTCTTCCGGGACCAGAACCTGACGCCGGGAACGGTGCTGCGGGTGCGGGAGGCGGCTCCGCAGGCGGTCCACGTCACTCACCGCGTGGTGCGCGGCGACACGCTCGGCGCGATCGCGACGCGCTACGGAACGAGCGTGCGGGCCATTCAGAACGCGAACGGCCTGGGCCGACGCACGATGATCCGCGTCGGCCAGCCGTTGCGGATCCCGGCCCGGAACCGGTAAGCCCGCCCTGCCGCGGCCCGCGCGGCCAGCCCTCCGCTACGGAGCGGGCTCCCCGGCCGCAGCCGCCTCGGACCCCGTGCGCCGCGCCGCGGGGGTCAGGCCGGCGGCATGGTTGGCCGTGAGCGCCTCGATGCAGCAGCCGGCATGGCGCGCAAGCAACTCGATCGCGTCGGACCAGGCGGAGGGCGTCGAGGGGCCCTCGCGCGCGGCGTCGTCGGCGTAGAGCGCCACCATCGGCTGGCCGCCGACGGAAACCGGCACCGCAATCGCGCTGCGGTCCGGCGGCAAGCTCGCGAAGGCCGGCGGCCAGTCCAGCTCGTCCTCGCCGGGCGGGGGCGTCAGGACGAGGGCCCGCCCTTCGTCGATCGCGCGGCCCAGGAATCCCGACCCCGTCCCGTTCAACGACGGGGCGCCGTTCTCCATCGCCGAATCGAACCCGGCGAAGCGCCAGCCCTGCATCTGCCCGCCGATGCGGATGAACAGGGCGGCGCGGCTGGCGTACGCCGCCGCCCGCTCCGTCAGCGCTTCGAGGAGGGAAGTCAGCGTGGTCTGCTCGTCGAGATGGCGGACGGCATCGAGGATCTCGGAGACGCGCGCGCCATCCTCCGGATCGCCCCCGGCGGGGCCCGACCCGACCCCAGAGTGCCCGGAGTCGAGGGCCAGCCGTACCTCTCCCTCCGACGTCGCGGCGCCGCCGGACGGCGTCCCCGCGTTGGCCGCGGCCTGGGCGGCCGCATCCTGCGCTCGGGCCACCGCTTCCGCCTGGGCGGCCGCCGCCTCCCGCCGGACCCGCGACAGGGCTTCCGCCTGCTCCGCCGCCGCTTCCTTGCGCGCGCGCGAGAGCGCCGCCACCTGCTCTGCCGCCGTTTCCTGCCGGACGGCCGTCACGGCCTCCGCCCGCTCCGCGTCGGCCCGGGCGCGGGCCTCCGCCAGGGCCTTCGCCTGCTCCGCGTCCGCCAGCTCCCGGGCTTCGGCAAGCGCGGCCGACTGCTCTGCTGCCGCCGCTTCCCGGGCCTCGGCCAGGGCCTTCGCTCCTTCGGTACTCGCTGACGCCCGGGCCTCGGCCACCGCTGCCGCCCGCTCCGCATCCGCCCGCTTCCGGGCCTCGGTGAGGGCCGCGGCCCGGTCCGACTCCGCCTGGGTCAGGGCCGCGGTCCGGTCCGTCTCCGCCTGCTCGCGCGTCTCGGCCAGCTTCGCCTCGAGCGCCGCGACGCGCGTGCCGTGCGCGGCCTCCGCCTCCTGCAGCCGTGCCGTCAGGAGGCCGTCCAGCTCCGCCCGGACGTCCTTCCGCGCCGCGTCCACCGCAGCCTGCACCGCGGCGTCGGCCCCCTGCCGGGCGGCGTCGAGCGCCTGCTGCCGGTCGGCGTCGGCCCGCGCCACGACGTCGTTCACGAAGCCGCGCACCGCGGTTTCGGTCTCCTCGCGGAGGCGACCCAGCAGGGCGTCGACGGCCTGTTGTCGATCCTGATCCGTAGCCATAGGCGCCTGCTATTATAGGAGGTCTGCGACACGTCCGGTCGGGGGCGATACGGCTTCGACGGGGGTGATGGGGTCGCGGGAGGCATGCCGAGCACCATCGACTCGATAATCCGATGGAAAACCCAGTAACTGCGGACACGCAGCTTGCTCTCGCCGCCTAATTAGGCGACGCGTCCACCTCGTTCTCGCCCACGGGGCGGGGCTGGGCGTCATTCAGTGGGCTGGTTGCCGCGCGCCGCACCGACACGCGACGACGAGACGAATCGGGGCTGGCTTCCGGCGGTTTCCGCCGTTCTTCGACGTCCGGAAGCGAGACTTTCAAGAGCGGCTACGCATGTAGAATCCTGCTGCGCCGTACTCTCGGACGCGGGTTCGACTCCCGCCGCCTCCACCA
>JAPOYG010000712.1 GCA_026706755.1 Acidobacteriota bacterium
CCTCAAGACCGCCGGCCTGACGCTGGACCTCCTGGACGTGGACGACGTGGCGGCGCATCCCGAGGTGTGGGAGAAGGTGGTGCGCAAGCTGCGGGCCGGCCTCATGCCCCCGATGGGGCGGCCGCGCCCGGATCGCGAGGCGTACGACGGCTTCGCGGGCTGGCTCGAGACCCGGCTCGACCAGGCCGCCGCGCTCGACCCCGACCCCGGCCGGTCGCCGGTGTTCCATCGCCTGAACCGCGCCGAGTACGCGAACGCGATTCGCGACCTGCTGGCCGTGGAGATCGATGCGACGGAGCTCCTTCCGGCCGACGACGCGAGCTACGGGTTCGACAACATCGCCGCCTCCCTCCGCATGTCGCCGACGCTCGTGGACCGCTACCTGGCCGCGGCGCGCAAGATCAGTCGCACGGCGGTCGGAAGCTCGGCGGCGCCGCCCGCCGTCGAGGTCTATCACCTGCCGCCGGATCTCCCGCAGGAGCGGCACCTCGAGGGGCTGCCGCTGGGCACGCGCGGCGGCACGCTGGTCCGGCACCACTTCCCGAAGGATGGCGAGTACGTCATTCAGGCGAAGCTGGCCCTCGACATCGCGGACAACATTCCGCGCTACGACGAGACGCACGAGCTGGAGATCCTGCTCGACGGCGAGCCGGTCGCGCGGTTCACGTTCGCCGGCGAGCCGGATCCCGATGAGGAACCCGAAGCAGGCGCAGCGCTCAGGGCCGGAACGAACACCGCCGAGCAGTCCGGCTACCGGCGGAACCTCGACGAGCACTGGCGCGTGCGCGTCCCGGTGACGGCGGGTGTGCACGAGGTGGCCGCGGCATTCATCGAGAACGGGCAACTGCTGACCGAGGCAACGCGGACGAACACGTTTGCACGGCTCCGTCTGACGCTCGTGGAGCCATCGGTGCGCGCCTACGCCGGCGGCTACTTCAACGACGAGACGCGCTCGGGTCCGTATCTCGCGCACCTCACCGTGACGGGGCCGTTCGTGCCCGGCGGGCCCGGCGACACCGAGAGCCGCCGGCGCATCTTCACCTGCCGGCCGGCGGCGCCGGAAGACGAGGCGCCCTGCGCGGCGCAGATCCTCTCGACGCTGGCGCGGCGCGCCTATCGGCGGCCGCCGAGCGACGCAGAACTGGACCTCCTGCGGGCGGCGTACCGCGACGGCCGGCAGGCGGCGGGGTTCGACGCGGGGATCGAGCGGGCGCTGCGGCAGTTGCTGGTCGCGCCGGGCTTCCTCTACCGCATCGAGGAACGGCCGCGGGACGTCGCGCCGGACACGAACTACCCCGTCCGCGACCTGGATCTGGCCTCCCGCCTGTCGTTCTTCCTCTGGAGCAGCATTCCGGACGACGAGCTCCTCGACGTCGCGGAGCATGGCCGACTGCGCGACCCGGCGGTGCTGGACCGGCAGGTGCGGCGGATGCTGGCCGACCGCCGGTCGGAGGCCTTCGTCGCGAACTTCACCGGCCAGTGGCTGAACCTGCGCCGGCTGCCCGAGGTGGCGCCCGACCTCAAGCGGTTCCCCGATTTCGACGGGACGCTGCGGCACGCCCTGCGGCGCGAGACGGAGCTCTTCTTCGAGAGCATCCTCCGGGAAGACCGGAGCGTGCTGGAGCTGTTGACGGCCGAGCATACGTTCGTGAACGAGCGGCTGGCGGCGCACTACGGGATTCCGGCGGTCCAGGGGAGCCACTTCCGCCGGGTCACGCTCGGCGACACCAGCCGGCGCGGGCTGCTCGGCAAGGGGAGCATCCTGGCGGCGACGTCCTATGCCCACCGCACGTCCCCCGTGCTCCGGGGCAAGTGGATACTGGAGAATCTGCTCGGCACGCCCCCGCCTCCCCCGCCGCCGGACGTGCCGGACCTCAAGGAGGACAACGACCGGGGCGAGGTGCTGTCGATGCGGGACCGGATGGTGCAGCATCGCGCCAATCCGGTGTGCGCGAGCTGCCACGCGATGATGGATCCGCTCGGCCTGGCGCTCGAGAACTTCGACGCCATCGGGCAATGGCGGACGCGGAGCGAGGCGTTCACGCCGATCGACGCCTCGGGCGCGATGCTCGACGGCACCACCTTCGACGGCGTGGACGGGCTGCGCGAGGTGTTGCTGGGCCGGTCCGAGCTGTTCGTCACGACGTTGACCGAGAAGCTGTTGACCTATGCCCTCGGCCGGGGGCTGGACGCCGGCGATGCGCCGGTGGTCCGCCGCATCGTGCGGGCGGCGGCGGCCGACGACTACCGCTTCCAGGCGCTGCTGATGGGCATCGTGAAGAGCCTGCCGTTCCAGATGCGGCGCGCGAGCGGGCCGCCGGCCGCCGTGGCGCAGTAGCACGATTGCCGGCGATGATGTGCGACTCGGCGCCCGGCGTTGCGGGGCCGGAGTCCGCGGCGTCGACGCAGCAGCATCGGCGCAGTACCGGTGTCGGCCCGTTCGGAGGGAGCTCGCAGTCATGTTCCTAACGAAGAAGACGTTGCCGCGGCGGACGGTCCTGCGCGGCCTCGGCGCGGCGGTGGCGCTGCCCCTGCTGGACGCGATGGTGCCGCCGCTGACGGCGCTGGCGCGGACGCCCGCGACGCCGGCGCACCGGCTCGGGTTCGTCTACATCCCGAACGGGGTGGCGATGAACGCGGAGGTGAACCACTGGAAGCCGGCCGGCGAGGGCACGGACTTCGAGTTCTCGTCCATCCTGACGCCCCTCGCGCCCTTCCGCGACCACCTCACGATCGTGAGCGGCCTCTCGCAGCCTTCCGCGGCGGAGGGAGCCAACGACGGCGCGCACTCGCGCGCGGCCGCCGGCTGGCTGAGCGGCATCGGCGCCAGGCAAGCGCAAGGGGCGAACATACAGGGCGGGACGACGGTCGATCAGGTCGCGGCGGACGTGCTGGGGCGGGACACGCGGCTGCCCTCGCTCGAGCTGGCGATCGACAGCTTCAGCAGCAGCCAGGTCGGCAACTGCGACAACGGCTACGACTGCGTCTACCTCAACACGCTGGCATGGCGGACGCCGACCACCCCGCTGCCCATGGAGCGGCACCCGGCCGTGGTCTTCGAGCGCCTCTTCGGCGAAGGGGGCACGGCGGCCCAGCGGCAGGCGGAGGTGCGGACGGACCGGAGCATTCTCGACGTCGTGACCGGGGACATCGCCGCCCTGCAGCGGACGGTGGGGGGCAGCGACCGCGCCCGAGTGGACGAGTACCTCGATTCGGTGCGCGAGATCGAGCGCCGGCTGCAGGTCTCGGAGCGCACCGCCGAGCAGGAGCTGCCGCCGTTCGAGCGGCCCACCCGCATCCCGCTCGACTTCGCCGAGCACACGAAGCTGATGTTCGACCTGCAGTGGCTGGCGTATCAGGCGGACGTCACGCGGGTCACCACGTTCATGCTCGGCCGCGAGCTGGGCGGGCGCGCGTACCCGGAGCTCGGCGTGCCCGTCAATCACCACGGCCTCTCGCACCACCAGGACGACCCGGAGAAGATCGCCGACCTGGCGAAGATCAACACGTATCACGTCGACCTGTTCGCCTACTTCCTCGAGAAGCTCCGGTCGACCCCCGAGGGGGACGGGAGCCTGCTGGACCACGTCGTCCTGCTCTACGGCGGGGGGCTCGGCGACCCGAACCAGCACTCGCACCGGAACCTGCCGCTCGCGCTGGTGGGCAGCACGCCGCAGAAGCGAGGCCGGCACCTGCAGTATTCGGACACCCCGCTGACGAACCTGCTGCTGGCCATGCTGGACAAGGTGGGCGTCCCCGCGGACCGGCACGGCGACAGCACCGGGCGGCTCGATCTCGAACCGCTCTCCGGCGTCTGAGGACGGATCGACGGATGGGCGCGACGACCACCGACCAGGAGATTGCGCGGTAGACCGGCGCAGACGCCTGCAGGAATGGCTGGTGGGCAGCGGAGCCGCCGGCGAGGTTGCCGCTGGCGATGAGCGACCGCTGCGCTGGCCGCCGATGGACCGAAGAGAGGGGCAGGATATGCGGACACGAGCGGCGACACGTTGGACGGTGCTGCTGCCTGCGATCCTCTCGATCGGCGCCGCCGCGCGCGACGTGCCCCTCGTGGAGGCCGTCAAGGCAGGGTCCGCGGAGTCGGTCCGCGCCTTGCTGGACCAGCGGGTGGACGTGAACGTCGCGGGGCCCGACGGCACGACCGCCCTGCACTGGGCCGTCCGAGGGGAGGCGGCGGCGCTCGTCGGACTGCTGATCGACGCCGGGGCCGACGTCGGGGCCACCAACCGCTACGGCGTCACGCCGCTCTCGCTCGCCTGCGTCGCCGGCAACGCCGG
>JAPOYG010000679.1 GCA_026706755.1 Acidobacteriota bacterium
TACGTCCTGATCCTGCCGGCGATGGGCATCGTGGCCGAGATTCTGGCCAACAACACGCGCAAGCCGGTCTGGGGCTACCGCGTGCTGGTCTACTCGGTGGTCTTCCTCGGCTTCATGTCGTTCGTCGTCTGGGCCCACCACATGTTCCTGACCGGCATGGGCACGACGATGAGCTCGTTCTTCCAGACGACGACGATGATCATCTCGATCCCGTCCGTCGTCATCCTGTCGGCGATGTTCATCACGCTCTACGGCGGGTCCATCCGCTTCACGGTGCCGATGCTCTTCGCGCTGGCGTTCCTGCCGATGTTCGGCATCGGCGGGCTCACCGGGCTGCCGCTGGGGCTGGCCGCGCCGGACATCCACCTGCACGACACCTACTACGTCATCGGCCACTTCCACTACGTGGTCGCTCCGGGCACGCTGATGGCGCTCTTCGGCGGCATCTACTACTGGTTCCCGAAGGCGACGGGCCGCAAGATGAGCGACCTGCTCGGCCGGATCCACTTCTGGGGATCGTTCATCACGATCAACGTCGTCTTCCTGCCCATGCTCTACCAGGGCAGCGCCGGCATGAACCGCCGGATGTACGACGGCGGCGCGCAGTACCAGATGAACGCCGACGTCCTGTGGCTGAACGAGGTCATCAGCATCGGCGCCTGGGGCCTCGCGTTCTTCCAGATCTTCTTCATCTACAACTTCTTCCGCAGCATCAAGAGCGGCGAGAAGGTGGGCGACAACCCGTGGCAGGCCACGACCATCGAGTGGCAGGCGCCGTCGCCGCCGCCGCACGGCAACTTCGCGGCGCCGCCGGTGGCGTACCGCGGGCCCTACGAGTACAGCGTGCCCGGCGCGCCGAACGACTTCACGATGCAGGGTGAACCGGATTCGGCGGCCCAGCCGGCCAAGGTGTAAGCGACGTCATGGATATCCCGTACATCGTCGAAGAACGGGCCGACACCGGGCTCAACAACGTCAAGCTCGGCATCTGGCTCTTCCTGGCGTCCGAGGTCATGCTCTTCGGCGCGCTCTTCTCGTCCTACGTGCTGCTGCGCCTGATCGCGCCGGAGTGGCCGCTCGGGGTGGACGTGCTGAACGTGCCGCTGGGCGCCGTCAACACCGCCGTGCTCATCGGCTCGAGCGTCACGATGGTGCTGGCCTACGCCTCGCTGAAGATGGACAACCTCGACCGCTACAAGCAGTGGATGGGGCTGACCGTCGCGCTGGCGCTGGTCTTCATGATCATCAAGGCCTTCGAGTACAACCACGAGTTCGAGATCGGCAACTTCCCGTGGACGAGCACCTACCTGGCCATCTACTTCACGATGACCGGGCTGCACGCGCTGCACATCATCGGCGGCGTCATCGTGAACTCCTACTTCCTCGGCCCGGGCGCGAAGATGTGGGAGACGAACAAGGCGCAGTTCACGAACCGGGTCGAGGCGGCCGGGCTCTACTGGCACTTCGTCGACCTGGTGTGGATCTTCCTGTTCCCCGTGCTCTACCTGCTGTAGGACGGCCACTCATGAGTGAAGACGTACAAGCCCACATCAGAACGTACATGAAGGTCGGCGCCGCCCTCGCGGTGCTGACCGTCGTCACCGTGGCGGTCTCGTACCTCCCGTTCGGGGTGCCGCTGGCCGTCACCGTGGCCCTCATCATCGCGGCCACGAAGGGCTCGCTGGTGGTGAGCTTCTTCATGCACCTCATCGAGGAGAAGCGGGGCATCTACGCGACGCTGCTGCTGACCGCGTTCTTCTTCATCGTGCTGCTGTTCATCCCCCTGCTCGGCCACGCCGACAAGGTGGGCGAGTACTACACGGTGCCGAACGCGAACGCGCCGGCCGCCGAGAGCGGCGGGCACTGACCGGGAGCACGAGTCGCGAGCCAGAGTGGACCGATGTCGCTCCGAGCCATCCATCTCGTCTTCATCGCGGCGTCGATCCTGCTCGCCGCGTTCACGACGGTATGGGGCACGCTGATGTTCATGAGCGAGCGGGGCGTCTTCGGCCACCTCGCCTTCGCCGCAATCTCGTTCGCGGCGGTGGCGGGAATGTCCGTATACGCGGTGCGGTTCGTTCGGAAGACGCGCGCGATAGGCATGCGCTGAGGCCGGCCGAACGCCCGCGCACCGGGAGATCGCCAATGACCACCACCTGCTCGTCCGTCGCGCGGGCCGTCCCGATGGCCGCGGCGCTGCTGGTGCTGGCGCCGGCCGTCGCCGCGGCGTGCCCGATCTGCTTCGGCCTCGAGACCGGCTCCGACGAGGCCCGCAGCCTGAACTGGGCCGTCTTCACGCTGCTCGGCGTCACCGGCGGCGTGCTCAGCGGCTTCGTCGGGTTCATGTTCCACTTGCTGAAGCGTTCCCGGCAGGCGCTCGGGAACGACCCATCGTTCGACGCCGCGGCGCGCCGCGCCGAACCCGGAGGGGAATCGTAGGATGAGTGAACTGCTGGGACTGCCGGTCCAGGCGTCGGAGCACGCCGCCGAGATCGACAACATGATCGTGCTGCTCCACTGGCTGATGGCGGTGCTGTTCGTCGGCTGGGGTGCCTTCTTCATCTACACCCTGATCCGCTTCCGGGCCAAGGCCAACCCGAAGGCCGACTACACCGGCGTCACCAGCCACACGTCGAGCTACCTCGAGATCACCGTGGCGGTCGTCGAGGCGGTGCTGCTCGTCGGCTTCGCCATCCCGGCCTGGGCGAGCCGCGTCAACGAGGTCCCGCCGGAGGAAGAGGCGACCGTCGTCCGCATGATCGGCAAGCAGTTCGAGTGGCACTCGCACTACGCCGGCGCGGACGGCCGCTTCGGGCGCCGCGACCTCAGCCTGATCACGCCGACCAACTCCATCGGGCTCGATCGCAGCGACCCGAACGGCGCCGACGACATCGTGTCGATCAACCAGATGAACCTGCCGGTCGACAAGCCGGTGATCGTCTACCTGTCGTCGCAGGACGTCATCCACAGCATGGGCATCGCCGAGATGCGGGTGAAGCAGGACGCCGTCCCCGGCATCGAGATCCCGGTCTGGTGGGTGCCGAACCTGATCGGCGACTTCGAGGTCAACTGCTCGCAGCTCTGCGGCCTGGGCCACTACCGGATGCGCGGCTTCGTGAGCATCATGTCGCAGGCCGACTACGACGCCTGGCTGGCGGAGGAGGCCGCGCTCATCCCCGCGAACTGACGGCGCACCTCGGACCTCGGGAGCGGCCGGTTCCGCCACGGGCCATGCCCGGCACGGGCCGGCCGTTCGTGCGTCCGGCTAACGGCCGGTTTCGGAAAAGAGGACGCCCGGGGCCAGCCTGCCCTCCGGATCGAGCGCCGCCTTGACCGCGCGCATCTCCGCAATTCCCGCAGCGCCGTAGAGCTGGCCGAGCAGGGCCTGCTTGACGGGGTTGCGGCCGACCCCGTGCTCGGCGAGGGGCGATCCGCCCAGGGCGACGACCGACCGCCCGCATTCGAGAATCGCCTCCCGGCCGCGCGCGACGTCCTCCACCGTGCGGGGGATGACGTTGGGGTGCACGTTACCGTCCGACAGGTGCCCCCAGATGGCGTAGTCGAGCCCGCGGGCGCCGAACGCGGCGCGGAAGAGATCGAGGCTCTCCGCGACGCGCTCGAACGGGACGATCATGTCGGCGGCGGTCTTGGCCACGGTGGGGCCCAGCCGCCGCGCCGCTTCGCCGACCCGCCGATTGACCCCCTCGGGCACCGCCTCGCGGACCGCGATGAAGTCCGCCTGGCGGCGCGGGTCGGAGGGCAGCGCGATCTCCGCGTGGTCGAGGACGCCGGCGGCGGCCAGGAGGCGGCAGAGGCGCCCGAGCGGCGTGTCCGGCATCGGCGGGTGCGGCCTGTCCCGGGCCGCGACCCGCGGCTCGCCCGGCCGGTCGCGGGGGGCATCCGGGTGGCGGTCCGGGCCCGGTTCCAGGGCGGCGCCGATCTCGGCGTAGGCCGCCTCCGGCGTCGGCTCCGTCCCGGGGGGCCACTCCACCTGGACCAGCAGCGCGACCGCCGCCCCGGCCGGCACCGGGACGTTGCGCCGCCGGGCCACGCCGTCCTCCCGGACGATCGCCAGGCTCCGGGCATCGAGGTGCTCGATCGCGGCGACGTCGAGGCCGGGCCCCGGGGCTTCGCTCCCCGGACCACCGCGCCCGTGCCGGATGCTCCCCGCGCGGTCGCTCCCCGGGCCGCCGTGTCCGGCACCGTCGCCACCCGGGCCGCCGCCCCACGATCCGCCGCCCCA
>JAPOYG010000024.1 GCA_026706755.1 Acidobacteriota bacterium
TGTCGATGACCGTCGTCGGCGGCTTCACCTGCTGGCTGCTCTTCACGGTGCTGCGTATCGGTACGGGGTAGCAGCGGACGCCGCGGACGCCCGCCTGGGGGGCGGGACCGCCGGACGGTGGTCGCGAGACTGCGCACGCCATGTCGGACCCTGCCGCGTGGTGCGACGCCCACGCCGACGAGCTGTCGGACCGCTACGAGGCCGTACCCGCGGAACGCGTTCACGACTGGCTGAAGGAGCTCCTTCCGGCGGCCCCGGCCACCGCGCTCGATGTGGGCACCGGCAGCGGCCGCGACGCCGCGTGGCTCTCGCGCAAGGGCTACGACGTGGTCGCGGTGGAACCGTCCTCCCGCTTCCGGACCATCGCCCGGGAACGTCACGACGATCCCTCCATACAATGGCTCGCGGACTCCCTGCCCGGCCTCAGGCAGACCTTCCGGACCGGTCTCGCTTTCGACCTGATACTCGCCAGCGCCGTATGGATGCATGTCGCTCCATCCGATCGGGCGCGGGCCTTCCGCAAGCTGATCACGCTGCTCAAACCGGGCGGCGTGCTGGCCATGACGCTCAGGAGCGGCCCGGCGGAGCCGGCACGCCGGTTCCATCCCGTCTCGGCCGAAGAGATCCGAATCCTGGCGCGCGACCACGGCGCGTTCGTGGAGCGCGAGGTCGAAGCGGATGACCACCTGGGCCGCGAGGACGTCCGCTGGACGCAGCTGGCGATTCGCCTGCCCGACGACGGCACGGGTGCGTTGCCGCTGCTGCGCCACGTCATCCTGAACGACGACAAGAGCTCCACCTACAAGCTCGGTCTGCTCCGCGTGCTCTGCCGAATCGCCGACGGCGCGGGAGGATTCGTCGCCCCCGTGGATGACGATCACGTAGCGATCCCGATGGGCCTCGTCGCGCTGACCTGGCTGCGCCTGTACACACCACTGCTTCGCGCGGATCTGCCCCAGAGCCCCCTCAACACCCGCGGCGCGGACCGGCTCGGCTTCGCCAGGGCCGCCTTCGGGAGACTCGGCGCGACCTCTCACCTCGATCTGCGAGTCGGCACCGTGCTCGGCGGCGAATCCGGCCGCCGCTCTCCACCAGGCGCTGAAGGACGCCGCCCGCACGATCGAGAAGATGCCGGTCCGCTACATGACGTATCCGAACGAGCCGCGCTCCATACTTCCCGTGGACCGCCGCACGGGCGGCGCGCGCTCGACGAGCACGGTCCGACTGGACGCGCCCTATCTGGCAAGCTTCGGAACCATGTTGGTACCGATGAACCTGTGGGTTGCCGTGCAGCGCTTCACCGCGTGGATCGAGCCGGCCATCAAGGCCGAGTGGATCCGCGTCACGCGCGCGTACGCGGAGCGACAGGGCCGGACTCTCGAGGAGGCGCAGCTCTCGTCCGCCATGGCATGGGAGGACCCGAATCGCGACGTGGGTGTGGCGCGGGAGCGCGCCGGGTTCCTTCTCTCGACCCGCAAGCTCCACTGCGTATGGAGCGGCAAGCGGTTGACCGCGGCCAACGTGGACATCGACCACTGCTTCCCCTGGACGGTATGGCCCTGCGGCGACCTCTGGAACCTCATGCCGGCGCACAGGGCGGTCAATCAGCGGGAGAAGCGCGACCGCCTGCCAACCGACCGCGTGCTGAGGGCCGCGCAGGACCGGATCCTCCAGTGGTGGAGGGACGCGTACCGGGAGAGCCCGAACCGCGCGCTGGCCGAGCGCTTCGCGCTCGAGGCCTCCGTCAGCTTGCCGGGCGTCGCGGTGATGGACGCGGATCTGGAGAGCTACTACTCCGCCGTCAACCTGCAGCGTCTGCGTCTGAAGCAGAACCAGCAGGTGCCGGAATGGAACGGCGAGCGCTATCTATGACCAGGCGGAAACAGGCACTCCCCGGGGAGGAAGCGGCGTGAGGCTGCTCCACTACCTGGAGATTCAGAACTTCAAGCGCTTCGGCGACCGGCAGCGCATCGAGCTGGACCATCCGGCGGTGCTCATCGGTCCCAACAATTGTGGCAAGACCACCGCCATGCAGGCCATCGCGCTCTGGTCGCAGGCGGTCGCAACCTGGCACGGCAACAAGGGCCAGGCGCCTTCCAGGAAGCGCACGTCGACCTCGCTCAACCGGCTGGGCATCGTCTCGGTTCCGGTACAGCGCACCCGCTACTTCTGGCACAACACGCACGTTCGAAGCTGAAACCGGGATATACCGCTCCTGGTCACGGTCGGCGTGTTGCACGAGGGCAGGGTCGAACCGGTCACCATGCGCTTCCGCAACCAAGGGGACGACCTGGTGTACTGCACGCCGGACGAGCAGACCTTGCAGCATCCCGATCTGATTGCCGAGGCGGCGCGGATCGAGGTCCGCCTGCTCTATCCGATGTCGGGCTTGGAGACCGAAGAGCCGATCGCGACCTGGCAGGGGCTCGACGCCGATGCCGCCCGTCTGGTCTGGGAGTCGAGCACGGGAGCCGTCAAGCTCGGCGACTTCGCCGAGGAGTTCTTTCGCCGCCTGGCCGACCGGCTCGGCCGCCCGATGCTGCTCCGCAAAGGGGAGCTGCACCGGCTCGTGGAGCTCGTGGAACCGGCCTCGATTCCGGCCGAGGTCACGGCGAAGCTCGACCTGCTGGCAGACACATTCGGGGCGGGAAGGCGGGGAGAGGACGCCTGAGACCACCTCCGAGTCGCCCATGCCGCCCTACCACTCCCATTCCCCAGCGTCAAAGGCGGTCGGACGCGGCAGGTCTAGCAACAGGTCCTCGGCGGAGGCGCGCATCTCCTGCGCAGCGGCCTCCCAGCCATCGCGCGACCTCCGAGGGGCCCGCACCACGAGGCGTCCCGGCTCGGCAAGCAGCTCGACTTCGTCCGACAGGTCGGCCAGCTCGAGCAACGCCTTGGGGATGCGAATCCCTCTGGAGTTCCCGATCCTGACTATGCGGGTCGTGGTGGGCACACGTACACTGTAATCACTCCGCGGCTGACCGGAGAGTACTGCGGTCGGCAACGCTGCGGTACGATGGGCCGATGCAGGTCGGGCTCTCGTCGTCTCCATAGCGTGGTGAATCCCGCGGCTGCTGTGCGAACGGACGGACGAGCCGGGGGCACTCCCTGCCCAGGGCACGCCGGGAGCGCACGATGGCACTGCTGACGGTCCGGGAGGCGGCGGGACGGCTCGGCGTCGGCTACTCCACGCTCAAGCAGTGGATCTACCACGGCAGCGTCCGGACCACCCGGACGGCGGGCGGGCACTACCGGATCTCGGACGAGGAGGTCGACCGCCTGCTGGCCAGCCGCGGCGCACCGCCCGGCCGCAGCCGGCGGCGGCGGAACGGCGGCGTCCTGGTGTCGTTGAGCGGGCGCAACCGACTGCGCGGCGTGGTGGAGGAGGTGCGGCGCGAAGGGCTGCTCGCGCAGGTCCGGCTGCGCATCGGCGAGCAGCAGCTCACGGCGGTCATCACCCGCGACGCAGTCGACGAGCTCCGGCTTCGGCGCGGCCAGGAGGCGACGGCGATCGTCAAGGCGACGGAGGTGATGATCGGCCGTGAGGACACGGTGGCAGACTCGGACGCGGTGCGCGCGAGACATGCGGGGTCGGACCCGTCGGAATCGGACGTGGCCGACGCTGTCCGATGGGCTCGCCGGAAGCGGAAGTGATTCCGCCCCACGGCCCCGACAGGTCGGATAGCATGGGGCGGCGGCCGCGCTCGGGCCGCCGGAGGACGATCCGGAGGACGATCATGATGAGACCCAGGAGCTTGCGACGCAGGAGTTCCGCGCCGGCGAGACACGCAACACGCCCGCCCGGGCGCGCGACCGCGCTCCTCGCCGCGACGCTGCTGGCGCTCGTCGCTCCGGCCGCCGTGGAGGCGCAGGAGGATGCGCCGCAACCCGAGTCGTTCGCGGCCGAGGGCATTCCGCCCGTCCCGCTTCCCGACGGGCCGCGCGAGTACGACACCGCCACGGGGCAGCGGATTCGGGTGGTCGTCGTGGCCGAGGGACTGACCTACCCCTGGGGACTCGCGTTCCTGCCCGACGAGAGCATCCTCGTGACCGAGCGGCTGGGCACGCTGCGGCGAATCCGCGGCGGCGCGCTCGACTCGAACCCGATCGCCGGCGTGCCCGAGGTGTACAGCGAGGCCCCGCTGGCGGGACTGATGGACGTCGCGGTGCACCCGGAGTTCGGCGACAACGGCTTCGTCTACCTGACGTACTCGAAGCCGGTGGGGGACAGCT